>NZ_CP022415.1:974303-1299070 GCF_002222635.1 Pseudosulfitobacter pseudonitzschiae | reverse complement strand
ATATTGGTGGTGTCATCATGCGTCAGCGTGATATCGGGTGAATCCTCTTCGGCAGAGCGACCGATGAAAATGGTCAGGGCATCCTCGTCAGGGTCAAAGTCCGTGATGGTCACGGCCTCTCCGATCCGGTCTTCTTTCACCCAAAGGTCAAAGTAGTCGGCACCGTTGCCACCCGTGGCTGTGTCGCCGTCGTCGATCAACAGCGTATCGCTACCCCATCCACCGTCGACCGTGTCATTGCCCGGATTTTCACCGTAGTCGCGCGCATCAATAAAATCACGTCCTGTGCCACCGTGCAAAACGTTCGAACCCTGCGAGTCTACAAGCGTGTCCGCACCGGCACCGCCGCTAACGGTATCGTCGCCCGCCATCGGCAGTTGGTCTTCCAAGGTCCAGACGTTCTCGCCGTATTTATCGTCGCCCTCCCCCAGCGAAACGCTGTCGTCGCCTTTCCCACCTGTGACGCTATCGTTTCCGTCACTGGCTTCAACTGTGTCGTCGCCCTGTCCTGCGTCGATCGTGTCGTCGCCGCCGTTTGCCTTGATGATGTCGTCGCCGTCAAAACCGGATATGGTGCTGCCCGCATCGGTGCCAACCATCAATTCGGCGTTTTGCGTCCCTTCAAAGACGCCGCCGCTGGTTTCACTTTCTTCAAGCAGGTCAAGATCGCGTTCAGGAGAGGGTTCGGGGACGTCTTCCGCAGCATCGCCGCTGTCGTCATTTCCGTCCGCGATGAAAAAACCCAAGGCCAGTACGGCAGGAAGAAAAAACAAAGCTAACATTTAACAAATACCTTTTCGGGGATTGGGTCAGGAATCGCCAACCGCGCCGCTGAATTGTGGCAAAAATGTAGCGGCCCCTTCAAGGCTGTGCAAGGGCAACACCGCGTTGCACTGTGCTGCGCTCTAGTCCCGCGCCCTGCTGCGCCAGCCGCCACGGCGGCGCGGTTTGTCCATTGCCGCCAGCCCTTCGGTCATCACCAGCGTCATGGGGTGATCCGGCCTGTTGTCATATTGGATAAGCAGCGCCTGCAATGCGATGCGCGTATCGGCATCCACCGGCAGGCTCAGCGCCCAATCCAGAAAGATGCTGCGACATTCCGAGGCTGTGATTCCGTCGATGCGAAAGGCCTCAAGTATCAGTCCCTTGGGGTCGTTGTGGTCACCCTTTTGCGTCATGGCTCTTTCGCTTCTATCAGGGCCGCGTCTATCACGGCGGCAGCGGCGGCGGTTGTATCCTTGAGTGCACGCGCGAGCGTGGCAAGGTCGGGTTGGTCGGTGATGCGCAGCAAAAACGTGACCCCGCCCTGCCCCAGCGCGTCTGTGTCCAGCGGCGCCTGCGTCAGCAGGCGCACAGCGATTTGCATGTCAAAGCACAACCGGTAGGCGCGCAGCAACGTGTCGGCAGCGGCCCGATCCCACAGGCCACACGCCACGCCACCGGCAACCCCGCTGGTCACGCTGCGCGCCAGACGGTGCGACAGCAAGCCGCCCGCCTGGGCCGCCAGTTCGATGTCCTGCATCCGGCCCTGTCCCAGCTTGGTGTCCCACGGGCCGCCGGGCTGCTTGGCCGCAGCGATCCGCGCGCGCATGTCCGCCACGTCCCGCAGGGTGTCGGCAGTGTCGCGCGGCAGCGCTAAAAGGCTCTGTCGGAAATCCTCGATATCGGCGATCAGATCGGGCGGACCTGCAATCGCGGTGGCGCGGGTCAGCGCCAGATGTTCCCACGTCCACGCCTCTTTTTTCTGGTATTCCTGAAAGCTGGCCCAACTGGTGGCCACAGGCCCCTGATTGCCAGAGGGACGCAGGCGCATGTCGACCTCGTACAGCTTGCCCTGCGCCGTGCTGGTGGTGATCGCGGTGATCAACGCCTGCGTCAGCCGCGCGTAATAGGGCCGCGTGGCCAGCGATTTGGGACCATCCGAGGCATCAGCATCCAGCGGGTCATAGATCACGATCATGTCCAGATCCGACGTGGCGCTTAGCGTTCCGGCCCCCAGCGACCCCATCCCCAACACTGCCGCGCCCCGTCCCGGCGGCGGGCCAAAGCGGCGGGAAAATTCGTCTACCACCACCGGCCAGAGCGCGCGCACGCAGATACGCGCCAAATCGGAATAATGCATGGCCGCAACCTGCGGCGTAATCACCCCGCGCAGCAGATGCACACCGATGCGAAAATGCCATTCCTTGGCCCAGCGGCGCACGATATCCAGCTTGGATTCGTAATCCGCCTCATCTTGCAGCGCGCTTTCCAGATCGCGCTGCCAGTCGTCTGTCTGTGGCCATGCCTCGAAGAACGCGCCGCCAATCACCGCATCAAAGACACCCGCATTCTGGCTGAGGTGACGGGCCAGCGCAGGGGATGTTCCAACGATGTCGATCAGCAGATCAACCAGTTGCGGGTTCGCCTCGAACAGCGAAAACAGCTGCACGCCAGCAGGCAAACCCGCCAGAAACCCGTCCAGCGCGCGCAGCGCCTCGTCGGGCCGTGCCGCCCGCGATAGTTTTTCTAGGAAAACGGGCCGAATTCTTTCAAACACCGCCGCGCCCCGCGCATTGCGCAAGGCAGGGTAAGTGGGCCAGCGGTTGGTGATCGACAGATCAATATCAGGCACGGTGCCTTGGGTCTCGGGCGGTGCAGAGGGCGCGAAAAACCCTTCGGTGTCTTCATGCACGGCCTCAAGGCGGGTGCGCAGGTCGGCTTGCAGGCTGTCAACATCGGTGTCCATCATCGCCGCCAGACGGGCAAAGCCCTTGTCGGTGGCGGGCAGCCGGTGCGTCTGGGCGTCGCGCACCATCTGCAAACGGTGTTCGACCGTGCGGTGGGCACGGTAATGGTCGGTCAGGCGCTCTGCGACTTCGGCAGGAATCCAGCCTTTTTGCGCCAGAACCTCCAGCCCCGACACCGTACCACGCACCCGCAGATCGGCGTCGCGCCCGCCTGCGATCAACTGGCGGGTCTGGGTGAAAAACTCGATCTCGCGAATACCGCCGCGCCCCAGCTTCATGTTGTGGTCGGGCAGCGTGATCGGCCCGCCCAACCCCTTGTGTTCCCTGATCGCCAGACGCATGTCATGGGCGTCCTGAATGGCGGCAAAATCCAGATGCCTGCGCCACACGAAAGGCCGCATCATGGTCAGAAACCTGTTGCCCGCCGCAATGTCGCCCGCTGCCGGCCGCGCCTTGATATAGGCGGCACGCTCCCATGTGCGGCCAAGGCTTTCGTAATATCGCTCGGCGGCCTCCATCGACATGCACACAGGGGTGACAGCCGGATCGGGGCGCAGGCGCAGGTCGGTGCGAAAGACATAGCCTTCGCCGGTGATGTCATTCAGCGCCGCGCTCATCGCGCGCGTGGCACGCACAAAGGCGGCGCGCGCCTCGTGATAGTCAGGCGGATCAAACCGCGTTTCGTCGAACAGGCAGATCAGGTCGATATCCGAGGAATAATTCAGCTCGCCCGCACCCATCTTGCCCATCGCCAGCACCACCATGCCGCCCGCGTCTGCGATGTCATCCACCCCCAGACCCGGCAGCTTGCCACGCTTGATCTGTGTGGCAATGCCCGCACGCAACGCCGTATCGCAAGCCGCATCCGCCAGCGCCGTCAACGCATCGGTTACCTGCTCCAGCGGCCACACGCCGCCCAGATCGGCCAGAGCCGTCAACAGCGCCACCCGCCGCTTGGCCTGCCGCAAACCGCTCATCAGATCGCCCTGCTCTAATGCGGCCACAGTCTTTAATGTATCGGCAAGCGCCACCTCGGGGTCTTGCAACGCGCCGGAAATCCATCCGGCCTCCTTTTCGATCAGCCCCGCCAGATAGGGGCTGCACGCAGCTGAACCCGCCAGCAGGTCGGCCTGTTCGGGTGTCACATCTGTCACCCGCTCGCGCGCCTCGGCGCCACGGTCGGGATCAAAAGCACGCGGTATGCGCAGGGGGATCAGGGGATTGGTCATGGCCCCACTTTGACCGCTGCACCCGCCGCGTCAATGGGGGGCGGGCACGCAATGATTTCAGCCCTTGCACCCTGACGCCCCAATTGCCACTTATACCCCCATGAGCAAAAGCCTGAAACGCGTCCGTGCCGCCCTCGAGGCCGCCGGGCTGACACCGCAGATCACCGAAACCGCCCTTGCCCGCACCGCGCAGGACGCAGCCGACGCTGTGGGCTGTACGGTGGACCAGATCGGCAAGTCGATCGTATTTCAGGGCCAGACCAGCGGGCGTGCGGTCTTGTTCGTCACCGCAGGCGGCAGCCGCGTGGATCCGGCCAAGGCCACAGCACTGGCAGGCGAAGAACTGGGCAAGGCCGACGCCACCCTGATCCGTGCGCAAACTGGCTTTGCCATTGGCGGGGTATCGCCCGTGGGCCACCTGTCACCGATCCAGTCGTTTTTCGACAAACGCCTGCTGGATTTTGACGTGATCTGGGCCGCAGCGGGCACGCCGCACCATGTTTTCGCCGCCGATCCGGCCGAACTTGCCAAAATATGTGACGCACAAATATCTGATTTTACATAAGTATTTCAGATAATGTAAAAAACGTTCACATAGACCCTTGTGTCGTCCGCCAGAATACCCAAATTGATTGATGTGAAAGACATTCACATTCCGGCACACACCAAATCAAACCGGGATTTTACGTTGATGATGAAAGGTTCACATAATGACAACTGTTACTGCACCTGCTTCCTCTGCTTCGAACCCCGGTTGGTTCGCAAAAGCCGAAGGCTGGCTGGATGATCGCGGCAAAGGCGCATGGATCGCCCTTATGGTCCTTGGCTTTGTCTTTTTCTGGCCCGTCGGCCTTGCAACCCTGTTTTACATGATCTGGAGCAAACGTATGTTCAACAAATCCTGTTCGTCCCGCCGCATGTCCCGTTCGTTGAATACCATGCGCTCTACCGGAAACTCGGCGTTCGACAGCTACAAGGCTGACACGCTGCGCCGTCTGGAAGAAGAACAAACCAACTTCGAGGCCTTTCTGGAACGTCTGCGCGACGCCAAGGACAAGGCAGAGTTCGACCAGTTCATGGACGAACGCGCCAAGCCCGGCAGATCCGACGCCGACGCCTGAGCGCCCCTGACACCACGGCTGGCCCTTCTTGCGGGGCCGCCCCACCCCAAGCACAGAAGGCTTGTATGACCTATTCCGCCGATCCGATCACCGACCCGAAGTTTTACCGCGATGTCACGTCAAAACGGTTCATGGCGTGGATCGTCGACACCATCCTTGTGCTGGTGCTGGCGGTGATCATCGTTCCGTTCACCGCCTTTACCGCGTTGTTCTTCTTTCCCATTCTCTATGCCACCATCGACTTTGCCTATCGCACGATCACCATTGCCAACAGCAGCGCAACGCTGGGCATGCGGCTGACAGCGATCGAGCTGCGCACTGATTCAGGCGCGCGTCTGGATCTGGGTCAGGCATTGATCCACACGGTCGGCTATTACCTCAGCTGGGCGATCTTCCCGCTGCAACTTCTGTCGGTGATCTTCATGTGCGCGTCGGCCCGTGGCCAAAGCCTGACCGACATCGCCCTTGGCACGGCAGCAATGAATCGCCGGACTTTGCGCTGATTGTTGTAAACCTTGAATCGAAGTGGCTCTTGTCACACGTTTCTGGGCGGCTATCATCTGCAAAAACCAACGGGATGTTTCATGCGCCACTCGCTGCCTCTTGCTCCGCAGTTCTATGTTACCGCTCCGCAACCCTGCCCCTATCTGGAGGGCAGGATGGAGCGGAAACTGTTTACCGCCCTGCAAGGTGAGAGCGCAGGGCGACTGAACGACAGCCTGTCGCATCAGGGCTTTCGGCGCTCGCAAAATGTGCTGTACCGTCCGTCCTGCACCGATTGCGCTTCGTGTCTTTCGGCGCGCATTAATGTCGCCGCCTTCAAACCCAGCAAAAGCCAAAAGCGCACCCTGCGCCGCAACGCCGACATCAGCCGCCGCGTCACATCGCCGTGGGCCACCGAAGCCCAATATGATCTGTTCCGCCACTATCTTGACAGTCGCCATGCCGATGGCGGCATGGCTGATATGGACGTCTTCGAATTCGCCGCGATGATCGAGGAAACGCCGGTGCGCAGCCGCGTCATCGAATACACCGGCATCGACAACGACCTGATCGGCACCTGTCTGACAGACGTTTTGTCGGACGGGCTCAGCATGGTCTATTCGTTCTACACTCCTGACATGCCCCGCCACAGCCTTGGCACCTATCTGATCCTCGATCACATCGCCATCGCCCGCGAGGCAGGCCTGCCTTATGTCTATCTGGGCTATTGGGTGCCGGGCAGTCAGAAGATGGGCTATAAATCCAACTTTTCGGGGCTTGAAATCTACGTCGGCGGCAAGTGGACCAAGCTGAAAAACCCCGAGGATTACAGCCCGGACACGCATCCGCTGTCCTCGGACCCGATTGCCGAACAGGTCGCCAATATCTCGCTGCCCGACAGTCGCCCGGCCCGCTGATCCATCCGCAGGACATCTCGGCCTTGTACACCCATATCGCTGTGGCCTGCGCTCCCTGAACAAAGAAAGCGACCCCGATGGACCAGCAAAACGCCCCGGACATCCTGACACGTCTCAATATACGCGCCCCGATCATTCAGGCCCCGATGGCGGGTGTATCGACCCCCGCCCTTGCTGCGGCCGTTTCCAACGCCGGGGGCTTGGGCTCCATCGGTGTCGGCGCCACTGATGCCGCTGGCGCGCGCGCGATGATCGACGCCACCCGCGCGCTGACGGACCGCGCCTTTAACGTCAATCTTTTTGTCCACGCCCGCCCTACGCCGGACCCCGCCCGCGAAGCTGCATGGCTGGACGCCCTGCGCCCGCTCTTTGCGGCCTATAATGCCAAGCCGCCCGCTGCGCTGCGCACCATCTACCAAAGCTTTGCCGACGATGACGCCATGTTCGAGATGCTGTGCGACACCGCCCCGCCCGTGGTCAGCTTTCACTTTGGCCTGCCCGACGCGCGGCGTATTACAGCCCTGAAGAACGCGGGTTGCACCCTGCTTGCCACCGCCACCAATCCCGCCGAGGCCCAAGCCATCGCAGATGCCGGTCTTGACGCTATCGTGGCCCAAGGCTTCGAGGCTGGCGGCCACCGCGGCATGTTCGATCCCGAGGCCCCCGACGATATGCTGGGCACATTCGCCCTCACCCGCCTGCTGGTCGAAACCTCCCCCCTGCCGGTGATCGCGGCGGGCGGAATCATGGACGGCGCAGGCATCCGCGCGGCCCTGGACATCGGCGCAATCGCAGCCCAGCTTGGCACCGCCTTCATCGCCTGCCCAGAAAGCAGCGCCGACGCGCCCTACCGCGCAGCGCTGGCCGGCACCGCGGCACAGCACACGATCATGACCCAAGCCATATCCGGTCGTCCCGCCCGCTGCCTTGCCAACCGCTTTACCGCTTGGGGGGCACAAACCACGGCACGAACCCCGGACTACCCCATCGCCTATGACGCTGGCAAAGCGCTCAACGCCGCGGCCAAAGCCGCAGGCGAACACGGCTTTGGCGCGCAATGGGCCGGACAAGGTGCCCCCCTGCACCGCCCCATGCCCGCTGCCGACCTGCTGGCACTGCTGCATCAGGAAGCCGGCTAAGCCCGCTTCTTTTGGCCACAAATATCCCGGAGGTCTGGAGGCAGAGCCTCCAGCGCTTGCCTCACCCACCCACACACGAAAAAGGGTACATCCCGCAGGACGCGCCCTTTGTTCATTTCCATCCGGCCCCGATCAGCTCGGGATCAGATCCGGCACGATGGTCACAATCGCAGGGAAGAACCACAAGATTGCCAGCCCCAGCACTTGGATCAGCACAAAGGGGATGATGCCACGATAGATGTGACCGGTGGTGACCTCTTTGGGGGCCACCCCGCGTAAATAAAACAGCGCAAAGCCGAAGGGCGGCGTCAGGAACGATGTCTGCAGGTTCACCGCAATCATGATCGTCACCCATTTCGGATCAAAGGTGCCGCCATAGATCACCGGCCCCACGATCGGAATGACGATGTAGATGATCTCGAGGAAATCGAGAACAAAGCCCAGAACGAACAGCACCAGCATCACCAGAAGGAACACCTTGATCTCGTTGTCAAAGGACTTGAGGAACATCTGGATGTAGTGTTCGCCGCCAAAGCTGATGACCACAAGGTTCAGAAGCTGGCTGCCGATCAGGATGGTGAACACCATCGAGGTTACTTTGGCCGTCTCGCGTACGATGGGCGTCAGAACACCGGATGTGTACAAGACCCAGCAGCTGAACAGCAGGCCGAACAGCGCATAAAGATAGGCCGCATAGGCCACGATAAAGGCAACCCAGCTTTCGAACGACACGTCGTCGGTGTTGATCCGCAGGTCGAAATTCACACCGACAAGGATGCAGACCAGAATGGCCAGCGTCGACCAGATGATCACCTTGGGGCTGCGATCGACGTCGGTCAGCTTGCGATAGGCCGCCAGCATGATCGCACCGCCCGCCCCCAGCGCCGCTGCGGGCGTCGGGTTGGTGATACCGCCAAGAATCGAGCCCAGCACCGCGACAATCAGAACCAGCGGCGGGAACACCACGCGGATCAGTTCATTTTTGGAACAGCTGATCACCCCGTGATAGCACCCGTAAAGCACTGTGGTGAAGGGGATCGCCATCAGCGCAACATAGGTCCCGGACGAGGTGCGCGGACCGATCAGCAGGATGTCGACCAGCAACACCAGCACCGCACCGATGGCACCAACCACCAGCGGGCGCTTATCCCTCGACGGTGCGACGCCACGCGCTGTGGTCAGGATCAGGCCGGTCAGGATCAACAGGATCGCAGTGCCGGTGCCGATGGGGGCTGCGTTCACGACTTTGGCGTCGACGGCCTCTTGCAGCGCTTCGGGTGTCAGACGCTCGGAGGCTCGCAGGCCACCGGCGGCGTCAATCTCTTGCTGCTGTGCGACGGCTGTATCCCATTTCGACTGGCCGTGCAGGTCGATCATCGACGCTTTGCACTCCGCTGAAACATTGGTCCGCAGCGACGCGCCTTGTTCGATGTCCGAAAAGGACGAGACGGTCATGTTTTGCGATCCGACAATGCCCACGTTGGCCAGCAGGATCGTACCCACCACCATCAGGATCGGCGCGCCCAGGAACCACGTAAAGCCTTCGCTGCGGGTGATCGGCTCGGAGCTGGACGTTCCCATTGGCACAGCGGGGGCTTTTTCGGGGTTCAGCAACGCATAGACAAAGGCATAAAGCGCATACATCAAAGCCAGCAGGATGCCCGGCAGCAAGGCCGCCTGAAACAACGTACCCACGGACAGAACCGCAGGCTTGCCCAGAAAGCTCAGCGCGTCGGTACAGCCCGCAAGCTGGGCGCGTTGCTCTTGTGCGGCCGAATACAGATCGCCCGCCAGCGTGCCCAGCAGAACGATCACGATTGACGGCGGGATGATCTGCCCCAACGTACCCGATGCAGCGATAACACCTGTGGCAATCTCGGGCGAATAGTTATGGCGCAACATGGTCGGCAATGCCAGCAGACCCATTGTCACCACGGTCGCACCCACGATCCCTGTGGACGCGGCCAGAAACGCACCCACAACCACGATCGACACCGCCAGACCACCCGGCAGCGGGCCAAAGACCCGCGCCATCGTCGTCAGCAGATCATTGGCGATCTTAGAGCGTTCCAGCGTAATGCCCATCAGAACGAACATCAGCACCGCCAGCAGCGTTTCAATCGACTGCCCCGCCAGAACCCGTTCATTCATACGGTTCACGATGAACGATACGTTGCGGTCCATCGCGGTTTCCCAACCTTGGGGGAACACCGATTCAGCCATGCGCGGCAAGTCGGGATAGCGGAAAATGCTGATTGAATCCGCCTTGACCCCGCTGTTGACCAGATCGCGGTAGGCCGCGCTGGACTGGTCAATCGCCTGATGGATCAGCAGGCCCGCGCTGTCCAGCGCGGCAATGATCCCGAACGAGATGATACCAGCCCCGCCGATCGCAAAAGCCACCGGAAAGCCCGACAGGATGCCGCCAAACAGGCAGACAAAGACGATGATCAGGCCAATCTCGACGCCATCGAGTCCAAACAACATGATATTCTGTCCCTAATCTTTGCGTGCAGGCCGTGTGCGGCCGTCATTATTGTGTATTGCGATGGGGGCGCACATCAGTGCGTGCCCTCATATGCTTCTTCGCCGGCACCCAGGCTGTCGCGGTCCATGTATTTGCCTTCGGACTCCTCGCCTTCGCGCATCTCGCACCAGCTGCGGTAGAATGTTGCAACCGCCTGCAACATCACCATTGCGCAGAACCCGATCAGCAGGATTTTGAACAGGAAGTAGCCGTTAAAGCCGTTGGGCGAAAAGCCGATGGTCTCGACGTTCCATTTCAGGATGCGTGCCTTGCGCAGCAACAGCTCCAGATTGTCCGAGGCCGAGGGGTTCGGCGTGACAAGGTGGCGCCAAAGAAAAAACCAGCCGTACATCCACGTGATGATCGCAAAGGGCATCATGAAAAAGGCCGCGCCAAACATGTCGATGATCTTTTTGGTGCGGAACTTGGCACCCGCATAAAACAGGTCAACCCGTACGTGCCCGCCCTGAACAAAGGTATAGGCCACACAAAGAGTGACCACCAAAGCATTGTAAAGCTTAAGTTCTTCGCCAAACCACGAGATGTCGAACTGCATCGGAATACCAAAGCCGATCGAAATATCGGGCCGCGTAAAGATACGCTGCATGAAAACAATTACGATCTGTTGCAGCACCATCAACAGACCCGCCCATGCAAAGAAGCGGCCCACCGTGTTGTTGAACCCTTCGATGACGCGCACACAGCCCCACATGAAACCACGGTGCCAGAGACCAACGACTGTGATGATGATCAGCAACAGGAACGCTACAAAAAACAGCTCGACCGATCCGCCGTAGTAGATAAAGCGCATCATCGCCTGCGGGTCAGTCCAGTTCAGCCACATGGCCGGATTCAGCAGGGCCGCAAATACGTTGTAGACCGCCTCAAGCAGGTTGCCAAAAATGAACTGTATCAGTCCGCTGTCCTGAAATTTATCGAGACAGCCAAGCTTTGCGCCCTCTGCCGCCCGGAAAAATCCCTCGCAGGTCACGTCGTTTTCCATTTCATCCCCTCCCCGTATGCGTGCCGGACGTGTCGCCGGATTTGCACAGTTGCCCTATTGGCCTGTTCCGACAAGCCACATGCAGTGCGGGGGCCGCGCATGTCGCACGGCCCCCTTTGGTCTGTTGATCTGTCGCTTAGCCTTGGTTCAGCACGCGCTGGCGCTGTTCAACATAGAAGGCGTCCGATTTTTGCAGCCATTCGGCCGAAGATCTCAGCGACTCTTCAAAGCTGTTGCGGATGTCGGCGAACAGGGTGTCGTCCATGTTCTCGTCCATCACCTCTTTCGAGGCAGCGCCGAATGCGTCCCAGACGTCGTCGGGGAACTGCATGGTTTTCACACCCTGCTGCTGCAAACGTGCCAGCGCCGCACCGTTGTTGGCCAGTGTTTCGGCCAGACCGGTGTGCGTTGTCGCCATCGCGGAATATTCGATGATCTTCTGCTGGGCCGGTGTCAGTTCGTTGAACACGTCCAGATTGACCGATGCGGTCAGACCCGAGCCCGGCTCGTGGAAACCGGCGGTGTAGTAGATTTTCGCAACTTCCTGGAAGCCTGCGCGTTCGTCCGCGAACGGGCCAACCCACTCCAGACCGTCCAGCGCGCCCGAGGACAATGCCTGATACAGCTCGCCACCCGGGATGTTCTGAACCGAGGCGCCCAGTTTGCCCAGCACCTTGCCACCCAGACCGGGCATACGGAATTTCAACCCGTTGAAGTCGGCAGCCGAGTTGATTTCCTTGCGGAACCAGCCACCGGACTGCGAGCCCGAGTTGCCGGCAAGGAACATCTTCATGTTGAAGATTTCACCGATCTGATTGTGCAGTTCGTGGCCGCCACCGTGCAAATACCAGTTGGTCAGCTCTTGGGCGGTGCCGCCAAAGGGCACAGCCGTGAAATAGGCCAGACCGGGGTGCTGGCCGATAAAGTAATAATCAGCCGCGTGATAGATGTCGGCCTGTCCCGAGGACACAGCGTCAAACACTTCGAACGCGCCAACCAGCTCGCCGGGGGCTTTTTTCTCGATGGTCAGAGTGCCATCGGACATCTCGTCAACCATAGTGTTGAAATAGGTTGCCGCATCATCCAGCACGGCAAAACCGCGTGGCCATGAGGTCACCATTGTCAAAGTACGCTTGCCTTGCGCGTAAAGCGGTGCGGCCAGCGTGGTTGCGGCGGCGGCGGTACCGCCAATCGCGGATGTTTTCAGAAATGAACGACGGTCCATTAGAACTCCTCCCAAAGTTTATATGACGACCACTCGGCTATGGGTGCAGGTGGTCGTTTCAGTGGACGTCACACTAAGCAGCCGCGCAACAAATGGAATACCAAGTACTGCGTAGCCAAGTCTTTTGACCTGTCAAAAACCTGTCCCAGCGGTCTTTTTTTGACGTTCAAAGCGCATCGCGGGCCGCGTTCGGTGCCCTGCCCTCTATGATTTCAGCCTCAAACGGCTTATCGAATCACCATGCAGCGTCTTTGGTCCCGTCTCACCTTCAGCTATGCGCAGAAACTGTCGCTGGTCGCGGCGATTCCGTTGGTTCTGGCGATGGCCGTGATTGCCATATTGGTGACGGTGCAGGCGCGCGCGCTGGCCGATCGTGAAATTCTGGCCCTTGAAAACCAGTTGATCCGGGCAAAAAAGGCCGAACTGCGCAACTATGTGACCCAAGCGCGCAACGGATTCTACTTTATCTATGGCAGCGCGGCCCCCGATGACGACGCGGCCAAGAAACGTGTCAAACAGATCCTTGCCGCGATGATCTATGGCCGCGAGGGTTTCTTTTTTGTTTATGACTATGACGGCACAAATCTGGTCAGCCCGCGCCAGACCGACCGGATCGGCCAGAACTGGATGGACGAGACCGACGCCGAAGGCACGCCGGTTGTCAGCGAACTGATCGGCATCGCGCGTCAGGGCGACGGGTATCTGACACATCTGTGGCCCAAGCCGTCAACAGGAGAGGACGCGCGAATGATTTCCTATGTTACCTCCTTTCCCAGCTGGCAGTGGGCCGTGGGCACAGGCGTGTTCATCGACGACGTGCTGGCCACCACCGCCGCCGCCCGTGCCGAGGTGGAAGCGCGGGTACAGCGTACATTTCTTTATATAACCGCGATCACATTGCTGTCGGTGTTGTTGGTGTTCGGATCGGGCATGCTGATCAACATCCGCGAACGCAGGCTGGCAGATGCCAAGCTCAAGCGTCTGACCCAGCGGGTGTTCGACGCGCAGGAAGAAGAACGTGGCCGTGTGGCGCGGGAACTGCACGACAGCATCAGCCAGATCCTTGTGGGTGTCCGCTTTGCCCTTGATGTCGCGCGGCGGCGACTGAAATCCGGTACGGCGGACACGGCAGAAACCTCGCTGGACCGCGGCATCGAAAATCTGGCCACCGCCATTTCGGAAGTGCGCCGCATCAGCCGCGACCTGCGCCCCGCCGTGCTGGACGATCTGGGCCTTGGCCCCGCGCTGAAATCCCTGACCGCCGACTTTCAGACCCGCACCGGCGTCGAAACCACATTCAACACTGTGGTTTTCCGCAACCGGCTGGACCAGAACGCCAAGATCGCACTGTATCGCATTGCCCAAGAGGCATTGACCAACATCGAACGCCATTCGGGTGCCACCCATGTTACCGTGGATCTGCGTGGCCACCGGCGCGGGGCGACGTTGCGCATTGTCGACAACGGCTCTGGCATCCGGCGTGAAACCCGCAGCGACCAGCGCGGTATCGGCTTGCGCAACATGCAAGAGCGTGTCGAACAACTGGATGGCACCTTGCGTATCCTGTCATCGCGGGGCAATGGCGTAGCCGAAGGTGCAACATCCGGCACGGGCACCATTGTCGAGGCCACCGTTCCGCTGACCCACCTGCTGCCACCCGATCCGAAATCGGGCACAGACACCTCCACCGATCCCAAACCGCAAAAGATGCAAGCATGACCGAAGATACTCCACTGCCCCATCCCATCCGCGTTTTGGTGGTCGACGATCACCCGATGGTCGCCCAGGGCATCCAGTCCATTCTGGAAAGCTATGACGACCTGTTGGTGGTTGGCACGTTGGGCAACGGGCGCGAAGTGATCGACCAGATGGACGCGCTGAAACCCGACGTGATCCTGATGGACCTGAACATGCCGGAAATCGGCGGCCTGACCGCCACCGAACTGGTGCTGGAACGCAACCCCGACACCGCCGTTCTGATCCTGTCGATGCACGACAGCCCCGAATACATCGCCTCGGCGCTGGACCACGGCGCGCGCGGCTATGTGCTCAAGGATGTGCCGACGGAAGAAATCAAAGACGCCATTGACGCGGTGATGCGCGGCGAACGCTATCTGTGTACCGGCGCACAAGGCTCGATCGAGCCGAAACCGGGCGACATCCGGTCGGCACTGACGGGGCGCGAGCAGACAATCTTGCTGCAACTGGCCCAAGGAATGACAAACAAGGACGTGGCGCGCGATCTGGATATTTCGGTGCGCACCGTCGAGACCCACCGCAAGAACATCAAGCGCAAACTGGGCATCTCCAGCACCGCCGGTCTGACGCGCTATGCGATGGAGCACGGCGTTCTGCAAGGCACCGGACGTTGATATGACGGCGATTCCCTGCGCCAATTTGCGCTTGTGTCGCGAAATTCCGAAGGCGCGTAATAAAATGTCGCGAAAAACCCGCTGTGCGACACTTTTTTCTACCGTTTGACTGTTGACGGCCTTGGACCCCGCTCATAATGTCCCAAAACGCACTTGAGAGGACCCAAGACATGCTAGATGTCGTCGTCATCGTAGGATCAACGCACATGGGCCGGTAACGGTAGACCAGAATTCGACCCATGTGCCCCCGCCAAAAACGGGGGTTTTTTTATGTGCGCAAGACAGTATGGCGTAACCGGAGTAGAGCTATGACACGTCAAATGAGCGGTGCAAAGATGGTGGTTCAGGCCCTGATTGATCAGGGTGTGGACACGGTATTCGGGTATCCCGGTGGCGCCGTCCTACCGATTTACGACGAGATTTTTCAGCAAAACTCGATCAAGCACGTTCTGGTGCGCCACGAACAAGGTGCCGTGCATGCCGCCGAAGGCTATGCGCGTTCGACCGGCAAGCCGGGTGTGTGTCTTGTGACATCCGGCCCCGGTGCCACCAATGCGGTGACCGGCCTGACCGATGCGTTGCTGGATTCCATCCCGATTATCGTTCTGACCGGACAGGTGCCGACCTTTATGATCGGTTCGGATGCCTTTCAGGAGGCCGACACCGTCGGCATCACCCGCCCCTGCACGAAACACAACTGGCTGGTGAAAGAGACTGAAAAGCTGTCGGGCGTGATCCACGAGGCGTTCCACGTCGCCATCTCGGGCCGTCCCGGGCCGGTTCTGGTGGATATTCCCAAAGACGTGCAATTTGCCTCTGGCACCTATACCGCGCCCAAGCCGTCGCAGTCGCATTATCAACCGGTCGTCAAGGGCAACATGGAAGAGATCACCGAACTGGTGGCCGCCATCGAGGCTGCCAAGCGTCCGGTGTTCTATACCGGCGGCGGCGTCATCAACTCTGGCCCTGCGGCCTCGCAATTGCTGCGCGAACTGGTCGAGGCCACAGGCTTTCCGATCACCAGCACCCTGATGGGTCTGGGCGCCTATCCTGCGTCGGGCGGCAAGTGGCTGGGCATGTTGGGCATGCACGGGCTGTACGAAGCCAACATGGCGATGCACGGCTGCGATCTGATGATCAACATCGGCGCGCGGTTCGACGACCGCATCACCGGCGTGCTGGACGCATTTTCACCTAAGTCGATCAAGGCGCATATCGACATTGATCCATCGTCGATCAACAAGGTGATCAAGGCCGATATTCCCATCGTGGGCGACGTGGCCCATGTGCTGGAAGACATCCTGAAGGTCTGGAAATCGCGCGGTCGCAAGACCAACAGCGAAGGCGTGGCCAAGTGGTGGAAACAGATCAACGAATGGCAAAAGGTCGATTGCCTGAAATTCAAACAAGAAGGCAAGGTGATCAAGCCGCAGCATGCTCTGCAACGGCTTGAGGCGCTGACCAAGGACCACGACCGCTACATCACCACCGAAGTGGGCCAGCACCAGATGTGGGCGGCGCAATACCTGAACTTTGAAGATCCGAACCGCTGGATGACCTCGGGCGGTTTGGGCACGATGGGCTACGGTTTCCCCGCCTCGATCGGCGTGCAGATGGCCCACCCCGAGGCGCTGGTGATCAACGTCGCAGGCGAGGCCAGCTGGCTGATGAACATGCAGGAACTGGGCACCGCGATGCAGTTCAACCTGCCCGTCAAGCAGTTCATCCTGAACAACGAACGCCTGGGCATGGTGCGCCAGTGGCAGGAGCTGCTGCACGGCGAACGCTATTCGCATTCATGGTCCGAAAGCCTGCCTGACTTCGTGAAACTGGCCGATGCGTTCGGCGCCAAGGGCATCCAGTGTTCGGACCCCGACGATCTGGACGATGCGATCATGGAGATGATCAACTATGACGGTCCGGTCGTATTCGATTGCCTGGTCGAAAAGCACGAGAACTGTTTCCCGATGATCCCGTCGGGCAAGGCGCACAACGAAATGCTTCTGGGCGAAGCCGACACCCAAGGCGTGATCGACGCCAAGGGTTCGGTGCTGGTGTAAAGGAATACGGATATGTCAGCTCTAAAAATCAAAAAAGGCGCTACCAGCCATTCGGCCTATAACCTGCGGCCCAACTTTTCCGATGTCGAGGAACGGCACACGCTGGCCGTTCTGGTCGAAAACGAACCGGGTGTTCTGGCGCGGGTCATCGGGTTGTTCTCGGGGCGTGGCTATAACATCGACAGCCTGACCGTGGCCGAGGTGGACCATACCGGTCACCTGAGCCGGATCACCATTGTCACCACCGGAACGCCGCAGGTGATCGAACAGATCAAGGCGCAATTGGGTCGCATCGTACCGGTGCACACTGTCAACGATCTGACCGTCGAGGGTCCATCGGTCGAACGCGAACTGGCGATGTTCAAAGTGTCGGGCGGCGGTGAAAAACGGGTCGAAGCGCTGCGGCTGGCGGATATTTTCCGTGCCAACGTGGTCGACAGCACCCTGACCAGCTTTGTGTTCGAGATCACCGGCGCGCCGGAAAAAATCGACGCTTTTGCCGAACTGATGCGGCCTTTGGGGCTGGTCGATGTGGCGCGCACCGGCGTTGCGGCGCTGTCGCGCGGCGACTGACGCCACCGAACGGGGCCAGCCCCTGCCCTACAAAAAACCCTCGGGTACCGGTTTGCGCTGTTGCGTGACCGGCCCCTACCACAACACTACAAAAGCGTTGCGTTGCAGGTCAGTATCAACACGTCGCGGATCTGGATGTTGCGCCGCGGCACTTCGCGCACATCAAAGAACCCAGCCCCCAAACGCGCTGTCTGTTGATGCAAGCCGCCGGACCGCCCTGCGCGTCGCACCGGATCACGGCAATGCCGCCCATCGCAGCGCGCCACCACACCGATCCGACAAACCCTGCAAAAAAATTGCGCCTGACAACCAGTTTGGCAGCTTTGGATTCAGTTGTGGGGCCAACAACCATTGCATTTTGTATCATCCGGCGTATCGTCTGGCGGCACAACCGCGTCAGGTCTGATGCTAAACGGCGTCAATTCCCACGTCATGCGTGTACCAACTCTACTCCACTACCGTTTTAAGCGCATTCACATAAGGCATCTGGATGACCTATCTCGACCGATCACCCGTCGAATTGCGCAATATGTTCGGCGCAAATCTTCGGATTTTGGCGCAAAGCTTTGCCTCGATCTCGGAACTGTCGCGGCAGTTGGGTGTGAACCGCACGCAATTCAACCGCTATCTGTCGGGAGAGAGCTTTCCGCGCCCCGATGTTCTGGCCCGTATTTGCAACTTTTTTGGTGTCGATGCCCGCGTTTTGCTTGAACCCCTGAACGAAATCGGCCCCGACCGCAAAAGCCTGCATGACCCCTATATCGAGAGTTTCCTGGGGGACGCGGCTGTCGCGGTCCCCGAAACCCTGTTTCCCTCGGGTTTTTACCGGTTTTCACGCCGCAGCTTCATCCAGCAAGAGCGGTTTGTTGTCGGTCTGGTCCATGTCTGCCGCAGAAACGACGCCACCTTTCTGCGCGGGTTCGAGCCGCGCGCGGCGCTGGCCTCTCAGGGTTTGGCGCAGGACAGCATATCGCGCGAGTTTCGCGGGCAGGTGATACGGCAGGATGACGGCGTATCGGCGGTGATCGCGCGTCGGGGTGCTATGACCTGTTCGTTCAACTTTCTGGCGCGTGAAGCGTCCTTCGAGAACAACTTTTGGGTCGGCTACGTCGCCCGCACCATCCGCGAGACCGTTTCAAGCAACCGTATCGAACGTGTCGTCTATGAACATCTTGGCGCCGATTGGCGCAAGGCGCTGGCCTGTGGGCGCACAGCAGGGTTTTGTGACGTCGAAGATCTTTTGCCCTTTCACCAAAGATTGCTGCGCCATACCGAACCGTTCCACTGACGGCGCGTATGTCGCCCGCAGAAAACCCCTGTCGCTGATGCGCATACAGACACGGGCCATTTGGCCTATGACTGTTGCATCAGACCAAGGGAAACTGCCCGATGACCCACACAAACCTCGACGCGGTCCGCCGCCCCTTGGATCAGGCAAACGGCCTGCCCAACGCCCATTATATCGACCAGCGTGTCTTTGACGAAGAGCGCACCGCCGTTCTGTCTTCGGGCTGGGCCGGTCTGGCCGTGGGCGCAGATGTGCCAGAAATCGGGGATGCGGTCCCGTTGACGTTTCTGGGCATGCCACTGCTGGTCGTGCGCGACCGCGCAGCACAGGTACGGGTGTTCCAGAACATCTGCCGCCATCGCGGCATGATCCTTGTCGATGCCCCCCGCAAGATCGAAGGGGCCATTCGCTGCCCCTATCACAGCTGGTGTTACAGCACCGATGGCCGACTGGTCAGCACCCCCCATGTGGGCGGACCGGGGCGCAACACCCACGCGGGCATCGACCGCGCGTTGCTGGGTCTGATCGAAGTGCGCAGCCATGTGTGGATGGACGTGATCTGGATCAACCTTTCAGGTGATGCAGCCCCCTTTGCGGTGCACAACGCCAACCTGCTGGCCCGCTGGGCCGAGTTTGACCAGCCCCTGCACCACGGCGGTGCCGACAGCCGCTTTCAACTGACGGTAAATTGCAACTGGAAGCTGGCAGTCGAAAACTATTGCGAAAGCTACCATTTGCCTTGGGTCCACCCCGGTTTGAACAGCTATTCGCGGCTTGAGGATCATTACCATATCGAAGCACCTGATTCATATTCCGGTCAGGGCACGCTGGTTTACCGCCAGATGTCCGGCGAAGATGGCCAGCGGTTTCCCGATTTCGATGGGTTAAGTGCCAAATGGGACACCGCCGCCGAATATGTCACCGCCTATCCCAACGTGCTGTTGGGCGTACACCGCGACCATACCTTTGCGATCATTCTGCTGCCGGAAAGCACGGAAAAGACAACCGAAAACGTGCATATCTATTATGCCCAAGCTGAAACCGACCCTGCCCTGCGCGCGCGCAATACCGCACAATGGAAACAGGTGTTCGAAGAAGACATTTTTGTTGTCGAAGGCATGCAGCGCGGCCGGCACGCGCCCCAGTTCGACGGCGGCCGGTTCTCGCCTGCGATGGATGGGCCGACGCATATGTTCCACGCATGGGTCGCCGGACAGCTAGAGGCGCATCGCGCGGGGCAAATGGCGGCGGAATGACCGATCTGAACGCCCAACTTCTGGCCGCCCATGCGGCGGGCGACCATCGTGCGCTGGTGGATCTTTATGCGCGTGCGGCTGATGGCGCGCAGAATGTTGACGCCGCCTGTTTCTTTCTCACGCAGGCCTATGTCTTTGCCTTGGAACAGAACACGCCGCAGATCAGCGCCCTGCGCGCGCGACTGGCCGCCGAGGGGCGCGAGCCGCTCTAGCGCCTTTGGCGTCACGTCCCTAGCCCAGATGCGGGCGCCGCGCGTTCGGCCAATCCGTCGCCAGATGCCACGCCTGCGCCACCCGCAACAGCGCTGCATCGGCCCCGCGCTTGCCGATCAGTTGCAGACCCGCAGGCGTGTCATCCGGTCCGCCAAAGCCCACAGGTACATTGACCACCGGCAGACCCAACAGCGACGCCGGCACCACCACCTGCATCCAGCGGTGATAGGTATCCATCTGCACGCCTGCAATCTCGCGCGGATAGTCCCATGTCACATCAAACGGCCAAATCTGTGCCGAAGGCAGCGCCAGAACATCATATGTTTCAAAGGCTTTCACGGCGGTCTTGAACCAGTTGCTGCGCACAACACTGGCCGCGTGAACCTGCATCCCGGACAGCGCCATGCCGCGTGCGATCTCCCAGCGGGCGGTGTCCTTGAGGTATTCGTGCTGGTCGGGATCGGTATAGAGTGCGGCCAGTCCTGTCCCCACCTGCCACGACCTCAGTGTGATCCAGCTGTCCCACATCGCGTCGGAATCAAACAGCGGGGTCTGCTCGGTCACATGTGCGCCCAGCTCTTCCATCTGCTTCAGGGCATGCTGCGAAATGTCCTGAATGCCATGATCCATCGGCAGTGCGCCGCCCCAATTGCCAAGCCATCCGATGCGCACCCCATCCATACCGCCCGCAATCTGCGGCAACGATGCGGCCTGTGCCAGCTCGTGCGGCTGACGCGGGTCCGGCCCTGCCATCGTGTCCAGCAATGCCGCAAGGTCAGAGGGGTTGCGCGCCATCGGGCCGTTGGTGGCCAGTTGGTGCAGGAAATTGTCACCCTCGGGTTCGGACGGGACCAGCCCCCACGTGGGGCGCATCCCGTAGACGTTGTTCCACCCCGCCGGATTGCGCAATGATCCCATCATATCCGACCCGTCGGCCACAGACAGCATCCCGCAGGCCAGCGCCGCCGCCGCCCCGCCAGATGAGCCGCCTGCCGAACGTCCATGCGCATAGGGGTTGTGCGTGGCCCCGTGCACCGGATTGATGGTGTGCGAGCCAAGGCCGAACTCGGGCGTGTTGGTTTTACCGATCACAATGGCACCGGCAGCCCGCAACCGCGCCACCATCACATCATCTTTTGCCGCCACCTGCCCCGCAAACAGCGGCGACCCCATCGACGTGGGCAGCCCTGCGGCGTTGGCCAGATCCTTGATGGCAATAGGCATCCCGTGCAGCCATCCGGTGCGCGGTCCTTCATCGGCGGCCTTTGCTTCGGCCATCAGTGCATCTTCATCGCGCAGCGACACGACGGCATTAACTGTCCCGTTCACGTCCGCGATGCGCTGCACCGTTGCCTGCATCAGATCGGTTGCGGTCATGGCACCCTTGGCAAGTGCACCCGATTGCGCCAAAGCGCCTTGGAAAAGAATATCATCTGTCATGGCTGCAACTTTGCCGCAGCCATGCGCAGGTTCAAGTGGAATACGTAGCCTCAGGCAAGAAACTGGAAATCAGCCGCCCAGCCATCTTCATAGATGCCTGAACGGGCAATCCCACCGGACCAAAACATGGACCCGCACTGAATACTTAGTCGCCTTGCGCTTCCGACCGGCTTTTGCCGCTGACGTTCAGCGCAAGTGTGGCGCCCATCAGACCGTCCAGATCGCCGTCAAGAACGCCTTTGGTGTCCGATGTTTCGTAGTTGGTCCGTAGGTCTTTGACCATCTGGTAGGGCTGCAAAACATAGCTGCGGATCTGGTTGCCCCAGCCTGCGTCGCCCGCGCTTTCGTGAACTTCGTTCACCAACGCCGACCGCTTGTCCAACTCCATCTGGTACAGACGCGATTTCAACGCTTTCATGGCGATGTCGCGGTTCTGGTGTTGGGACTTTTCCGATGACGTCACCACGATCCCTGTGGGGTGGTGGGTGATCCGCACAGCCGAATCCGTTGTGTTGACGTGCTGACCACCGGCGCCCGACGACCGGTAGGTGTCGATGCGAATATCGGAGGGGTTCACTTCGATCTCGATGTTGTCGTCGACCACCGGATAAACTTTGACCGAGGTAAAAGAGGTGTGCCGCTTGGCGGCAGAATCAAAGGGCGAGATACGCACCAGACGGTGAACGCCGCTTTCGGATTTCAGCCAGCCATAGGCGTTGTGGCCGGTGATTTTATAGGTGGCCGACTTAATCCCCGCCTCTTCGCCTGCGCTCTCGGCGTTCAGTTCGACCTTATAGCCCTTTTTCTCGGCCCAACGGACGTACATCCGCGCCAGCATCGACGCCCAATCACAGCTTTCGGTACCGCCCGCGCCCGAGTTGATCTCGAGGAAGGTGTCGTTGCTGTCGGCCTCGCCGTCCAACAGTGCTTCCAATTCTTTTTGCGCGGACTTCACCGCAAGGGTCTTGAGCGCGGATTCGGCGTCGCTGATGACCTCTTCGTCGCCTTCCATCTCGCCCATCTCGATCAACTCGATGTTGTCGGCAAGATCCTGTTTGATGCTTTCGTAGGTGTCGATGGCATCGACCAGCGACTGACGGTCGCGCATCAGCTTTTGTGCGGCTTCGGGGTCGTCCCAAAGGTTTGGATCCTCGACGCGGGCGTTGAATTCTTCCAGCCGGTATTGCGCAGTTTCCACGCCCAGACGCTGCCCCAGCAGCTCCAGTGATTTTTCGATCTCGGCAACGGTATTTTGGGCCTCGGCGCGCATCGGCTCGTGTCCTTCGGGATGGTGTTGAAATGCGGGTGTAAACCAGCGCAGGACAGGCGGCAAGCCGTCGGATGACGACTGCGCCGCTGTGCTGCGTGTTATCGGGCTAGTACAGTCCGCCCGAGCTAAGCGTGCCGAAGTTTGCCTTTGGTCCCACGGTGGCCTTTTTGCCGGTGGATGTGGTCACTTCGCGGCCCGTGGCGCGGCCCACTTCTTCGACCAGCGGCAGATCGGCGCCCATTGCAAAGCCGCCGTCGAACATCAAGCCAAAGAGCGGCTCTTCACCGTCACGGAAATATTCGGCCACCACGCTTTCACCTGACGCATCGTCACTCAGACGTGCGCCGGTAAAGCGGTCGATCTTGATAAAGTGGCCACCGGGGGGCACGTCGAAATCGCCGCCGCCGTATTTCTTGGTGGCCTCAAGCATAAAGCGCTGGAACACGGGGCCGCACATGCCGCCACCCGACGCGCCGCGCCCCATATCGCGGGGCGTGTCAAAGCCGATGTAGCAACCCGCAACGATGTTGCTGGTAAAGCCCACGAACCACACGTCCTTGTTGTCGTTGGTCGTGCCGGTCTTGCCCGCTGTGGGCACCGGCAGGTTCACGGTGCGCGCAGCAGTGCCGCGTTCGACCACGCCGCGCATCATCGACGTCAACTGATAGGCGGTGATCGGGTCCATCACCCGCTCGCGGTTAGAGGCAATGCGCGGGCCATATCCGGGGTCCAGACTGGCCAGTTGGCAATCGGCGCACTGGCGTTCATCGTGACGGTAGACGGTCTTGCCATAGCGGTCCTGCACACGGTCAACCAGCGTGGGTTTGACCCGCTCGCCACCGTTGGCGAACATCGCATAGGCCGCAACCATCTGGTACAATGTAGTTTCTTGCGACCCCAGCGAGTTGGCCAGAAACTTGCCCATCTGGCCGCGGTCGTAGACGCCAAAGCGTTCGGCATAACTGGCCACGGTTTCCATGCCGACCTCTTGGGCCAGACGGATGGTCATCAGGTTTCGCGACCGTTCAATTCCGGTGCGCATGGGGGTCGGGCCGTAATACTGGTTCGATGCGTTCTTGGGGCGCCACATCCCTTGCGGCGTGTTGATCTCGATCGGGGCGTCGACAATGATCGTCGCGGGCGTATAGCCGCTGTCGAGTGCTGCCGCATACACAAAGGGTTTGAACGAAGACCCCGGTTGGCGCTTGGCCTGCGTGGCGCGGTTGAAGACCGAGTTTTGATAGCTGAACCCGCCCTGCATGGCGATCACGCGACCGGTGTTGACGTCCATCGCCACAAAGCCGCCCTGCACCGCAGGCACCTGCCGCAGCGACCAGCCACCGTCGCGCTGGCGCACATGCACAACGTCGCCCACGTCAAAGTTGGCGACAAAATCGCCCTTGAGCCATTTGATATCAGCGCGCGGCACCTCTCCGATGCCCTGCCCTTCGATCCCCAACACAATGCGCTGGTCGCCGACTTCGCGCACCACGGAAGGATACCAACGGCCATTCAGGTCAATGTCACGGGCAACGGTGACGTCGTTCAACGCCTCTTGCCAGCCGTCACCTGTAGCGATCTGCGGGTCGATCTTTTTGCCGGTGCCGCGCCATGTGGATCGGCTACGGTCATAGTTTTCCAGCTCGGTGCGCAGGGAATCGGCGGCAATGGGCTGCATTTCCTGATCAATGGTCGCGCGCACGGTCAGGCCGCCGGTGAAAAACTCGCCTTCGCCGAAGTTCTCGGACAGTTGGCGGCGGATTTCGTCGGTAAAATAGTCGCGCGGGGGCAGCTCTTCCTTGAAGCTTTCAAAGTCGCCGTTCTGCACCGACCGCAGCGGCTGCCCGCGTTCGGAGTCATAGACGGCTTGGGTCAGATAGCCGTTGTCATGCATTTCTTTAAGAACGTAGTTCCGGCGCGCCAGCAGACGGTCCTTGCGGCGCACGGGGTGATAGTCCGATGGCGCCTTGGGAAGTGATGCCAGAAACGCCGCTTCATGTGGGGTCAACTCGCCCAGCGTCTTGTTGAAATAGGTCTGGCTGGCCGCAGCCACACCATAGCTGTTCTGCCCAAGGAAAATCTCGTTCAGGTACAGTTCCAGAATTTTTTCCTTGTCCAACGTCTCTTCGATGCGAGAGGCCAGTATAATTTCCTTGATCTTGCGTTCCGCCTGACGGTCGCCCGACAACAAGAAATTCTTCATCACCTGCTGGGTGATCGTCGAGGCACCGCGCACGTCGCGCCCGCGCGAGCGCACAGCGTCAATCGCCGCCGCCGCAATGCCGCGCAGGTCATAGCCTTCGTGGGTATAGAAATTCTTGTCTTCGGCGCTGATGAATGCCTGTTTGATCAGATCGGGAATGGTGTCCGCAGGGGCAAACAACCGCCGTTCACGGGCAAATTCGTCAATGATCTGACCCTGACCGCTGTAAATACGGCTGATCGTGGGTGGCGTATATTGTGCAAGGCTTTCGTGGCTGGGCAGATCGCGGCCATAAATATAGAAAATCGCGCCGACGCTCAGCGCAATTGCAAGAAGACCCATCGTCAGGGTCGTAAAGATACCGCCGAAAAACGACAGGATAAATCGGAACACGCGGGCGTCCTTTATGAAATCTGCTCAGGGCGCTGTTATAGGGCACGCCCAGCAGCGGGTCAAAACACGTCTGGGTGTCATAATGGCATATTTACGCTTACGCTGCCCTGCCTATTGGCGCACCAAGGGACGCTGAGCCAGATCGGCAGTGCGCCAGGCCAGTATACCATCCGCAATCGCCGATGCCATAACCGCGCGCCAGACCGGATCGCGCAGATTGGCCAAGTCACGTTTCGAACTGAGAAATCCGACCTCGATCAAAATCGACGGCACATCGGCGCTGGTCAGCACGGAAAAGCCTGCCTGCCGTGAGGGGTGTGCGTTCATCGGCCCACCGGCAGCTTGCATCGCGCCGATGATCGTAGCGGCGGCCTGATCGGAACGCGGGGCTGTTTCCTGACGGGCCAGATCCAGCAGCACACCAGCCACTTCGTCGTCGGCCCCGTTCAGATCGGCACCGGCCAGAATGTCCGCGCGGTTGTGCTGGGCGGCCAGTTGCGCGGCGGCCTCGTCGCTGGCGTCATCGGCCAGCGTATAGACAGTGGCACCACTGGCACCGCCCTCGCTGAGAATATCGGCGTGCAGCGAGATGAACAGATCGGCATCCGCCGCATGGGCCACATCCACCCGTCCCGGCAGCGACACGAACTGATCTATGGTGCGCGTCAGAACGACATCCGCCTGCCCGCTGCGGCGCAGCGCCTCGGCCAGCGCTTGCGCCATTTTCAGCATGATATCCTTTTCCTCGATCCCGTCGCGCACCGCGCCGGGATCAACGCCGCCATGACCGGGATCAATCACCACGACAAAGCTGTTGTCGAACTTGGGTAAGACGGGAGGTTGCGCGGCCTGTGTGGCCCAAGCAACATCCTTGGGTGAGCCTGCTCCGGCACCAAAGGCTTCGGGGGCGACACCCTTCAGGGCAACGCTCAAGGTGGCGATACCTGTGCTTTCGTCCACTTTCATTTCGATTTCCGACGGCAACAACGGCTCGGCCATATCCATCACCAGCCGCGACCAGCCGGGACGGAACGGACCAAAGCGCACCGCAGTGATCTTGCCCGCTTCGGGCAACAGGGTTTTGGCGTCGACACCGGACCAGTCGGCCTCGCGGAAGTCGATGACCAGACGCTTGGGATTGTCGAGATGAAACACCCGAAACGGCACGCCCTGACTGAGAGCGATGTTTAATGTGGTGTTGCCGAACCAGCCATCGGAAATGTGGCTGCGCTGGGGGTCAACCCGCGCCAGCGCTGTCAGTTCTTGTGCCCCCGCGCCCGACACACCGGACAGAACCAGCGCACATATCACCATGATCACATACCGCATACTGCCCGTTCCGCCCTTGGTCTTTTCCGGAATGTTTTCCGTGGTGCTTCTGGTCTTGCAAAGACAATATCGCAGCCACCGCGCAGGGGCCATAGTTTACCGCGCGTCCATGAACGCCTTGAGCCGCGTCAGCCCTTCGGCAATGTCCTCGGTGCTGCGGGCATAGGAAAAGCGCAAAGTGTGGCGGCCACGCAGCGGGTCAAAATCCAGCCCTGGTGTTACGGCGACGCCAGCGCGTTCCAGAATTTCGGCAGCAAAGGCACGGCTGTCGTCGGTCAGATCGGACACATCTGCATAGACGTAAAACGCCCCGTCAGGCGGTGCAATCTTGGTGAACCCCGCCTTGGGCAGCCCATCAAGCATCAGCACGCGGTTGGCGCGGTAGACGTCCATATTCACCTGCAACTCATCATCGCAATCCATCGCCGCCAGTGCGGCAACCTGCGCCGCATGGGGTGCGCAGATGAACATATTCTGCGCCAGCCGTTCGACCACGCGCACATGATCCTCGGGCACCACCATCCAGCCCACGCGCCATCCCGTCATCGAGAAATACTTGGAAAACGAATTGATGACATAAGCCTCGTTGGTCAGTTCAAGTGCTGTGACCGCCTTGGCCTCGTATTCGATGCCGTGGTAAATCTCGTCGCTGATGAACGACGCGCCCTTGGCGTGGGTCGCGTCGATCAGCGCACCCATCGCCGCATGATCCAGCATCGTCCCCGTGGGATTGGCGGGCGAGGCCACCATCAGCCCCGCAATGTCCATATCCGCAAAATCCGCTGGCACCGGCTGGTAGCGGTTCTCGGGTGCAGTGGGCAGATCGACCGCCTGCAAATCCAGCGCGCGCAAAATCTGGCGGTAGCTGGGATAACCCGGCGCGCCAATCGCCACGCGGTCGCCAGTGTCGAACAGCGCCGTGAACGCAAGGATAAAGCCCCCTGACGATCCCGATGTTACCACCACACGGGACGGATCAAGATCAACGTTATACCACTCGCCATACATCCGCGCGATGCGCGCGCGCAGCGCAGGCAGCCCCAGCGCCACGGTATAGCCCAGCGGGCCGTCGTTCATCGCCCGCGCCAGCGCATCAGTGGCAGCGCGCGGCGCACCTGTGCCGGGCTGACCGACCTCCATGTGGATGATGTGACGGCCTGCATCCTCGGCGGCGCGGGCGGCCTCCATCACATCCATCACGATAAAGGGATCAACGGCGCTGCGTCTTGAGGTTTTCATCACTTGTCTCCTATGCTGCGCACATGGTGGGTTCGCACGCTTTTCATAGGGCTTTGCCCCTGTCGTCAATGGGGGCAATTGTCCTGACGCTGGTCATGTTGCTGGCGCAGCCTGCCCGTGCGATCGAATTGTTGCGCGATGCGGATGTGGAATACGGGCTGACGCAACTGGCCGCGCCCATCCTGCGGGCTGCGGGCCTTAGCCCGGCGCGGATCAAGATTCTGGTGGTCAATGACGGTGGGCTGAACGCCTTTGTGGTCAGCAATGATGTGATTTTTGTCAACCACGGCCTGATCAACCGCGCCACCTCTGCCGAAATGTTGCAAGCAGTTCTGGCGCATGAGGCCGCGCATATCGCCAACGGCCATATCACCCGCCGTATGGTCAACTACGGCAATGCCCGCACCATCACGGGGCTTGGCCTTGCACTGGCGGCGGTCGCGGCAGCGGCTGGGGGCGGTGAAGGGGCGGTGGGTCTGGCCATCGGTGCGCAATCCTCGACGCAACGCGCATTTTTGAAACACACCCGCGCAGAAGAAGCATCGGCAGACCAGTCCGGCGTGCGGTTTATGCGTGCCGCAGGGGCCGACCCGCGCGGATTTCTGGAAATCATGCAATTGTTTCACGGGCAGGACGTGCTGGCCGAGCGGCGTCAGGATCCATACGTGCGCTCGCACCCGCTGTCGCGCGACCGGTTGCGCGCGATGGAGGCCTATGTGGCGGCCTATGGCACCGATGTTGGACCCAACCCGACCGCAGCCTATTGGTTCGCTCGCGTCAAAGGCAAGATCAGCGCCCACACCCGCGCACCCAAATGGACGCTGCGCCGCACCGGCGAAAGCGGCTATAAAGACGTGGGATATCTGCGCGAGGCGGTGGCGGAAGCGCGCCAGTCGCGCACCAAACAGGCCCTGCGCGCCATCGACAATGCCATCGCCGTGCGCCCTACCGACCCCTTTTTTCATACCGCCAAAGGCGACATCCTGATGGACACCCGTCAGTTTCAGGCGGCTGTGTCTGCCTATGGGCGCGCCGTGAAACTGGCCCCGCGCGACGCACTGGTGCTGGCAGGTTATGGCCGCGCGTTGCTGGCCACGGGCAATATCACATCTGCACGCACGACACTGGAACAGGCACGCAGCATTGATTTTCGCGACGGCATTATGCTGCGCGACCTGTCTGTGGCCTATGCCAAATCCGGCCAGACCGGGATGGCCGCATTGGTCACCGCCGAACGATACGCGCTTTCGGGCCGGATGGAAGATGCAGGAATTCACGCCAAACGTGCCAGCGCGCTGCTGGACACCGGATCTGGCCCTTGGCAACGGGCACAGGATGTGCTGATTGCCAGTGAACGCGCTGAAAAACGCAAAAAACGGAGATAATCCATGACGCTAAACCGCTTTCTTGCCGCTGCTGCGGCCTCTGTCACGCTTGCCATGCCAGCGGCTGCCTTCGACGTCTCGGCCATGACCGACGGCGAACGCAGCGCCTTTGGCGCAGAGGTGCGGGCCTATTTGATGGAAAACCCGCAAGTGATCATTGACGCGGTCAACGTGCTGGAACAACAGCAAGCGATGGCGCAGGTTCAGGCGGATCAGACGATGGTGTCGGACAATGCCGACGCGATCTTTGACGACGGATTTTCATTTGTCGGCGGCAACCCCGACGGCGACATCACACTGGTCGAATTTCTCGATTACAAATGCGGCTATTGCAAACGCGCCCACGGCGAAGTGGCCAAGCTGCTGGAAACAGACGGAAACATCCGCCTGATTGTCAAGGAATTCCCGATCTTGGGTGAACAATCCCTGCTGGCCTCACGCTTTGCCATCTCGACGCTGATGGTCGAAGGCCCCGACGCCTATCACGCGGTGACCGACGCCCTGATGACCATGAACGGCGATTTGAGTGTGCCGGTGATGAGCCGTCTGGCCAATACGCTGGGCTATGATGCCGATGCCATCGCCAAGGGCATGGACGCCGACGAGGTGACCAACCGCATCGCAGCTACACGCGAACTGGCACAGCGTTTGCAAATCACCGGCACGCCCACTTTCGTCATGCACGACGAAATGCTGCGCGGCTATTTGCCCTATGACCAGATGATGCAACTGGTTGACGAAAAACGCGGATAAACCGCAAACTTGATCGCTCGAACAACGATTTCTACCCTCAACGCCGTTTACGCGTTGGGGGTATTTTTATGCGGCGATTTATTCCGACTTCGGCCACCGCATTGTTTATCCTGACGTCGTGGGCGACAGCCGATCCGCTGCCAAAACCACTGGAACGCCAGCGGCAGGCGTCGTGACGCCAAGGCGCGGTTATTCGGCGGCCTGCGCCTCGGCGGCGGCCAGTTCTTCGGCCTTTTTCTCGACCTGCTCGACGATGTGTTCGATCATCTCGGCGTTGGACTGTTTGTGGCTTTGTTTGCCCGCCAGATAGACCATCCCTGCCCCGTTGCCGCCGCCGGTAAAACCAACGTCGGTCATCAGCGCCTCGCCGGGGCCGTTGACCACGCAGCCGATGATGCTGAGGCTCATCGGGGTTTTGATGTGGGCCAGACGGTCTTCCAGAATTTCGACGGTTTTGATCACGTCAAAGCCCTGACGCGCGCAGCTGGGGCAACTGATGATGTTCACGCCACGGTGGCGCAGGCCCAGCGATTTCAGGATTTCATAGCCGACTTTCACCTCTTCCACCGGATCGGCGGACAGGCTGACGCGGATCGTGTCACCGATGCCCATCCACAGCAGATTGCCCAGACCGATGGCCGATTTGATCGTGCCCGACGTCAACCCGCCCGCCTCGGTGATACCAAGGTGGATGGGTGCATCGGTGGCCTCGGCCAGCTTCTGATAGGCGGCAGCAGCCATAAAGACGTCGGACGCTTTGCAGCTGATTTTGAACTCGTGAAAGTCGTTGTCTTGCAGGATCTTGATGTGATCAAGGCCGGATTCCACCATCGCGTCGGGGGTCGGTTCGGCATATTTGTCCAGCAGGTGCTTTTCCAGACTGCCCGCGTTTACGCCAATGCGGATCGAACAATTGTTGTCGCGCGCGGCACGGATTACTTCCTTGACCCGCGCTTCGGACCCGATGTTGCCCGGATTGATACGCAGACAGGCGGCGCCCGCCTCGGCGGCCTCGATGCCGCGTTTATAGTGGAAATGGATGTCCGCGACGATCGGCACCGGCGAATTGGCGCAGATCTCTTTCATCGCGCGGGCGCTGTCTTCGTCGGGGACGGAAACGCGCACGATGTCCGCCCCCGCCTCGGTCGAGGCTTCGATCTGGGCCAGCGTGCCAGCCACGTCGGTGGTCAGCGTGTTGGTCATGGTCTGCACGGTGATCGGTGCACCGCCGCCCACGGGCACATTGCCTACCATGATCTGGCGGCTTTCACGGCGGTAGATATTGCGCCATGGACGGATGTGATTCAGCGACATGTCGCGCCTCTTTCGGCTATCGGTTCAGCGACAGACCTAAGCGCTGCGCACGCTCTGCGCAACCATCAGCCGCAGGCCACACCCGCGACTGTGATTATTTGTCCGAAAGGGTCAGTCAGAAAGAACGGTCGCCGCAGTCGCACTGGCCTCGGCATAGCGCACAAGGCCGGAGTCCGTGGACACATCGACCGGCAAATAGGTTTCCTGCAAGCCCGCGATTTCCAGCGGCAGGTTCGACGTAACCGCGCCATTGGCACCAACGGGCCCGTAAAATTTGCCGTTCATCGCAAAATAAATCGCACCGCTTTCACCGGTGCGCAGCACCGGCGGTTCTTCGGTGGCGGGGGCTGTCCATGTGTCACCGGGTTGCATCACGGTTTCATAGATCACGGTGCCATCGGCCCCGCGCACACGCACCCAAGAGGGGCGCACGGCAACCATTTGCAACACGGGTGCTTCGTTTTCAACCACTTGCGGTACGGCAGGCACCTCGGCCTTCAGCGGCTCGGCCCCTACGACAACGGGCGCTTCCAGCCCCGGTGTCTGGGCAAAGTTGCCGACCGAACGCGGGTCGATCGTGGCAATCGGTGCATCGCGGGCCACCAGCACCGGCACATCCAGCGCCTGCGGGCGATACAGACGGTCCAACGCGTCGATGCGCGGGGTGTCCAGCGTCGAAGGTGAATTTTCCTCCGCACCGTCAAAGCTGGGCTGTTGCACAACGGCACCCTGCAACGGATCAAGATCCGACAAAACAACAGGCGTCTGGTCAACGGGCGAGACCTGAACGCGCTGCACTTCTTGCAAGACCGAATAGCCGCCAAAACCGATGGCGCTGATCAATGCGATCAAAACCAGCGAAGAACCGATGGCACCGGGTTCGATTCGGCTGAAAAACCCCTCGCCCGTGGGCACGAAGGGGGTGTTGGGTGCGGAAAAGATATCTTTGTTGCCACGGTCGCGCGACAGGCGATCCTCGCGGCTGGGCTTTTTGACAACGGACGCCTCGGCAGACATGCCGTGTGCCACGGTAAACCCGCTTTCGGTGCAAAAGGCCGAAAAGGCGCGGTCGGGGTCCATATCCAGATAGCGTGCATAGGAGCGCACATAGCCTGCGATAAAACCGGGTGTATCAAATGCACTGGGATCGGTGTTTTCGATCGCCGCGATATAGCTGGCTTTGATCCGCAGTTCGCGCTGCACGTCCAACAGCGATTTGCCCAGCGTGGCACGTTCGCCGCGCATAACATCGCCAAGGCGCAATTCAAAATCGTCAAAGCCTTTCGGCTCTGCGTTTTGTTCAATGATCTTGGGAGTTTTACGCCCGATCATACCTGTGCCCCGTGTTAACCGTTTCTTGGAACCAATACGCCGCACCCGATTCGACGCAGGTTTGTTGTTAAACACAGCTTAACACATGGCAATCTTAAATTCACCTACTCGTGATATCAGGCTGATAGTTCGGCGCGATTCAGCGCACAATGCGACCACAAGCCGTCCATTGCCCTGACCAGTGCATCCAGTTCACGCGGACCATGCACCGGCGACGGTGTAAAGCGCAAACGCTCGGTTCCACGGGGCACGGTGGGATAATTGATCGGCTGGACATAGATACCGTGATCTTCCAGCAGCATGTCACTGAGCAGTTTGGTGTGTACAGGATTACCCACCATCACCGGCACGATATGGCTGCCATGATCAATGATCGGCAGGCCCAGCCCCTTAAGGCGCATCTTGAGAATACGCGCCTGCAACTGGTGCGCCTCGCGCAGTTCGGGCGCGGTTTTCAGAAAGGCGACCGATGCCGCCGCCCCTGCCGCGACCGCAGGCGGCAGCGACGTGGTAAAGATGAACCCCGGCGCATAAGAGCGGATCGCGTCGCACATACGCGCACTGGCGGCGATATAGCCGCCCATCACGCCATAGGCTTTGGCCAGTGTGCCGTTGATGATGTCCAGACGGTCCATCAGCCCGTCACGCTCGGCCACACCGGCACCGCGTGGGCCGTACATGCCCACCGCGTGTACTTCGTCGATATAGGTCAGCGCCCCGAATTCGTCCGCCAGATCGCAGATCGCTTCGATCGGACCAAAATCGCCATCCATCGAATAGATCGATTCAAATGCGATCAGCTTGGGCGCAGCCGGATCGTCGGCCTCGAGCAGTTCGCGCAGGTGCGCGACATCGTTGTGACGGAAGATACGCTTGGCCCCGCCATTGCGACGCACGCCTTCGATCATGCTGGCGTGGTTCAGCGCGTCGGAATAGATGATCAGACCCGGAAACAGCTTTGGCAATGTGCTTAGCGTGGCGTCATTGGCAATATAGGCGGATGTGAACACCAGCGCCTGTTCCTTACCATGCAGATCGGCCAGTTCGACCTCGAGCCGCTTGTGATAGACAGTGGTGCCGGAAATATTGCGTGTCCCGCCCGACCCCGCGCCAGTGGCCTCGATCGCCTCGTGCATCGCAGTCAGAACAGCGGGGTGCTGGCCCATACCCAGATAATCGTTGCCACACCATACGGTAATGTCCTGTTCGGACCCGTCGGGGCGCGTGCGCACAGCATGCGGGAACTGGCCGTTGCGGCGTTCGATATCGATGAAGGTGCGATAGCGGCCTTCTTCATGCAGGCGGTTCAAAGCAGCATCCAGCTGCGCGCCATAGTCCTTGGTGTGATCCACGAAAGGAAACTCCTGGTCGTCGGGACGGCGATACACTAGGTGATCATGCCCCATAAGTCGGGTATTTGGAACGATTATAGATTACCGCCCCCGGTTTCAACTCATATGCCCTGCGCACGATGTCGCAGCATTGATCCAGATCAAGTTGCATCAATGGCCCGTCAGCGGGCGTAAAAGTAGGGTTTCCCTGACTGTGCGCCAAAACGTGAATAGGCCACCGTGACGGTACGACATTGTTAAAGCATCCTGATTCTCATGCCGGCACGAGCAATTTTCCGCTCTGCAATCAGGGATGCGATGCGCCGCTTTGCGACACGCATCGCAGATCAAGATCCGGCCATACATATTTTTGAAAGTCAGTATTATGAATGCATCCCTTGCCCTTTTTCCTGTCATTTTTTTGATGACAGTGACCGCCGGCGGCTATGCGCTGGCGACAATCGGAATGAAACTCGCCTCTGAAACACCGCCTGCGCTCAGCATTTTGATCATCACACTGGGGCTGGCGGGGGCTGCACTGGCCGAGATAACCTTGCTGCGTCATGCCAGCCTGCCGCTGGTATATCTTGGCATCGTGGTGACCGAAACGCTGCTGGTTCTGGCCTATGCCAGTTGGGCGCAAAGCGGGATCAGTCTGGCCCAAGCAGGCGGTGCCGCCTTGGTACTGGCGGGTTTTGCGCTGGTCTGTCTGGAGCACTAGACACTGCGACGCGGGCTGGTACGGTCGCGGCAAATCCCGCAATTGCAAGGAACCGCCATGTCTGTTGACGCCACGCTCGCCCATATCGACGCAAACCTGACCCAAGCGACCGACCGCTTGCTGGAATTGCTGCGCATCCCGTCGATCTCGACCGATCCGGCCTTTGCCGCCGATTGCGACAGGGCCGCCGACTGGCTGGTGGCCGACCTGCAAAGCATCGGAATCGACGCCACCAAACGCCCCACGCCCGGCCATCCGATGGTGGTGGGCCATGTAGAGGGCGACGGACCGCACCTGCTGTTTTACGGCCACTATGATGTGCAACCGGTCGACCCGCTGGAACTGTGGGACCGTGATCCCTTTGACCCGCAAGTCGAAGACACAGCCAAAGGCAAAGTAATCCGTGGCCGTGGTGCCGCCGATGACAAGGGCCAGCTTATGACCTTTGTCGAGGCCTGCCGCGCATGGAAAGCGGTCAATGGCACGCTGCCCTGCCGCATCACCTTTTTCTTCGAGGGCGAAGAAGAATCAGGCTCGCCTTCGCTGGTGCCCTTCATGAAAGAAAACGCCGACGAACTGTCGGCAGACTTTGCCCTGATCTGCGACACCGGTCTGTTTGAGAGCAAAACCCCCGGCATTGTCACCATGCTGCGCGGGATGATGGGCGACGAGCTGACACTGACCGGCCCTGCCAAAGACCTGCATTCAGGCATGTACGGCGGTGTGTCCATCAACCCGATCCGCGTGCTGACCAAAATCCTTGCCGGACTGCACGACGATCAGGGCCGCGTCACCCTGCCCGGCTTTTATGACGGCGTGCCCGAACTGCCCGACGAATTGCGCGCGCAGTGGCAGGGTCTGTCCTTCGATCATCAGGCGTTTCTGGGTGACGTCGGCCTGTCGGTGCCCGCAGGTGAACAGGACCGCACCCCGATCGAAATGATCTGGTCGCGCCCCACATGCGAGGTCAACGGCATCTGGGGCGGCTACACCGGCGCAGGTTTCAAAACCGTCCTGCCCAGTCAGGCCCACGCCAAAATCTCGTTCCGCCTGGTGGGCGATCAAGACCCCGACGCGATCCGCGAGAGTTTCCGCAAGGTGGTTCAGGACGCGCTGCCCGCCGACTGCACCGTCACATTCAAAGATCACAGCAACGGCAGCGCGTCGGTGTTCGAAACCGACGATCCGACATTCGAAGCCGCGCGGCAGGCGCTGAGCGATGAATGGCAGGTTCCTGCCGCCTATATCGGTTGCGGTGGTTCGATCCCCATTGCGGGTCACTTCCAGAACATTGTGGACACCACGCCCATGCTGATCGGCTTTGGCAAGGACGACGACCAGATCCACTCGCCCAACGAAAAATACGACATGGAGAGCTTTCACAAAGGGATGCGCAGCTGGGTTCGCATACTCGCAGCCCTCAGCACATAAGGCAGGAGCCCCTTCATCTTGCCAGATAAACTCCGGGGGTGCGGGGGCTGGCCCCCGCTCATAACCGCGTGCGGGGCTGGCTCTCGCTTAATGTCCTCAAACGGAAACGCACAGGAAAGGCGACACGATGACATTTGCAGGGTTCTCCAGCGCCACCGCCGAGGTGAACGGCCAGCACATCCACTACACAATGGCAGGCAGCGGCCCGCCACTGCTGTTGCTGCACGGTTTTCCGCAAACCCATGCCATGTGGCACGGTATTGCGCCGAAGTTGTCGCAACATTTCACCACTGTTGCTGCCGATCTGCGCGGCTACGGGGCCAGTTCAAAGCCGAAAGGCACTGAAAACTACAGCTTTCGCGAAATGGCCGCCGATCAGGTGGCGTTGATGGCACATCTGGGGTTCGACAGGTTTCACCTTGTGGGACACGACCGCGGTGCGCGCACCGCCCACCGCGCTGCACTGGACCATCCGGATGCGATCCGGTCCCTGACCCTGATGGACATTGTGCCCACCTATCTGCTGCTCAGCGACCTGCAACAGGAGGTGGCGCGCGCCTACTACCACTGGTTCTTTCTGGCCCAGCCTGCCCCCCTGCCCGAAACGATGATCGGCCACGATCCGGATGCCTATTTCGAATACTGCCTGACCGGTTGGGGCAAAGGCGGACTGGACACTTATGACGCGGATGCGCTGGAACAATACCGCACCGCATGGCGCAACCCCGAGACGATCCGCGCCATGTGCGACGATTACCGCGCGGCAATTGATTATGACATGGCGCTGGACGCCGCCGACATCGGCCGCCGCGTCGCCTGCCCTGCGCTGGTGCTCAGCGGTGCGGACGGCATCATGGCGAAACATTATGATGTCGGCGCCACATGGGTGAACCGCCTGTCGAACATGCAAGCGGACAGCCTGCCGGGCGGGCACTTTTTCCCCGACCAGCGCCCTGCGGAAACGGCTGCGAAGATATTGGAATTCCTGCTGAAAGTGCAGCCCGACGCGGCTTAGAAGATACCGCTGAACCGCTCTGGCAGCACATACTGGCCTTTGTAGTTCGGACGGTCGAACTCGAAATATCCGGTGTCCCCCCGCGCCTTGAAACTGCGGTGCATCTTGCGGCGCACGACGCGCATGTCAAAACCGTCCTGCATCGGCAACTCGGCAAAGGCGTCGAACACCTCGCGATCTTCGCCCCGCGCCTGCGCAAACCAGTGCCGCCCGATGCTGGCCTGTTTATAGTCCACGCCCACCTCGGCGCTGACCGCGTTGCGGCGGTCCATCGCACCGGTATATGCGCCGAAATCGCAGAATTTCAGGTGCATCAGATACAAGTCGTCTGGCGTGTGCAGCTTGGGATATTGCGCGAAATGCCCGCCCCGCGACAGTTTCGCAGGGGTCGAGACGATGCACGGTTTGGAATAATGCGGAGCGATGCGCACATGGCGGCGCGGGCCCAATATCTGCGCTTCGGCGGGTTCGTCCTCAAGGTCGATGCGGTGGATCACTTCCAGCCCGACGGGGGTGTAAATACGGTCGGTCTCGGCCTTTTCCAGCCATTGCAGCAGGTTCACACCGGCGTCCGGGTCGACCACCACCAATTCGTCCACATCGCCCACGATGACGTGTTTGTAATACCGTCGCAAACCGCCAAACAGATTGTTTAGCAGGCTCCAGCGTTTGACGTCAAAGTTCTTGTGCGGATCGCCCGGAATACCAATGATGTTGCAGCCCTTTGCCAGCTCCGCCACCTCTTCGCCATAACCGTGATTGACCACATAGCAATTCTGCCGCCCGAACATTTCTCCATAGTGGCGCAACCACGCCTTTAGGAAAAATGCATCGTCGCGCACCATTGTCACCACAGCCACAGTCTGCATCATGTCACCTTGATCTGGTCATCTGCTCTCAATCTGCCCTCTGTGCAGGGGCAGTGCTTTGCCTCGCACCGTAACCGCTTCGCTGCTACAAGAGAATCGTTAATTGCGCATTTCGCGTGTGATCGAGGGCCTGACCGCTGATACCTGCCAATTTTGCCACATTCGGCCTGCATGTCCGCCGCGCGCCCGACACCGCGATCACCCGCTTTCAAGTGTTGGGAGAGCGGTCTTCGGGCACCAACTTTATCAAACGTCTACTGGGGCGCAACACAACGCTGACCCCAACCGAGGCGCTTGGCTGGAAGCACGGCTTTCCCCATGCGGCGGCCATCCCCCCCGACCTGGCGTTGATCGCCTGTGTGCGCCGTGCGGATGCCTGGGCGCTGTCGATGCACCAAAAACCCTGGCACACCACACCTGCTCTTCAGGCGCTGGAATTCGGTGATTTCATCCGCGCCGAATGGGACACGATCGTGGACCACCCGCGCTATTTCGAAAAGACAGCACCGCTGAGTGCTGTCGGCCAGCCGCTGCAACACGACCGCGACCCGATGACAGGCGCGCGTTTTGCCAATCTGTTTGCCCTGCGTCGCGCCAAGCTGGCGGGATTGCTTAGCTATCTGCAACGCGATTGCACCGTGATCCTGCTGCGGATGGAAGATGCACAAACAGCACCCGAAATGACACTGGACGCCCTGCGCGCCGGTCTGGGCCTGCCGCTGCGAGACACCAATTTTGCTCCGGTTCTCAAACGGTTGGGATCAAAGTTCAAACCCGCCATTGACGCCCGCCCCGCAACCCCCAGGAAGATGGGCGCCCAAGGGTTGAAGTTCATGCGCGCGCAGCTGGATTTGGCGCAAGAGGCCGCTCTGGGCTATATCTACGACTAGGCGCCACATGGTGTCGGTTTTAGTCTGATAGCGTCCGCTGAAACACAAAAGACCCGCCATTTCTGGCGGGTCTTTGTTTACGCAGCAGTGGCGCGGTTGACGGGGCTCGAACCCGCGACCCCCGGCGTGACAGGCCGGTACTCTAACCAACTGAGCTACAACCGCCCGCTGCGTGTGGGGGTATTATGGCCCACAGCGTGGAGCGTCAAGCAGGGTTTTTCGGTTTGCGGCATTTATTTTAAAAAAATGTCACAAGCTTCAAATTCTGCCCCGATCCTGTGGGCCGGATTGGCCGCCTTCAGTCGGGTGCGGGGATAAATTCGGCGTCGTCGCCCGGAGGAAGCTGGAAACGGCCATGCGCCCAGTCGCCTGCACGCCACGCTTCTTTGGCCGCATCAATCCTGTCTTTCGACGACGCCACAAAATTCCACCAAATGTGGCGCGGCCCGTCCATTGTTGCCCCGCCCAGCAACATCACCCGCGCACCTGCATCTCCGGCCCTGGCGCTGATCCGGTCGCCGGGCCGGAACACCAGCATCTGGCCAGCCTCGAAATGCTGTCCAGACACCGACACCGAACCGGTCAGGATATAAAGTCCGCGATCCTCGTGGTTGTCCGGCATCGGGATCGACGCCCCCGCCTCAAGCAGCGCATCGGCATAGAATGTTTCCGAGAACACCTTGACCGGTGCCGTTTCGCCGTAAGCCGATCCAAGGATCAACCGCACCTGCTTGCCCTCGCCTTCCAGCAGCGGCAGCGTCTCTTTCGGGGCATGTTCAAAGACCGCGCCTAAATCCTCATCCTTTTCAGGCAGCGCCACCCACGTTTGAAGGCCCAGCAAACTGTGCGGCGATTTGCGCATATCGCCATCTGCGCGTTCGGAATGGGTGATGCCGTGGCCCGCCACCATCCAGTTGACCGCGCCGGGTTCAATCCACTGATCGGTACCCAGGCTGTCACGGTGGTGAATCTTGCCCTTATAAAGATAAGTGACCGTAGCCAGCCCGATATGGGGATGCGGGCGCACGTCGATGCCTTGCCCCGTCAGAAACTCTGCTGGCCCCATCTGGTCGAAAAAGATGAACGGCCCGACCATCTGCCGCTTGGGCGCAGGCAGCGCGCGGCGCACCTCAAATCCACCCAGATCGCGCGCGCGGGGCACGATGACGGTTTCAATGGCGTCGACAGCGTCGCCGACAGGAATTTCGGGATCAAGTGCGGGGTTCCAGCTCATGTGCTCTCTCCTATGAAGGTTGATAGAAGGATGCCGCCGAGCGGGCTCGCACGCAATAACCAAAAATTAGCACATCCTGTGCGAAAGTGCACAGGCGGACAAGCCATCGTGACCCGACACGTAAATATCACTCAAGGATCAAAATTTGTGGAATGCAAAACCATAAAACCAAAATTAGGTGACCCATCAATTTCCACAAACAGCCGCATCTGCGTGGACAAAAAGGGTAGAATATGTGTCACTATTTCAGAATGTCGCCACAATACTTGATTTAGAACAAAGTTTAGCCCCACACAATCTGTCAGATAGATCCGAACAATTAACCCAAACGGAGCCCCCCGTGCACATATGGACCAACAAAGCAGACAGCGACGTATTCCAACGCCCAGTCCGCACGGAACTATCGCCTGTCTTTAACCAAGGTCATTGGTATGCCTAGAGGATGGTGGATCCTACCCGGTTTGGTGATCAGCGTGTTTTTGTGGTGGCTTATCCTGTCGGCAGTATTCTAGCCAAGAGCGCTAGGGTCCGAAGAACCCGACAACACTGTGCAATACGATGCAGTATGGCATTTAAATGGTGGGTCGTGAGAGGCTCGAACTCCCGACATCTTCGGTGTAAACGAGCAGCCAACCGACCTAGCAACCTGAAATAAAACGATAACCGTTTCCCAACCATTTCCCGTATACACCCTTATTTTACGGGGTAGACATACCGATTTGGGAAACAGTTTTGGATACCACTGACGCGCCTTTCTTGACCAAGTTCTCAACAAGGCTGCAACGTGATAACAGATTTCCCATGTGCAACCTTTACTCCAGCAAGATGCCCCACGAGGCAATGCGGCAGCTGTTCGCCGTGCCGGCCGCGCGAACTGACCTTGGCAACATGCCCGCCCTGCCCGCGATCTATCCCAAATATGAGGCTCCAATCGTCACAGCTGAAGACGGCCAGCGAACACTGGTCAGATCGCACTGGGGATTTCTGACGCCAAACAAGTCGAAGAAGACCGGCAACTGGCTCAAGCCACAGGCGTGGAACAACACCCGCGACGACAAGATCCGGTCGGCATCGCTCTGGAGTGACAGCTTTACCAATCGCTGGTGCCTGATCCCGGCCACCGCATATGCTGAAGCCACAGGTCGCAACCCCGCAACATTCCACTGGTTCAATGTAGCCGGAGCTGAAGGCTTTGCTTGCGCCGGCATCTGGAAGCAACAGCGCGGCACTGTGGGTGATACTGTGATCGACACGCTGGTGTTTTCCATGGTGACCACTTCACCAAACGAATTGGCGGCAAAATATCACAACCGCATGCCGCTGATTCTCGACTCTGATCACTATGACACTTGGTTACACGGCGATCCTGACGACGCATTCGAGCTGCTCGAACCCTACCCCGCCGATCAGATGCAAGTCATTGGCGAAGGTGTCGGGCTGCGCGAAGAGCCCGATTAGACCACTGGACGGGCAACGCGCGTTCTATATATGTTCTACCCCATGCCAGCAGGACGCCCGCCTATCCACCCCCACCCCGGCAAGCCGTTTCGCACTATTGCGGATGCGGCAAATGAGGGCTGCCTGCTGTTGGTCCGTTGCAATCTGTGCCGCCGCTCGATCTATTTCTTAGCGTCGGATTTGCTGACGGTGATAGACCCAAAGCACCCGTTGCATTTACCGCCGTTCCCCTGTTCGCGCTGCAGCAAGATTGAATACGTGGAAATCAAAGAGCGCTGGCCCCGAGCTGACGACTATGGGCACTTGAAAGTAAGAAAGCTGGTTCAAGTCTGGAAAACCGATAAGCTGGGGGAGTCAAGCAGAGAACGAGCACAAAATGCCACCAAGAATACCGGCACCACTGCGTTGCGCAAACTGTGGATGGAAGACCAAACGTCACGTGGAAGACGTAAACAAGCCCTGCCAGAAGTGCGGAGGCTTTATGATTTGGGATAACTTAAGCCCCAACCGAGCAAGATGGGCAGTTCTGATTGTCGTTGCAGCAATATTAGCTATGATCTTTCTTGTCGTAATATGGGAAACTTACGACCCGAGCTTCTATTGAGATCTACCCCAATTCCGCCCTACAACATCCCCGTCTTCCCCTTATACTGAATATATGTTGCCGCCCCCACGTTGCCGCACTTGATACACTTGGCACGTTTGCGGAGCGTGTCCGCAGGAAGGTCAGATCCAAACCGCTCGATCGCTTCATCCCGCGTGAACTGCACTCTCCAATGGCACCGTATGTTCGTGCAGTAGAGGATCAGATCGTGATGGTCGTGCATATCCGCTATGACCATTTGCGCCTCCGTTAAAAACGGAACATAAATAGAACACGCGTGGGGCAATGTCACGAACGTAAAAACCCGACCGCATGAACGGTCGGGCTACAGGGGAGTTTGAAACATAGGCAACAGATAGAGGCCTACAGGTAGGCGTTGAACGATGTCAAGCATCGTGCCGATAGCGATCATGCCAGGTCCTGTGACCAGCGCCGCAAAAACATCAGAAACGGAAGACGTATCCGACAGTGACGTAGCTCGACACGATACTGTCGTGGTCAATCTTTGCAGTCGAGGCAGTGCCAGCAGGATCCAAAAACGTATCCGCCGCATTGACGACGTTAAACAAGCCGCCCACGCCAACCTTGAACGAGAGATATCCGTTTGTCGTCATTTGGTGCTCCAGAGCGACCGAAACGCCCGCGGAAAACGCGGTGCTGTTTCCAGAGGCATCGGCAGCCTGCTCCGTCGCCCCACCGGTGGTCTCGATGTTGCGATAGGCATAGTCGTAGGAGTTTGTCATAACCCCCAAGGTCATCGTTGAGCGCAGCGCCGTCTTTTCGTTCAACGGCACATAATGACTAAGTCCGCCCTGGACACCGAACAGCTGGTTGGACCCTGTAGCGGTCAACGTTCTGCTGGATACAAGTGCAGTGTCAAACGATTCTGCCTGAAACTCTTGAGACACCTGCCCGACCTGTACTCCCGCACTTGCGCGCCAAGTGTCGTTCATAGCCCACTCGCGCCCGGCCTTGAGAAAAGCCATTTCCGTTTTGACGTCGGTGGCAACTGAATATCCGGTTGGCAGTTGGTACCCATCGTCATAAGACCCTGGGAACGTTGCAGCTGGCCCAACGATCAGGATCGTTTCCTCACCGATTGCGCGCATCCCTGCCAGTTCAACGTAAAAGCGTGACGCATCTCCCCAAGGACGGCTGTAGCTGATCTCTGCGCGGCCGCCGGTTCCGAAATCCAGTGAACCGGTCGTCAGAATAGTTGCGCCGCCGCCATTCGGATATGTGAGGGTCTCTTGCAATGAGTTGGCAGGAGCCGCAATGCCCAGGTTAAGCTGAAATACCTGTGCGCCAAAGAGCGGATCCTGCATGGCGTCCTGGGCGTGGGCCACGGGAGCGACAACTCCAATACCCAAGGTTATTGTCAAGCGTTTCAGGATTTGTGCCATGCTATGCTCCCCAAAAGTAATAAATTTCATTCGCAGTTCGTTAATTCCGTACTTTTTCGCACGGTCAGAAATATTTGTTTTCAGCGCGTTATTTCATCCGATCGGTGCAGTATAATGTGTATTGAACACATATCTGAAATGCACATTCCGTTCCTCCAGTAAAACGGAACATAAATAGAATACGCGAAGAGCAATGTCACGAACGTAAAAAAGCCCGACCGCGTGAACGGTCGGGCATGGATTGAGATGCGGCTGCGGTTCGATGGCAGAATATCTACTCCTTCAAGTACCGTTCAACGTCGTCATAACTTAGACGCTCCTGCACTCTTTCTGCTATTTCTTGCTTTAACTCCGCACCTCGGTTTCCGATGGACCTTTGACTGTCTTTTGCCAAACTAAAAACAGCATCCAGATCTTGAAGCTCTGAAGAAATAGCCAGCCGAGCCGTGATGCTGTTGACTGTATGTTCCCGCTCTTCTTTCGAGATAAGGTCTTCATATCTGGCATGAATCTTAGAATTCTCGCTGTGAGCAACGTATCGGAAAACAAGGGAAAGATACTTATCTATCTCGTCTTGAACCACGCGCATCTTGCTGCGCTTCGTTAACCAAGGATACTTCCGTTTATTGGTCAGGATGCGTGCCACATGTGAAGAAATGGCCGCTGCAGGGGAGCGGGTGATCAGCACCATACCCAACTCTTCATCACCAGCCGTTCGACTTCTTTCGTGAATCTCGTGCAAGGAGTGTGATTTATACCCTATTGGTTCAGAGGATTTTATTTCTATCACGCCTGAAGCGTTCGATGCATTCTTGTATATGGGCTTATCCCGCGTCGCCCCAACACAGCCTTCCGTTGGCCTGTTGGAGTGAGCCTCGATTATTGCTCTGACCAGATGGTTGCCGCTTCTAGGATAAGACACGATGTGCCAAGATCGAGGATAGAACAAATTAACTCTCCAATTGCTCTGCATGCTATACTCGCGCCAACCTATGGCACAGGGTTCTTGACCCGCCTTACACCCCAGGACAACAGTGATCCAGAGAACAGTCCCCCATCAAACATCGAGAAATGCCGCATACCCTTAATCCCTTTTCAACGCCAAGGCTTTGCTGCAAGTCGATGGCATTCCAACCTCTTGGTTGTTGCTTTCGAAACCGCTGCCGGGCAATGGTGTGGCACTTTGATTACACCAGCCAGGAGCCTCCAGTTTGTCCGATACCTACAAACGCCGTCGTCGCAATCTCAAAGCTAGCCTCGCGTATTACCTGCAGCCCGGACTTTCCAAGACCCGGATCAAATCCTTTCTCTTCAAACTGATGCCGTACAAAACCGATGTGCCCTTGGTTCGCATCGGCGGTGCAGGCGACGGGGGTTATCTGGTTCCCGACGTGTTGGACGGTCTGGTGGCCTGCTTCTCTCCAGGCGTCAGCGACTCGATGGATTTTGACATGGATATGATGAACCGAGGCGTTCCATCTTTTATGGCCGATGCCTCGGTTGAGGGATTGGTGGAAGACCACCCGCTTGCCACATTCGACAAATTATTCATCGGTCCCGAAACAGATGGCGAATTCATTACGCTTGATGACTGGGTCGCGCGCTACGCTCCGAAGAGCGGTGATATGATATTGCAAATGGACATCGAAGGGGCCGAATTTACGACCTTGCCAACGGTCAGCGACACCACATTGTCTCGATTTCGCATCGTCGTGCTTGAACTGCACAATATGGGACGCGTGTTTCGTGCAGGTAAACTTGCAGAATACGAAGCGATGATGGACAAATTGCTACGTCATTACACTGTCGTCCACACTCATGTGAATAACTGCGCACCACTTGTCACGGCTGCTGGCGTCAACGTACCGCCGGTTCTTGAGCTAACCCTGCTCAGACATGATTTCGTCAAGAACGCGCAACTGCAAACCAACTTGCCGCATCCGTTAGATAAGCCCAACGTACCCGACCGCGAAGATTATACACTGCCTTCGGACTGGGCGGCATTCAAAAGTTGATGGCTATCCGCTTCACCACGCCTCTATATCTGCGACGGGATCAAACTTGCGCAGACGCTGGCGGTGGATGATGCCACTCCAGCCAAGGGCGAATGTGAACTGGCCGTGTTTGATCTGTGTCATCGTGGCCCCTCGCGTTTCGGGTCAGGATTTTGGCCACAGCCGCACGATCTTCGAGCAGACGATCGATCACTGCCCCGCGCTCGGCGTCCTTGTAGGTCACCAATGGCCGCTCCGGCTTCGCAACCGGCTCGGTGCATTGCGTCGGCACCGTGGGGCAGAGATTGGGAACACTGTCGTTTCAAAGGCAGACAGATCACATTCGATTTGGAGAGTTTTACCTGTTTCCCATGTATCAAGGTCGGAGAACAGGTTCTGCAATTCTCGCGCACTGCCTCACGGTCGCCGATGGCCTGAGGCTACCAGTTAGATTGGAGTATTTGCACTGGAACCCTGTCGGCTCGCTTTATCTACGGCATGGTTTCAATGAGATAGGTCGCTCCGAGACACACCCTTTCATGCAACGAAACGCCGCCGTTTAGTAATTTGGTTCAGGGGCGGAAAGTATAAATTCACCGCAAGCGCAAGCCGGTCGGGCTGAATGGCAAAGACCGGATATTCACCGGTTCATCAAAGCCGGTTCTTCTCCTTACTGCCGCAAGTTTGATCCGAGCCGATTCAGGTGACTAGAGGAAAGGAAGAAGGTTTCGAATGTGGGCGGCGAATGCGTCGACGGCTGGCGATCTCTTGGATTCAGCGAAGGAGATTATGACGCCAAGCCTGGGAAGTTGAGGCAGGGGCGCATTGAGTATGAACAGGTCCGGCGGGACGGCTTCCTGAGTCATGACGCTTATAGCCAGCCCCGAGCGCGCGACGGTTATCAATCCGGCAAGGCTGTTGCTCGCAAATGTTATCTTGTACTGCAATTTGGCCCGGGCCATCGCATCGCAGGCAGCCCTGTGGTCCATGGCATTCGATGCCGGAAGGGCCATCGGAACCGTGTCACCGAAACCGTGAAGCTCCAGCGTCGGTTTGCTGCCTACCCACACCAGCGGTTCGGTCCGAACTGCGTTTTGCGTGCTGTCCGCGTCGGGGGTGGAAACAAGCGCCAGATCGATCCGGCGCGCATGCAAAAGCGCGTGTAATTCAACCGTCGGCGCCGAGACGACCTTGATCTCGACGTCGGGATACAGGGTGCCGAAACTTTTCAGGACCTTTGGAAAGAATGCGATCAGATAGTCTTCAGGACATCCGAAGATTATCGAGCCGTGCAGTCCCTTGTCCGAGAGCGTCGAAATAGCCTCGTCGTGAAGCCTGAGAATGCGCTCGGCATACACCAGGAAGCGCTCGCCACTGCCGGTAAGGCGGACCCCGCTGCCACTTCTGTGAAACAGGCTTTGGCCCAGGGCGTCCTCAAGCCGCTGTATCTGCATGGTGACCGTCGATTGCGTGCGTCCGACCTGAACTGCCGTCGCACTCAGGGTTCCGGAGTGGGCCGCACGGACGAATGTCGCCAGCAGCCTGAGATCAAGAAGTGTCGGCATATCAATTCCATCGATATCTGAATCCGATTATTATCAATTTTACCGAATCTCCGCCAGCCGCTAATTTCAAAACAACGTTTCTGGCGAGGTTGTGAAATGTCGAAAAACCGAGATCGCGGCTTCTGGGCGGCGGCAGAAAAGCACCTGATACGGTATGGCGGCGCTTTCGAGCCTGCCATCATCGAGCGCGCTGCCGGGTCGTTCGTCTATGATGCCGACGCCAGACCTATCCTCGATTTCACGTCCGGACAGATGAGCGCGTTGCTCGGGCACGCGCATCCGAAAATCGTTGCGGCGGTGAACCGGCAGGCCGAAACGGTCGCGCATCTCTTCAGCGGGATGCTGTCCCGCCCGGTCGTCGAGCTTGCGGAACGCCTTGCCGGGCTGGCGCCGGGCCTCGACAGAGTCTTGCTGCTGTCGACCGGAGCCGAGTCGAATGAAGCGGCTATACGGATGGCGAAGCTTGTCACGGGCAAGCACGAGATCGTTGCGTTCTCGAAAAGCTGGCACGGGATGACCGCCGCCGCCGCCTCGGCGACATACAGCGCGGGGCGAAAGGGATACGGACCGGCGGCGGTCGGCTCGCTCGCGATTCCGGCTCCCAACAGTTTTCGCCCGCGCTTCAAACATGCCGATGGTTCGTTGGACTGGCGCACCGAGCTGGATGACGCGTTCAACCTGATCGACAGTCAGTCGACGGGCAACCTAGCGGCCTTTGTGGCGGAACCGATCCTGTCCAGTGGCGGCATGCTGGAGCTTCCGGAGGGGTATCTTGCGGCGCTGAAGCAGAAATGCTGTGAACGCGAGATGTTGCTCATCCTCGACGAGGCGCAGACCGGAATCGGACGCACTGGTAACATGTTCGCCTTCCAACGGGATGGCGTGACGCCGGATATCCTTACACTTTCCAAGACCATCGGCGCCGGGCTTCCCCTTTCGGCCGTCATGACGACGCCCGAGATCGAAGAGACGGCGCATGACAGGGGGTTCTTGTTCTACACGACGCATGTTTCCGATCCATTGCCGGCGGCTGTCGGCCTAGCCGTGCTCGATGTCGTGGAAGAGGAGGGCCTCGTCAATCGTGCGTGCGTATTGGGCGATAGGCTGTTCGCCTGCTTGTCCGATCTAAAGCAACGATATGCTTGTATCGGCGATGTGCGCGGCCGTGGGCTCATGCTCGGGGTCGAGATCGTCAGGGAGTGCAGCGACGGTGAACCCGACCACGAACTTGGTGCCCGAATTGCGGAGGAAGCGTTCAGGCGGGGCCTGAGCATGAATATCGTCAAGCTTCCCGCAACGGGCGGGGTTTTCCGCATCGCGCCGCCGCTGACGATTTCCGAAGAGGAACTCGATCTCGGGGTGCGGATCATGTCCGACGCTTTCGATGCTGTGCTTTCCGCAACCGGGCGCCTTGCCGGCGCAGCCGCCGGATGACAGGCGCCCATATGGAGGAGACGCACATGACAGATCAAGCGATGGACAACAGTGATAGCACCGAAGCAGGCGCACCCTGCACCATCCGGGTGCTTGTCGCCAAGCTTGGCCTTGATGGGCACGACCGCGGTGCCAAGGTGGTCGCACGGATACTGAGGGATGCGGGCATGGAGGTTGTCTATACCGGCCTCTACAAGTCGGCGGATGAGGTCGCCAGCGCCGCCATACAGGAAGGCGTGGACGTCATCGGCGTCAGCCTTCTGTCAGGCTCTCACGTTCCGCTGTTCGGGGAATTGGGCCGTTGTCTTCTTGAACAGAAGGCCGAGCACATTTTCGTGGTAGCGGGCGGGGTCATCCCCAAGCAGGACTATACCGCCCTTCGGGACAGCGGCGTCGACGCAATCGTTCCGCAGGAGGCACGGGCCGATTTGATCGTTACGACGATCAGGAATCTGGTTGCCGCCCGTGGCCGTATATGAGCGTATTTTCGTCTACCAGACCGGCAGGACGCGCGGCCTACAGGCCCTCGCGTGAGTTTGTGCCCGACATCCTTGCCGGCAGCGTTCCGGCGATTTCCCGGATGATCACGCGAGCCGAGGCCGGATATCCGGAGGCCGCCGGGGCCCTGTCGGAAATCTACACACATACCGGCAACGCGCATATCGTGGGCATCACCGGCGTGCCTGGCGGAGGAAAATCCACACTTGTCTCTGCCCTGATCAGGGCCTTGGCTTCGGACGGACACAAGGTCGGGGTTATCGCCATCGACCCGAGCAGTCCGTTTTCGGGCGGGGCCATTCTGGGCGACCGGGTGCGCATGAGCGAGGCGGCCACCGTCAGCCAGGCCTTCGTGCGCAGCATGGCGACGCGGGGGCATCTCGGCGGTCTCACCCGGTCGACCCTTCAGGCAGTCGATATTCTCGACGCCGCGGGATACTCGCCGGTCATCATCGAAACCGTCGGCGTCGGCCAGGACGAGGTGGAGATCGCGACCGCGGCCCACACGACCGTGGTTCTCTCCGCCCCCGGGCTTGGCGACGACATACAGGCGATCAAGGCTGGTATCCTGGAAATCGCGGATATCCACGTCGTCAGCAAATGCGACAGGCCCGATGCGGCTGCGCTAGTTTCCGCCCTGAACGGCATGCTGGCCATGGGACCATCCGGAAGAAACCCGGTTTGGCATCCCCCAGTCATTCCGGTCAGTTCGGTTTCGGGCGAGCGCATTGGCGACTTGAAGGACGCGATAGGCCGGCACAGGACTCATCTGAGCGAAAGCGGCGAATTGTCCGGGCGCCTGCGTGCCATCGCCGAAACGCGGATTTTGGGCACTGCGAAACATCTGTTTCAGCAAAAATTCAATCAGACGAGCGACACGCTCGAAAACCACATCCGGGCCGTGGTGGATCGGGAGATGGACCCGTCCTGCGCCGCATACGCGCTACTGGAATGGAAAGACAGGGAGCCAGAGACATGAAACTGTTTTCACAGCAAGCAATCGACGACATCCGCGAAAAACAGGCAAAGTGGGAAGCGAACGAGTTGGCGGCCGCGATCGAGAACAGGCCCGAGGCAAGACCCGTATACGAGACGGAATGCGGCCTTCCCCTGAAACGGATCTACACCGCCGCCGACGTCGCGGACATTCCCGCGGACGAGTTGGGGTTTCCGGGCGCTTACCCGTTCACACGCGGCGCCTATCCCAGCATGTATCGAGCACGTCCCTGGACAATCCGGCAGGTTGCGGGTTTCGGCAATCCCGAAGCAACGAACCAGCGCTACAAATATATGATCCGGACGGGTCAGACCGGACTCTCGACCGATTTCGATCTGCCCACGCTGCTTGGTCTGGATTCCGATGATCCCATGGCTCTCGGTGAAGTGGGGCGTGTCGGGGTCGCGATCGACACGATCGACGATGTGGACCGGCTATTCGATGAGATCGATCTCGAGAAGATCTCGGTTTCGTTAACGATCAACCCCTCGGCCTGGGTGATCTATGCGATGTTCATCGCCGTCGCGGAACAACGTGGTTGCGACCTGCACAAGCTGAGCGGGACGCTGCAGGCCGATCCGTTGAAGGAATATGTTGCCCAGAAGGAATGGATCTACCCGGTGCGCCCCGCCGTCCGGCTACTGCGCGATCTGATCATGTACAGCGCCAAGGCAACCCCAAGGATCAACCCGATCAGCCTTAGCGGCTATCACCTGTCGGATGTCGGCGGAAACGCCTTGCAGGAAATCGCGTTTATCATGTCTTTTACCATCGCCTATTGCGAAGAGGTTATCGAGGCCGGCATGGATATCGACGATTTCGCGCCCAGGCTGTCGTTCTTCTTCATCAGCCATCAGGATTTTTTCGAACAGGTCTGCAAGTTCCGGGCGGCGAGGCGCGTCTATTCAAAAATCATGGCCGAGCGTTTCAAGGCGAAGAAGCCGGAATCCATGCGCCTTCGAGTCCATGTGCAGACCGCGGCGATGAGCCTGACCAAGGTTGAGCACCAGAACAATCTCATGCGGACCGCCATTCAGGCACTCGGCGCGGTGCTGGGCGGATGCCAGAGCATGCACACCAACGGTCTTGACGAGGCATTTGCCATCCCGACAGAAGAGGCGATGAAACTGGCCATCCGCACGCAGCAGATCATTCGCGACGAAACCAATGTCACCTCGGTGGTCGACCCGCTTGGTGGTTCCTATTTCATCGAGCGCCTCACGCGGGACATGGAAAACGAGGTATGGAAGCTGCTGGCTGAGGTGGACGAGCGTGGCGGCGCTATTAAGCTGGTGGAGGAAGGCTGGTTTCAGCAGAAACTTGCGGACTCAGCCTATGCGTCCTTCAAGAAGATCGATAGCGGAGAGAAGGTTTCGGTTGGGGTCAATCGCTATGTGGACGAAACGAGCGACGCGGCCGAGGTGGATACCCACCCCTATGACGAACACTGTACGCAACTTCAGATCGACCGCCTCGATTCGGTGCGGAAAAATCGCGACAGCGCGCAGGTCCGGCAGCTTCTGAACGAACTTGTTCAGCAAGCGCAGTCCGATGACGTCAATCTTCTCCCGAAGACCATAGAGTTGGTGAAAGCCAGGGCCACGCTGGGCGAGATCTGCGGGGCGTTGAAAGATGTCTGGGGCGCTTACGCCGAACCGATGATTGTATGAGGAGGATATCATGACAACCGCAGTCATTTCCGAAAACCACGGAGCCGTTGCCTGGATCAGGTTGAACCGGCCCAAACGACTCAATGCCATGAACCGGCAGCTTGTGGACGAACTCGCGGATGCGCTTGCGGCCGCCGAAGCGGATGATGCCGTCCGTGTCATCATCCTGCATGGAGCGGGGCGTGCCTTCTGCTCCGGGGACGATCTCAAGGATCTCGACGCGCAAACTTACTCCGAGGAGGCGGCGCAATCATGGGTGAAGGCCATTCAGAACATCAGCTTGCTGATCATGCAATCGCAGAAGATTGTCATCGCCGCGGTGCATGGCTGGTGCGTTGGCGGCGCTCTGGAATGGGCGATAAACTGCGATTTCAGGCTGTTCGCGGACAATACGCGCTGGTTCTTTCCAGAGGTTACCTACGGGCTGTTCGTGACTGGCGGCGTGACGGCGTTGCTGACCAAACAGCTCGGGCCGCAGAGTGCCAAGGAACTGATGATCCTGGGAGAACGGCACGACGCCCGAAAGGCGCTCGAGCTCGGCATCGCGTGGAAGCTTGTCCCGGAGGCCGAACTTTTGGGCGCGGCGGAAATGCTGGCGATGGAAATCACCGCGCGCCCTGCCCGGGCGGTTTCGGACATCAAGCGCGCCATCAATGAAGGCTTCCATTCCTCCCTTGAGGACGCCATGGCGTTCGAGACTAGTGCCACAGTGCGCGGCTTTCTGACTCCGGAGTCCCAGGCCCGGGCAAAAGAATTCTGACGGCCCCATGACGATGGTCGATGCCTCTTCACCCCTCTATATCCCGGGCAAGCATGACGGCGATATCGAAAACCGGGTCTTGTCCAAAATCCTGCTGAAGCAGGCCGAACGCTTTGGCAAAAAACAGTTCATCGACCTGTGCGGACAGACCGCCAGTTTCGAGGACATGCTGCTCTTGTCCTGCCGCCTGGCGCGCGGTTTACGCAGACTGGGTGTCGGGAAATCCGATCGCGTTGCGATGCTGCTTCCCAATTGTTTCGAACTTGTCGCGATGTGGTTCGCGATATCGAATGTGGGCGCCATCGAAGTGCCGAACAACCCGGGCCTGAAGGGTGAACTTCTCTGCCACAACCTGAACAATTGCGGCGCTGAAACGCTCATCGCGGACGCGGATGCATTTGCGGAGCTGGCAAAGGTTCAGGAGGACCTGCCGAATCTTCGGACGCTGATTACTGTGGGAGCCGATCCGGAGGAGGCACGCGCCGCCGGCATCAGGATCGACCGGATCGTCGTTTTCGAGGAGTGTATTGAGCCGGAGCCGGATTTCGATCTGGCCAATACGGAGTATTCCGATCCGATGGCCATCCTTTACACCTCGGGGACGACGGGCCCGGCCAAAGGCGTATTGATGTCCCATCATCATTGCTACGCTTGGGCGGCAGCGATGGCATACAACCTGGGCTATACGACCAGCGACAGCTATTTCTCGGCGCTGCCGCTCTTTCACACCGACGCGCAGATGTTCGGGGTCTACCTGCCGCTGATATACGGCACCCCGACAACGCTTGCGGCCGGTTTCAGCGCGTCGGGATTCTGGGATCAACTCCGAACCAGCGGCGCCACGGCGACAAATTTGCTGGGCGCCATGGCCACCATTCTTATGCGTGCGCCAAAGTCCGAGAGCGACGGCGCCAATCCTGCCAGGATCTGTCAATGCATTCCCATGGTTGCCGACAAGAAGGCATTCGAGCACCGCTTCGGCATACAGCTCGTCACCGGGTACGGGCAGACCGAAACCGGCTTTGTCACATTGGACAAGGTGGGAGAAACGCGGGCCGGATCCTGTGGGCGCGCTCACCCGGATTGGGAGGTGGCGATCGTCGACGAAAAGGACCGGCCGCTCCCGGTGGGAGCGGTGGGGGAGATCGTCTCGCGCCCGAAAAGAAGCTGGTGCATGTTCTCCGGCTATTACCGCGCGGAGGGAAAGACGGTGCAGACGCTCAGGAACCTTTGGTATCATTCCGGAGATGCCGGCTTTATGGATGAAGAAGGCTGGCTCTATTTCAAACACCGGCTGAACGAAGCGATCAGGCGGCGTGGCGAGAACATCTCCGCCTATGAAGTGGAGACGGTTGCCAATAAACACCCGGATATCGTTGAAAGCGCCGCGTTTGGAATTCCATCGGAATTCACTGAAGAGGACATCATGCTGGTGGCCCTGCGGCGGGAAGGATCTGCCGTCCAATCGATTGATCTACTGGATCATTTCAGAAAACTGGCGCCACGTCATATGGTTCCACGCTACATCGAGATTACCGATACGCCGCTTCCAAGAACGCCCACGGAAAAAATCGCCCGGAACACCCTAAGGCAACAAGGTGTCAGCAGCGCCACGTTTGATCGCGGCCTCCGTTAGGTGGCGAACTCATTTGCTTCCCGCCTGAATCGATCGGATTTAGTATCACCGACCGAGTGCTGCATGCTACCGCGAGCGCCATAGGCCGTCGGCTGTTACGCCGGATCCCGTGCGGGGAAGCGGGCCGCAATCCATGCCGCAAACGACATTGCTCCGACAGGTCCAGTCCGAGGAGGCGCGACCAAGAGCCGGTCGCCAGCGACATTGCGAAGACCCTCCAATACGACATCTCCATGAAGCTCCGGAAAAGGTCAAGATGCTCTTAGCGCACTTCAAACGCATCCATGGCTTGGGGAGGCTCCGATTACGTGGCCCCTCTCGGGATCATGGCTACGCCATGACCCTGCCGGGCAGCGCATGCGGCACAAATGACGAATTCCTCCTCGCCACAGCTGCCCAAAACCTCCGCAAACTGGCCAGGATATTTCCTGCATCGCAGCAAATGCGCAAAGCCTGACAGGCAAGGCGCGCGCCCCGGATTTGGAACAGTTATTTCTGCGCTCGCGAACGGGTGTTTTTCCACAGAATCGGCGGAAAGAAGACGTATGCGCGTTCTACACCGAGGTCTGCAATGCGCGTGGTTTGATCCAATAGGATACGCGAAGCGTTCCACACATATTTACGATACATCTTGCAAGCGCCAGAATTTGAAAAAACGCTGATGAGCGGTCTTTGCCTTGGTGGGGAGAATTGATTGGATTGGACGCAGCGTGCGTCAATGCCTGCGTTCATCGCTTATTCTCTGAGACCGTACAAACATTCCACCGCTTTGCGATCCACAATTTCTCCCCACTCAGAGGAAATTGAGTAGACCTCGTCATAGCAGTTGCTGTTCTCATGCTGTGTGTGTGGCCAATCGCTGCCCCAAACGACGCGATTGGCGTGCAGCAAGGACATCAATTCATGCGCGTGCGGCTGGACATCGAACGGCACCCGGTAGTGGGCGGCAAACTTGAAATACAGGGCGCTGCATTCGGTCAACTTCCGGACCGCGCGGATCATCGGATCGTTCTTCGGTTGTGGTTCGGATGGCAAGCCAAAATGATCAATTACCAGATTGACCCCTTGATCCGTCAGCGCAGGCAGAAGAGGCGCAAGGCGCGGGCCTTCGAGATGGACTTCAAGGTGCAAACCATTGTCACGGAGTTTGCCAAAGAAGCGTTGAGCTTGATGCGCGCTGAGATCGGGAACCACAGCCCCGCGCACCAGATTCCACCGGACACCACGCATTCCAGACCGAACCAGCCGGTCCAACTCTGCATCGTCCACTTCAAGCGGCACCACGCCAACACCCGCGAAACGACTGGTGTCCAGTTGGGACAGGGCTTCGCACATTTGCGAATTGTCTGCCCCTAAAAAACTGACCTGTACGATCACGCCGCCACGTAAACCATGGGCCGCCTGATGGGCCAGCCAATCGGCAAATGGCGCGGGAGACGCCGGAACATAACGCGCGCCGTCGACGGGTGTTACCGTTTCGTATACATGCGCGTGACAGTCGAACTGTATCATGTGGCCTCCTCGTTAATTCATATATATGACTAGTTGACTGAATGGGTCAACATGTATTAGGAGTCACATCGGGAGGACGAAATGAACAACGGATACGCGACAATTGATTCCAGACTTCCGGCCTATGTTCGCCTGAGAGACACGCTGACAGCGCGCATTGGCACCGGTGACTGGACCCCGGATCAGCCGATCCCATCCGAGGCGCGCCTTGCTGCCGAGTTCGATGTGTCAGTTGGCACGGTTCGCAAAGCGGTTGACGGCCTTGTCGACGAGGGCCTTTTGGAGCGGCGGCAGGGGTCCGGCACTTTTGTACGGGCGCCCTCATTCAATGCGACGCTGTTTCGGTTCTTCGCGATCCGCGAGTCAGACGGCGCGCTGCCTTCGATCCCTTCCAGCAACATGGTGCTGCGCAGCCTTGCCAAAGCCCCTAAAGAGGCAGCAGAGGCACTGGGTACGGAAGACACAATCAAGATTGTTCGCTTGCGCAGCCTGTTGGACCAGCCGGTTCTGTCCGAAGAAATCTATATTCCGGCGTCCAGATTTGCAGGATTCGAGCAACTGCCCGAAGCGGCCTTTGGCCCGCTGCTGTACCCCCTTTATTTCGAACGGTTCGGCGTTTTGGTCAAACGCGCCATCGACGAAGTCTCCTTTGGGCAGGCGTCCGAGGTTATCGCGAAACGGCTTCGCATCAACATCAATGACCCGCTCGCGGTCATCCGCAGAACGGCCTTCGACATCGAGGGCAAACCGGTCGAATGGCGCATTGCAAGCGGCAGCGCAGCCGGGTTCCGATATCGCAGCGACATCAATTAACAAACCAAACCACAGGGAGAGAGATTATGACACTTAAGGCATCTTTGATGGGCCTGATGGCCGCAACGGCCATAGCGGCACCAGCTTTCGCGGAATACCCCGCACGTACGATCGAACTGACCATTCCTGCAGGGGCCGGCGGCGGAACGGATACAAGCGCACGCAAGTTGGCCATTCTGCTTGAGGAAATGCTGGGCACTTCGATCGCCGTTCTGAATGTCGGCGGCGGCGGAGGTTCGGTCGGTGCATCGCAGTTCATGCAGGCCAAACCGGACGGCTATGCGCTGTTCGCCACATGGAACAGCCCGCTGACTACTGTGCCGCAGGTACAAGACGTGGCCTATTCGCTCGACAGTTTCACACCCATCGCGTCGACCTCGGAAACCGCCTATACGCTTTGCGTTAAAACCGATTTCCCCGCGACCACCGGTGCTGAATTTCTGGCCGAGCTCGAAGCCAACCCCGGCAAGTACACCTATGGCAATGACGGAATCGGCGGTACCATGCAGTTGGCAGCCGAACGCATTTTTCAAGCCAAAGATATCGACGCCATTGCCATTCCATTCGGCGGCGCAGGCGAGACCTTGCAGAACTTTTTGGGCGACCATGTGGACATTTATGGCGGGTCGATCTCGACCGTTCTGCCCTATGTCCAGAGCGGTGAGGCCAAATGCCCGATTGTAACATCGGCAGCGGACGTGCCGGCGCTTGAAGGTGCATCCGGGCTTGAAGCTCTTGGACTGGCCGACAAAGAAACCCTGCTGTGGCGTGCGATCCTTGGCCCCAAAGATCTGGACCCGGCGATTGTTGAGAAGCTGGCAAATGTGATTGAAGAGGCGGTCAATGATCCCGGCTATGTCGAATTCCTGGCGACCAAGGGTGAGGTTCCGAACGTCGTAAAAGGCGATGCCCTCGGCGCGCGGCTTCAGTCGGAATACGACGCTCTTGCCGAAGTGTCCAAGGCACTGGGCCTGTAACCAATGGAAAAGCGTCAGGACATCGTGCTTGGGCTGATCTTTGTCAGCATCGGCATTTTCGCGGCCTGGATGGCAACGAACTATAAGGGGGCAAGCGGCATATATCCGATGGTGCTTGGCCTTGTCCTGACGCTTCTTGGCGCGACCGTCGCGATCAAGGCACTGCGGCAACCGACCAACCAGCCGCGCACCCTGATCGACGTACCTGCGAAACTGGTCACCGCCGCGCTGGTTGCGACGATCTATGTGGCGCTGGTCATGCCCTTGGGCTTTTACACCGCATCCTTCCTGCTGGTGTTGACCATGCCACTGGCACTAGGGTTTCGCCGGCTTGCTTATGCGCTTGTCGTAGCGCTTGTCTTCATGCCTGTCGTGTTCCTCGTCTTTTCGGTTCTGCTTGAGAAACCTTTGCCACGCGAAGTGATCCTTTCGCTTATCGCAGTGGGACGCTGACATGGAGTTCTACACCAACGCACTTTCCCACGTCCTGACAGTCGGCCCGCTCACGGCAATGATCGGCGCCACGCTGTTGGGTGTGTTCATTGGCGCGTTACCCGGCTTGAATCCAGTCATGGCCATCGCGCTGCTGCTGCCGTTGACTTATTCAATGGATCCCCTTGTTGCCTTGGCCATGGTCGCGGGGATCTATAACGGGTCTATGTACGGTGGCGCCATCCCAGCAATTCTACTGCGCATTCCCGGAACGCCCGCATCTATCGCCACGACCTTCGATGGCTTCCCCATGGCGGATCGTGGCGAGGCGTCAAAAGCGTTGAAGATCGCATGCTGGTCCTCTGCCATCGGCGGCATCGCAAGCGCCATCGCCCTGATGACCATGGGCCCGATGCTAGCGCGGACAACGCTGTTCTTCGGACCGGCCGAATATTTCTGGATAGCTATTTTTGGCATGGCGTCGGTGGCCGTTATGGTAGGCTCTGATCCAGTCAAAGGTATTATGGCCGCGGTGCTGGGGTTGTTAATCGGTACGATGGGTATAGACAATCTGTCGGGTCAGGCGCGGTTCACCTTCGGGCAGACATGGCTTTTGGGCGGTCTTGATCTGATCGTCGTTCTGGTTGGTCTCTACGCATTGCCGCCCGTGCTGCAACTGGCCGAAAAATGTGATCTCAAGGGGCTCTCGGCGGCGCAATTGAAATTGGCGGGCGCGCCGTTCGAGAAGGGCGAGATTCGTGGATTGATCCCGACCTGGCTGCGCGCGTCGGGCATCGGCATCGGCGTTGGCATCCTGCCCGGTGCGGGCGGAAATATCGCGGCTTTCCTCAGCTATAACGCGGCCAAAAACGCCTCGGACGACCCCTCGAGCTTTGGCAAGGGCAACCCCCAAGGCGTTGCCGCCGCCGAATGCGGCAACAATGCCGACAATGCAGCGTCGATGATCCCTGCGTTGGCTTTGGGTATCCCCGGCAACGTTGTTGCGGCGTTGGTACTGAGCGCACTGACCATCCACGGCCTGCAACCGGGCCCGCAACTGTTCCATCAGAACCCGACCCTTGTTGGTGGCTTTATGATGGAAATGCTGATCACCTCAGTCCTGATCTTCGCCCTTGGTGGTGCTCTGGCGACCCGCGTTTTTGCGCAGTTCCAGCGCCTGCCGGGTGTTCTTTTGGTGCCAACAATCCTGATCCTCATGTGCGTCGGGGTTTATGTCATCAATGGGCGGCCTGTCGATTTATGGGTGATGCTTGCCACTGGCTTTGCGGGGTATCTTCTTGAAAAGGTGAATTTTCCGCTGGCCCCTGTTATTCTGGGGATGATCTTGGGACCGATGGCCGAGCAAAGCGTGCGTCGTGCCCTGCTTATTAGTCGCGGTGACCCGACCGAGCTAGTGACGCGCCCTATCTCAGCTGTTCTGGCGATTGTGACGGTTCTTGTGATCGTCTGGCCGCTAGTCAAAATGATCCGTCGGCGTCGTCGGGTGAATTGAATGGTGCTGCTTAAGGCGTAACCGTGCCGGTGGTCGGCTTACGCCCCTTCATGCAGGCAGTCCCTTCATTGTCCCAAAGGGCTTTCCCCTTGGGCTTTTTTCTCCAATTTCGCGCTCGTGAAAAGAAAGGTTCCCCCGCCGGTCCTATGTTGGACTGCTGAGTTTTTGGGATACCCCCCGGGGGGAGGTCATCCCAGACCCCGCATAAGAGACGTCGCTAATGACGTCTTTAACGACATGGTGTGATTGCGGCGGTCGCCCTCCAGTGGCGAACGAGGTCCGGTATACTGGCCTCATGGGAAAACAAGCCGTGAGGAGAACGACTATGAAAAATTATGCCGGACTTGACGTGTCTCTTAAAGAAATTTCGATCTGTATTGTTGACCAAGATGGGAAGGTGGTGGCCCATGGCACCACGCCAGCCGATCCGGAAGGTGTCGCAGGTTGGCTGAAGAACAGGTCACTGAAACCTGAGAGCATCGTGCATGAAAGTGGCCAGTTGTCGACCTGGCTTCAACGCGGTCTGGTTCACTTGAAGTTACCCGCCATCTGCATCGACGCACGCAAAGCGCACAAGAGCTTGTCTGCCCGGCTAAACAAGTCGGACGCCTCTGATGCCGAAGGTCTGGCACAGCTCGCACGAACGGGCTGGTTCACGCCGGTCCATGTGCGCAGCCAAGATTCGGACCGGCTGCGTGCCCTTGTAGGCGCTCGCGAACGGCTGATCCGGCTGCGCAAGGATCTGGAAGGCCACGTACGTGGGGTGTTGAAAACCTTTGGTATCCGCATGAGGGCCGTCAGCCAAGGGCAGCAACGGCAAGACTTTCGCGATCAGCTTGCTGCCGCCGGAGAAACCGATCCAGTTCTCCGCACCATCGCAGACGGGTTTATCGCTGCTCACAGCACGCTGTGCAAAGCCACAGCTGATCTTGATCGTGCGTTGAAGGCGATGTCCAAGAGCCATCCGGTCGCACGTCGGCTGATGACGATCCCGGGCGTTGGCCCGATCGTCTCTCTCAGTTTTGTAGCGTTTGTCGATGACCCTTGCAGGTTCGGAAGGACTTCGGATGTGGGGGCCTTCTTGGGTCTTACACCAAGACGGCACCAGTCTGGCGAAATGGATTGGTCAGGCCGGGTCTCGAAGTGCGGTGATACTGCAATGCGGAGCCTGCTGTTCGAGGCGGCGACCAGTGTTATTCGGCAGGTCAAGCGCTTCTCGACGTTGAAATCATGGGCGGTTCGACTGGCGGCACGGCGAGGGTTTCGAAAGGCCGCAGTTGCCACCGCGCGCAAGATCGCTGTGTTGATGTTGACGTTGTGGAAGTCGGAGACCGACTTCAAATGGACAAAGGAGGCCGCAGCCTGACCTGAATTCCCGCAGCACGCATGGGCGGGAAGCGAAGTCCCGACGGGACGGAGGCAGATTGATCTCGTAAGATACGTTGGGGCGGAGTAACCCTCCTCACCCCGCTAACGACATTGGAGACGATCCGCCACCGAACGCCATAATGAGGCGTAGAACCTACGACCTCGGAGAGATGGGATGGTTGCCGCCCTCCCGAAACGGCATCGCAATGTGCCATATTGATTTTGTTGATGATCAATAAGAGAGGACGGCAAAATGAAGGATACAATGATTGGCGTTGACCTGTCGAAGTCAGTTTTTCAGCTGCACGGCACATCAATGACGGGTGAACTGAAGTTCCGAAAGAAACTGTCGCGACAGGGATTTGTGCGGTTCATGGAATCGCATGATCCAGCGGTGGTCGTTATGGAAGCCTGCGGCGGTGCCAACTTCTGGGCAAGGGAATTGGCCGGGCTGGGCCATGATGTCAAACTCGTAGCACCTCAGTACGTTCGACCGTTTGTTAAGCGGCAGAAAAACGACGCGGCGGACGCGGAAGCGATTGTCATTGCCGCGCAACGTCCGGAAATGCGCTTCGTCGAGCCGAAGACGGAAGAACAGCAGGCAAGAGCAGTTGTCTTCCGTGCACGCGAGCGACTGCTCTACCAAAGGACCGAACTGGTCAACGTTGTTCGCTCCATTCTCTATGAGCATGGCCTCACGTTCCCGACAGGCTTCGAGCAAATCGGACGCATTGAGGCAACGCTTCGTGATCCCGCCACCGTGTTGTCCGATATTGTCCGCACAGAGTGTCTAGATTTGATCGAGCAGATCGCAGAAAAGACAACGCGTATCAATACGAAGACGCAGATGGCCAGGGAACTCGCAAAAGATGCGGAAACGGCGAGACGGCTCCAGACGATGCCCGGTCTCGGACCGATCACGGCATTGGCCATCGAAACCTTCGCGCCGCCAATGGAGACTTTCAAATGCGGCCGCAGCTTCGCAGCCTGGCTTGGTATCGTCCCTCGGCAGCATTCCTCCGGCGGCAAAGCCAGGCTGGGACGTATCTCCAAGGCAGGACAGGCAGACATCCGAAGACTGTTGATCACCGGCGCGATGACGCGATTGAACTGGCTCGGCCGGAAAAGAATCCAGCCCGGTTCATGGTTGGCAAAGATGCTGGACAGAAAACCGAGGCTCCTTGTCGCGATCGCCCTGGCAAACAAGATGGCACGCGCGATCTGGGCGATGCTCACCAAAAAGGAAGACTACCGGGACCCCGCACAAGTTGCGATCGCCTGACAGCACAGCATAACGAAACCCAAAGGGCGGAAAGGAATAGTCCAAGAAGTCGATCCCTCGAATGGGCAAAATGATCGAACAGATCTGGATCGGGAAAACCAGAGTGGTTCTGTGAGCGCTTCAGCTCTGCGGAGAGATTTGGACCCGACCCGCTGATCACCATACCGGCCAGCGGCTTCTTTAGCGCCGCACACCAAGGCCTTATAGAAGACCGCACTCGATCACTCGCCAATAAAGGGAAAGAGTTCTTGCACTACGGGCGGCAACCATAGAAGAACCATGACCCCGGACGGACGCCGCGATCACCCGCTTGACAAAGCCGCAAACAGAGAACGTCTCTTAGATCATCGCCCCAGCCTCAGGCAGGCGGTGCCAATGGCGCGGTTACGATGAAGCCGAATTTGCAGATTTTATCAGGAACTCTGGCACCACGATCTCCGATCTCAGGTGATTGGATAACAGTTCGTAGCCTTGACGCGCGCGAACCGCAAATGGTCAGATATGTCGCGTGGTAACTAAGGGCACTCTACCGTCGTTCGCCGCAGTCTACACGAAGGTCCGCTGTCGGGAAACGGGCCAAACTTTGCAAATTCCGCTTTCTGCGCATCGCTGACCTTGGTGCCTGGGTGCAGCAAGGGGGGCGTTGAACCTGAGCCGTGAATGACCTGTGTGGATAGCTGCTGCAAAGCAAGACATATTTGAAGCTGATTTGCACTGGTCAGAAGCAGACGTGTGTCCGGCCTGTTTGCGCGGCGCACGCGGCCGCTGGCCCTGATGGTTTCCGCAAACCAAGTCCCAAACCGCTTTTCGGACAATAGGGTGTCCCTGACATTCGACGGGGTGTCTTGGCTGACGGGCTGACTGTGCTCCATCATTTCAATGGTCTTGCTGTCTCATGTGTTCTGTTCACCTCTGTTTAGGCAGTGTGCGCTCTGTAGTATTCGTTCTTGGTCAAGACAGCCCAAATGATCCGCGCTGTCTTGTTCGCCATTGCCACGGTGGCAAGGCGGACTGGTTTGCGTTCAAGCAGAGCTCGCGCCCACGGGTCCACGCGTTCCGGGTGTGTCTTCATCTGCCTCAGTCGCGAGGTCATTCCCGTGACGAGCAAACGCCTGATATATTGGTCCCCCATCTTTGAGATGCGTCCAAGCCTTTCCTTGCCGCCACTTGACCGGTTGAGCGGTGTCAGGCCCAGCCAGGCGGCAAATTCGCGACCGTTCCTGAACTGGCTGGCGTCTCCGGCTGTTGCGACGATCGCCGACGCCGTCACTGGCCCGACGCCGGGGATTGTGCGTAGCAACATCACATGGGGGTCCTGCCTCGCCTGGAGGCGCATTCGCATTTCGTACCAACGGACGCGAGGGTGCAGGGCAACAAGCTGATTGCTGAGGTTGCCGAGCACATCAATAGCAACTTCTGGAATGCCTGGCTTGTCGCCATCAAGCACACCCTTCGCGAACTTGACTGCGCTGCCGATCCCCTGCGCAATCACGATGCCGAACTCAGCCAATAGGCCGCGCAGCATATTGCTCAGCTGGGTTCTTTGCCGAACGATCAGATCGCGGGCACGGTGAAGAAACAGGACGCCTTGCTGTTCTTCCGATTTGATCGCGACAAACCGCATCGTCGGACGCGTCACCGCCTCGCAGATGGCAGCAGCGTCGACCGCATCGGATTTCCCCCGCTTCACATAGGGCTTCACATACATCGCTGGGATCAGACGCACATCGTGCCCTAACTTGCTCAGCTCTCGCGCCCAATAATGGCTGGAACCACAAGCCTCCATGCCAACCAGACAAGGCGGCAGTTTTTCAAAGAATGCGAGCAATTGCGCGCGTCGCAAAGCTTGGTTGAAAGCGACTTCGCCATTCTCACTCACGCCGTGGACCTGAAAGATATTCTTGGCCAAATCGAGGCCGACAGTTGTAACCTGCATTGGGTAGCTCCTCTCATAAGCAGTCAATAACAACTGCAGTATGGCGCATTGCGACGCCGGTTGGAGCAGGAGCTATCCACACCATCCGCTTTGTCTGTATTGAGCGTAAAATTTCGCGAATGCAGCGAATGTCGGCAATCCGCCGATTCTGTGGAAAAACAACGTGTTGCAACTGCAGAAAGAAGCGTACTGAACAGGGCGCGAGCGCCTTTCTGGTCAGGCTTTGCGCGTTTGCTGCGGTGCAGGAAAGATCTTGGCTAGTTTGCGGAGATTTTGGGCGGTGGCGGCGAGGAGGAATTCGTCATTTGCGCCGCATGGGCCACGTAATCGCAGGCGCCTCAGTCCGAGAATACGCTTAAGGTGCGCGAAGAGCATTTCGACCTTCTTCCTGAGCTTCATTGCGATCTGGTACTCTTCGGTCTTGGCCAGATCCCTGGCGACCTGACGCGCATCTTCGTGCTCCTCGCGGGTGATCTTGCGCGCATCAGCGTTGGGGCAGCATTTTTGCTTGGACGGGCAGATCTGGCAGACTTCTTTCAAGGCGCGATAGCGTGCGGTGCCCTTGCCCGTCGGTCCCCGGTTCGGATCAGAGTAATTCCGGCGGAACTGCTTGAGCGCGTGACCCTCGGGGCAGATGTATTGATCATTCTCAGCATCCCATTCGAATTCCGTGCGTGTCCAAGTGTCGTCGGGGCGTGCGGCCTTATCGATTACCGGGATGTAGGGGGCGATGTCGCGACCTACGAGCCAGCCGAGCATCGGGCCTGAACCATAGGCGGTATCGGCGATCATCCAGTCAGGGACCAGGCCGAACTTGTCTTTCACCCGTGTTAGCATCGTTTGCGTCGATCCAACCTCAGCTTGCCGGATGGAACGTGTGGGTTCCACATCCAAGATGACACCGTGATCCGTGTCGATGAGATAATTGTCGGAATAGCTAAAGAATGCAGGGCCTTTGCGGGCTGCTGTCCATTGGCTGGCGGGGTCGGAATGTGAGGTGAACTTCGGCTGTACCTCGCTGGCCGCACCGAATGCCGCCTCATCGAGTGTGTCGAGATACTCGCGAACGGCACGAGGCGCATCCGCTGGATCGATACTTGCCGCGTCCCAATCTTCCTTCGGTGTCGAGTTCTGCTTGTTGGCGTCTGCTTCGATCAGGCTGGCGTCCACTGCCATGCGCTGCCCGCTGGCGAGGCCTTCTTCGATACAGCAGGCTACGGTCGTCTCGAACAGATGGCGTAGCAACTCACTCTCTCGAAAACGGCCATGACGGTTCTTTGAGAAGGTCGAATGGTCAGGAATACGGTCGTTCAGATCGAGCCGACAGAACCAGCGATAGGCAAGGTTCAAATGCACCTCTTCGCAGAGCCGTCGTTCGGATCGGATGCCAAAGCAATAGCCCACCAAAAGCATGCGGATCAAAAGCTCGGGATCGACCGATGGACGTCCGGTGTGACTGTAGAAATCCGCCAGATGCGAGCGGATGCTGCTCAGTTCGACGAAGCGATCAATCGACCGCAGCAGGTGATCTTGGGGTACGTGATCTTCCAACGAGAACTCATAAAACAACGCCGCCTGCGCTTCCTGTCTCGGTCCCAACATTCGACAATCCCCCGCTTAATACAGGAATTGAATCAGCAGTTCACTCGTCGATCAAGCAAGAGTTTTTCAACAAAATACGCCGTTGGTGTCGATCAACGCGAACGACCCGAAGCCGCCTTCCAGCAACAACCCCGGATGCTGTGGTGCGGCCCGTCGAAGCGCCCTTTGGTGCATGGTGCAGCATTTTTGTCCACTGAAACGTTGGTGTGCCGGACCTTTGCTGCAATTGCGCCAAGGTCTGCAACGGCGAATCGTTCAACAATTGGTGGTTTGAACCGTTCGACAAACGGTGATTTTTGGAAGACGGTGCAGCGCAGCTAAGGCCTAGCTGAATAACATGGTGGCATTGCTACGGCCGTTATTGGATGAAAAGATAACATTCCCCTACGCGCTCCAATCATTTCTGGACAAGATGTAACTCTAGATTCGAGATCGGAATCTGTCGCGCCTGTCACTTATTTTTCGGCACCTCTAGCACCTTCCATTCAGTAACAATATGTTTCAGGAAGGGAAAATACTTCATCATACTGTCCGGCGAAACAGCATCTTCCTGATAGCGCCCACGACTGTCGTTATCATCATGCAGCGACCGGATATAATACGGCGTCTGCGAATATATTACCCGCGTTGGTCGGTCTCGGGGCACGTTGTTATGCGAGATATTAAACAGATTGTAGCGCGATTTCGACGGCGCCACAATCGCCAGACCAAGGTTGATCGCAGGCTTGTTCAGCCGATGCAGCTCCAGCGTTTCATCCCGAAACAAAGCCGTCAGCCCGTTGGCAAACGAAATGCAGCCGAATTTTTCACCGCGCGACCGCAGGCTTTCAACCGATTTCGCTTCAGCCTTGAGCTTCTCATTGAAATCCATCGACACCGCGTCGTCATCATCCAGAACGACCTGCGCGCACCACTTTTCACTGCTATGATGCTCCCAGCGGTAGGACCGGAAATGCACGCGTGGAGGAGCCTCGGACGCCCCGAAAATGATATGAGCGCGGTCACCCAATATGTCTTTGCAGGCCTCGGTCAGCCGGTTTGCAAACGGTTTTGGCATATCTTCCGATGCCAGAACATTTAAAATGAAGTCTTCGTCGGTCTGATCGGCCAGAGACTGCAGCGTGACTTTCTCGAAAAAATACGCACGCCGCTCCAATCTGCCCGCGTCAAACAACGCATCCTTTTCCTTGCTCGCGGATGACCGCCAGCCGGGTGACGGATGGAAAAAAGAGTAGCGGGTCTGATATATTGTGAGCACGATGTGCTACCTCCGGTTTTCAGGCGTTCGTGAAAAGGCTATAGTGCTTTGGGATGGATCACAGTCTGTCCTGAATCAATTGCTTGAAACTGTTGCAAAAAAAACGAAAGGCGCAGTCGCGGTACACTGTTTGTGTACTTTGTGCTTCCTTTTGCAGACCTGAGTGGAAGAACCTATGCCGAAGCGAAAAAAAAATGTCGTTCTTATCAGCTTAGACGATGCGTTTTCCTTTTGGCGCTACAAAGATCTATTTGGCATCCAGTTGCAGACACCCAACTTGGACAGAATTTGCGCAAGGTCCACGGCCTTTCACGCCGCCTATTGTCAATCTCCGCTATGTGGCCCGTCACGGGCCAGCTTCATGTCTGGCAAACCGCCGCCCCAGACCGGTGTCTACGGCAACCGGACCAAAGCGTTCGAGGTGATGGAGCCCAGCAGCATGTGGCAATGCCGTCTCAAGGACGATGGATATTACTGCTCGTCCGGTGGCAAGGTCCATCATGGCTTCAAACCGCTGCCAAAAGACATCCACGACATCCTGTACTCTGATGAACCCAAACGGTTTCCCATTGATTTGAAACTGCGCAAAAGTATCGCGCAGTCCAGCAATGGGGGGAACGGCGGCGGGATATCCAACATCGACCCCGAAGACGATTCCAGATACTACGATGCGCATAGTTCGAAGTCATTTGTGGACTTTCTCGAAAGCTATGATCGCGAGGAACCATTCTACCGCGAAGTTGGGTTTTTCAGCCCCCACAGCCCGTTCATTACCCCGACACGATTCAAACAGATGTATAACATCACCGACTTTCATTACCCTGAAGCATGGAAAAACGAATTTCACCGCAGCCCCACGGCCGATAAGGTCGTTAGGAAGAACTTCAAAACCGGACATCGACGTAACTGGCGCAAAAGCGTCCGTAACTATTTTTCGGCTTTTAGTCACGGGGATTACCACCTCGGTACAGTCTGGGATGCGCTTATGGCATCCCCCCATGCTGACAATACGGTCGTTATTATATTGACCGATCACGGTCATCATTTGGGCGAAAACGGGCGCTTTGGAAAATCGACGCTTTACGAGCAATCTGCGCTTGTCCCCCTGATCATCTACGACCCTGACCACGCACAGCCCCGTACTGTCCGTGAGCCCGTCGCACTGCTTGATGTCGGACCGACTGTTCTGGAGTACGCAGGCCTCCCAATTCGACCAGACTTTCTGGGCAGATCCCTACGATCCGTCGTGTACGGTGAGACCGCAAACCCTGATCGCGCAGTCGGAACATTCAACACGCACGGAGCCTCGATCCGTAAAGGTAAATTCCGTTTTGTCCGATACAATGACGGTACTAAAGAGCTCTACAACATCGCCGATGACTGGTGGCAGCAGAAAAATCTCGGGTCCGAACATCCCGAGTTCGCAGCTTTGGAACAGGCCCATGCCGAATTATGCAGCACGCACGGATTAGGCTTTGACCAAGATGGAAACGGTACACGCCTTTAACGCTCCGCTTCATAAAGGGAATCACAGCTCGTTTCTGAGGATATTTTCTGATTAGGACCGCGCCACGAACGCTTCTTTATGGTACACTCGCAAAAGGCACCGTTTTCCGCTGCCAAAAACCCCGTTCATGTCGAGGGTCACACCACCTACGCGAGCAGCCCATACCCCCCAAACCCAAAGCGCCCGGAGCGGGATAACCGATCCGGGCGCTTGAGTGATGCTGGCACGTTGCCTTGAGCGCTAGGACCTCCTGGCCCCTTCCTTTTTCCACGGCCGCATCACCGGCATGGCCGGGGTCACCTTCCAACGGCTCAGGTTCTGGTGCGCCTGGAACGTGCTGCGCAGCTCCAGAAGCGCGCCATACCATGCCAGATAGGCACGCCGTGCCGCACCGATCTGGGCTTGTGTCGGGCTGAAGCTGATCGGGCAGATCAACACCGGTACGCTCACCTGTCGTTTGCCCCGTATCTCGATTTCGGTTCCGATACGTTCAGTCTTGGCCCGTCGGCCATGGCGGTTGCAGACCCAGTCCGTGACCACGCACTGCGTGCGCGCATCCGCCATGCAGTCCGGCACCATCCGCGCCCGCGCATATTCCGCCAGCGCCACAGCCATTCTGCGCCCGCCGCAGCTCTCGGGCAGTGTTGCGACTGCCGACGCCACCAAGCCCGAGCTGCTGCTGGACCTGCTGGCCTACCAGATCGAGGCAGAGCTGTCGCCATGGTCGGCACTGCTGGCCGTGGCCCTGACCGATCAGCCCATCATTCCCGAAAAGCATGACGCGGCCGACAGCGCGCTGAGCCTCGACAAACGGCTGACCGACACCAGCAACGCCACCGGAAAGCCCGCGCCCGCAGATATGGCCGCTGACTTCGCGGCGTTCCGTGCGAAGGGCAAGAAGCACCGCAACGAAGTTCTGGCGCGGCATCTGGCCCGCGCAGTCCAGCGCCCGCAGCATGCCACCGCCGCACTGGGTGCAGTGCTGGCTGCGGATCTGTCGATCGACATCCGCAAGACGTGGACGCCAGACGCGCCGATCTACTTCAGCCGGTGCAGCCAACCGAACCTGGTCGACCACTTTGTCGAGATGACAGGCTTCGAGCGCGACGACGATCGCGTGCAGGCTTTCGAGGCGCAGAGCAAGGGTCACAAGGTGAAGGATCTGCACGGCCTGCTGCATGACCACTCGGTGCGCGAAGCCATGGGCCTGAGCCGCGCCGACAACGCGCGGATCGATGCGTGGCTGCCGCCAGAGATCCGGGGGGATATGTGATGCGCCAACACAACGCCACGAATTGCCCTTGCGGACGCCCTGACTGTTTCGGCTGCGGCGCGATGTCCGAGCTGGAATGCCGGTGCGGGGCCAGGGACTGTGAGCTGTGCCGTGCCCGCAGTGTTCCCTGGTGGACCGACGCAGAGAGGCCAAGGCGCAAACACATCGACTGGTGGTCCGTGAGCGCAGTGTTTTTATCCGGCGCCGCGACGGGGTCGGCACTTCATCAGCTGTTCTTCGGAGGTTGAAACATGACCATGCTCACCAGCGGCCTGCACGGGATCAGAACCGGGGACCGCGTACAGAAGCCAAGGGTGCGGTTCAGGATAGCCGGCACCAACAAATACCTGCACCTGTCCGGCACGGGCGTGACCAATGGCACCCGCTACGCCTGGAGCGGGACAAAGGCCCAGGCACGCGTGTTGCGAGACCGGGCATCCGGCCAAGGCGAGGACTGGCCGTTCAAGGCCGTCAAGCGGATCGAGGTGGAGGAATGAGCAGCGGAAGAGAGCTAGAGACCTACAGGGTCCGGTACGACTTCATCGGTTCCCCCAATTATGGACATCATCGCCTTCGCTGGATTGCCGAGCGACGGATTAAGCCGTTTTGGTTGATCGCCATTTGGCGTCCCGTTTCGAAAGCTCCATGGCGGGATCGACCAAACGATGCATGGGATGACGCGGCGCGAGATTATGACCTGCGCCAGTCACTGCATCATGCTCGCAAGGACACTTGAGCCATGCCCGCCCCGCCCGAATACTGCAGCATAAAGACGATCGCGGAACAGCTGGACTGTTCTGTTTCGACCGTTGAAAGCTACACAAATCGCGGGCTATTGCCGCAACCGAAGAAGCGCGGCACATTGGTGCGGTGGAAATGGTCGGAGGTGCAAGAGATGATGGACGGACTAGCCGAAGTGGAACAAGAGCCGCAAGACCCCATTCTGCGCGCCATCCATGCCAGCTGACATCGCACTGGACAAATACGTCCAGCCCAAGAAAGCACGCGGGCGACTCTACTATTATTTCCGCGTTGTCAGGGCCGACAAATCCGAGTTCCGTAAAGCTCTGCCCCACCCCTTCGATGATGGTTATCGTTCCGCATACAGCCTTGCACACTTGGAATGCTTCGGCATCGCCCCGCTTAATCTAAACCCGACCGATGGCCTTGGGTTTCAGGATCTGATCCGACAGCACAAGCTGCATCCCAAGTACCTGAACCTCAGCAAAGACAGCCGCACCCTGCGCGATCTAGCATGTAATCTGCTTCAAAGCACGTTCATTGGCTTTATGCCACGCGATATCCGCCCACTGCACATGCAAGCCCTCTATGACAAGCTGTCCAGCCGCCCGGCGACAGCGAACCGGCGAATGGATGATATGTCCGCTGTGTTCGCTTGGGCGCGGCGCAGAGGATTCTGCGACATCAATCCCTGCGAGCGCATCGAGCGGGTGCAAACCAGCAGCGGCTACGAGCCTTGGCCAGCATGGGCGATCGAGAAGTTGTTCACCGAAGGCAGACCGCACATCGTTAAGGCCGCCGTCGCGGCGATCTACACCGGCCAGCGCCGCAACGATTGCCTGCGCCAGCTTCGCCCGTCGCAAATCACCGATGGCGTCTGGTATGTGAAACAAGGAAAGACCGGCAACCCGACGCCCATCCCTTTGCACCCGATGGTGATGGCGATGATCGATCTACACCAAGAGGAAATGCGCGCCGCCGGCCGAATCGATCCGAACGCGCCGATCCTGACCACGTCGCGCGGAAAGCCGTGGGCGTCGGGCTTTGGGGCATCTTGGGCAAAAGAGCTCGAGCGCCTCGAATTGCACAAGGTTGAACCGCGCCTGACCTTTCACGGCTTCCGCACGACCAACGCCACACTGATCGGCAATGCCGTGGCGAAAAGCGAAGTTATCTTTGGCGGCATCGAGCGCGTGAAATCAATGCTTGGGCACCTTTCGGACCGCATGGCAGAGCACTATGCGCGCCGTGCAGTTCAGGAGCACACGAACGCCGAAACGATCATGCTTTTACCTGATTTTGGGAAACAGATTCTCTGAATTGGGAAACAAGAACAAAACGGAACCAGCGACTCGACGTTAAGCGATTGTAATTATTATGAAAACTGGTGGGTCGTGAGAGGCTCGAACTCCCGACATCTTCGGTGTAAACGAAGCGCTCTACCAACTGAGCTAACGACCCGCCGTTCCGCTCTGTAGCGCAAATCGCGCGCGGCGTTCAAGCCCCTAAGACAGTCTTTGTTGATGTCTTTTGCTCAGATGGTAAATCACCCCCTGCCCGCCCTCCAGCGTTTCGAACATTTCCCAAGGCTGGTCCAGCAAATGACACCTCAAAATCCGGCTGGTGATGCCGTGGGTGACAACCACCGCAGGGCCAGTCAGCGCGTCCAGAAACGCGCGGGTGCGGATGGCGACCGATGCCAGCCCCTCGCCGCCCGGTGCGTGATCATACCAGCTTAGGCTGTCGTCCCGTACAAACAAATGCGGGGCCTGCGCGCGGATATCGGCAAATTCGAGGCCGGTCCACGCGCCGGTGGCAATCTCGGCCAGTCTGGCGTCGGGGGTGATCGCTGCGCCGCTTGGACTGGCCAGCTTTGCCGTGTGCCACGCCCGCCCCTGCGGCGAGGAAAACCAGCGGTATCCGTCGCACCCGAATTCTGCCAGCAACGCGCCCTGACGCCGTGCCTGCGCGCGCCCCGTGTCGGTCAGCGGGCTGTCCTGCTCACCCTGCATCCGACCGGAACGGTTCCATTCGGTTTCGCCGTGACGCAGGATCAAAAGATCGGGATAGTGGCTCATGGCCGTTTTGCTAAGGCGCGGGCCCGCTGCGCGCAAGGGCGTGTGATGGCGATTGCAGTGGCTGGCCTGACAGATACGTCAGGCCAGGCTGCGCGATCAGGGTCGTTTCTGGCCGTCGCCATGCACGAAATACTTGAAGCTGGTCAGTTGCTCGGCGCCGACGGGGCCGCGTGCGTGCATCTTGCCGGTGGCAATTCCGATCTCGGCGCCCATGCCAAACTCTCCACCGTCCGAAAACTGGGTCGAGGCGTTGTGCATCACGACAGCAGAATCCACCGCGGTCATGAACTGGCGGGCGGCGGTCATATCCTCGGCAACAATCGCGTCGGTGTGACCGGACGAATGTGCCTGCACAAAGGCGATGCCCGCGTCCAGACCATCCACGATGCGCACGGACATGATATTGCTTAGATATTCGGTGTCCCAGTCTTCGTCATTGGCGGCGATCATATCCGGCACGATCTTGCACGCCGCCGCGTCGCCGCGCAGCTCGCAATCGCTCAGCGCCTCTGCCAGCAGCGGCAGCGCCTTTTCGGCAATGGCCGCGTCAACCACCACGCTTTCGGTGGCTCCGCAAATGCCGGTGCGGCGCATCTTGGCGTTCTGGACAATGCCAACCGCCTTTTCGATGTCGGCGCTGGCGTGAATATATGTGTGGTTGTTGCCGTCCAGGTGCAGCAGCGTCGGCACCCGCGCCTCATTCTGGACCAGCGACACCAGACCACGCCCGCCGCGCGGAATCACCAGATCAACCGTTTCCGTGCTGTGCAACAGCAGCTTGACCGCCTCACGGTCGCGCGTATCCACCAGTTGCACCGCATCCTCGGGCAGACCGGCAGCGCGCAGGCCCTGCGCCATACAGGCGACAATCACCCGCGAGGATTGCAAGCTTTCCGAACCACCGCGCAGGATCACCGCATTGCCCGACTTGATGCACAGCGCACCGGCATCCGACCCGACATTGGGGCGCGATTCATAAATCATCGCAATCACGCCAATCGGCACGCTGATACGTTCGATCCTTAGCCCGTTGGGCCGGTCAAAGGACGCCAGAGTGCGCCCCAACGGGTCATCCTGTGCCGCAATCGCGTCCAGCGCATCGGCCATGCCTGCCACGCGCTCTGCGTTCAACGTCAGACGGTCGACAAAAGCGGCGTCCTTGCCGCTGTCCTTGATCGCGTCCAGATCCTGCGCATTGGCACGCAGCAGATCATCCGTATGCGCACGCAGCGCCTCGGCGGCCTTGGTCAAAGCCAGATTGCGCTGTTTGCCCGACGCCAATGCCAAGCCCAGCGAAGCCGCTTTGGCCCGATGGCCCAGTCCGGCAACGACCTCGTCGATTCCGTCTTCCGTTCGTTCAAGGGTCGTGGTGTTCATATCCGTCACTCCTTAACATTGCCTACTTCAACTCGGCGGCGCGGGCATAGGCGGCGTGCACAGTGTCGTGCAGCAGCGCGTCCAACTGCCCGTCGCGCATCAGTTGTTCCAGACCGGCCTGCGTGGTGCCGTTCTTGCTGGTCACGGATTTGCGCAAATCTTCCAGTGTCTCGTCGGACTGGCGCGCAGTCTCGACAGTGCCGGTGATGGTGTCGAACACCAGCGCCCGCGCCGTCGCCTCGTCAAAGCCGATGTCCATCGCGGCCGCCACATAGCTGCGCAGAATCTCGAACACATAGCCCGGACCGCTGCCACTAATCGCAGTCAGCCGGTCGATCCGGTCTTCGCTATCGACCGGCACACAGGTGCCCGTCTGCCCGATCCATGCGGTCACGTCGCTCTGCTGCTGTTCGGTGCAGGCGTCATTGGCATAAAGACCAGAAACACCCAGTCCCACCATCGCCGCCATGTTCGGCATCACGCGCACAATCGCGCGGTCGCCCACAATGCCCGAAATCGTGGCAACGCTACAGCCTGCGGCGATGGACACAAAACAGCCGTCGGGTTTCAGCGCAAAGACATAGTCGGGCAGCACGTCCGCGATCATCTGTGGTTTGATGGCAATCAGGATCACGTCGAATTCCGCCTCCGACAAAGATGTCGGTTTTGACACATGACGCACGCCCGCAGGCAGGTCGTGCTTTACCGGATCAGCGACCGTAAAGCTGTTCTCGGCGTCTTTGGCCCACTGGCGCAACATCGCGCCGCCCATCTTGCCACATCCGATCAAAAGTATGTTCATTTTTATCTCCGGTTGGTCCTAAACGTCCTGCACCCGAACACATGGTGCTGTGTCATTCAGATACCAGATCGTCCGGATTTTATTTTTCGTCGCCGCAGAGCAGCATCTGATTGCCGCATCGCAGCACCTGACGGCAGCCCGTTTGCATTCACGTGCAGGGTACGTGTTATACATCGGCGAATCATTGGAAGGCCCAGTGCTACAGGTCAGCGCCGCAATTGGCAAACTGGCGTGGCAAATCTGTGCAAAACCAATAAGATATCGGAGTAGTATATGACCAAGAAGAAAAAGATCGTCGTCAAAATCGGGTCCAGCCTGCTGGCAAACGAAGACAACCTGACCCTGCGCTATGCTTTCATGAACGGATTGATGAGCGATCTGGCGAAGCTGCAAAAAGACGGGCACGACATCATTCTGACATCTTCCGGGTCGGTCGCTTTGGGTTTGAATATGGTGGGAAAACGCCCCGAAGATGCGGGCATTCTGGACAAGCAGGCAGCCGCCGCATGTGGCCAGCCGCTGTTGATGAACGCCTATCGTCAGGTCGCATCCGAATATGAACTGGACGTCGCCCAGATGCTGGTGACCGTCGAAGATATGGAAGATCGCCGCCGTTTTCTGAACATCAAGAACACCATGATGAAATTGTTCGAAAACGACATCCTGCCGATCATCAACGAGAATGACTCGGTCGCCACCCGCGATCTGCGTGTGGGCGACAACGACCGTTTGTCGGCCAAAGTTGCGCAAATGATCCAGGCCGATCTGCTGATCATCCTGACCAGTGTCGAGGGTCTGTATGACCGCGACCCGTCAGACCCCGAGGCCAAGTTCATCGCCGAAGTCGAAGACGTGACCGACCACCTTGAATCCACCACCGGCATCAGCGATCTGGGCAGCGGCGGTATGCTGACCAAGATGCTGGCTGCGAACATGGCCCAGAATGCCGGCTGCGAAACCATCATTGGCGAGGGCATCATCGAACGCCCCCTATCCTCGTTGCTGGCAAACGAACGCCGCTATACCCGCTGTCTGGTCACGGGTGAAACCGCGTCGCCATTGAAAATCTGGCTGAGCAACCGCTTGCAGGTCTCGGGCACGCTGGTGGTATCGAACGCTGTCGCCGACGCGGTCATCGCAGGCGATTGCGGCATCAGCCGTGGCGATGTGATCTCGATTCAGGGCGAATTCACCAAAGGTGACGTGCTGCACGTCTATAACGAAGACGGCGTGGAAATGGCGCGCGGGCTGACCAATTTCTCGTCGGAAGAAATCATGCTGTTGGCGCGCAACCTTGATATGCCGGTTGAAAGTGTGATCGGCTACAAAACCAAAAGCGACGTGGTCGGAGCCGAGAACATTCTGGTTCTCGAAGACAACCACCTGTTGCTGGACGCGCCGGAAGACGACCAGAAACTGGTCGTTCCTGTATAAACGACAACCCAAAGCGCGCTGCGGTTCCTGCCGCTGCGCGCCCTGACCCAGACGATCCGCAATAGCGGACAGGCGTCGGTCAGGCCATCCATCCGGCACGACCTGTCAGCGCGTACTAATGAAGAGGAATGGTGGGTGATAAGGGATTTGAACCCCTGACATCTTCGATGTGAACGAAGCGCTCTACCACTGAGCTAATCACCCCTGCGGGGGCAGATACAAAAATGCGGCCCCCCTTGCAAGAGGCCGCATGAAATATCTGGTTAGTTTGCGCGGAACTTATTCCGACACACTCTCTGCGGCTTCGGCAGCAGCGGCTGCTTCGGCGTTCGCAGCGGCGATTGCTTCGGGTTTGCGCTGGCGGATTTTGGTGGTCAGCACGCGGGCTTTGACCATGTCTTTCTCGCGGCGCACTTTGACGCTGCCGAAGGGATGCAGGTTCAATTCGCGACCGTCGCGCAGGGCGTTGCCCATGACTTTCAGCATCGCTTCGACGACGGGTTTGGCGTCTTTCTTCTTGGCACCCGAGGCGGCCACGACCGCGTCGATCAATTCTTTTTTGCGCATCATCGGACCCGGCGCGATCATTTCAGCGCCGCCAGAAGCGCCGGGTGTTGCAGCGGCTGCCTTGGTGGCGTGCGCTGCTGTGGTGGCCGTTGCGGCCTTGGTTGCCGCGGCAGCGGTGTCTGCGGCGCTTTTAACGGGGATCGGTGTGGTTTTGGACGTTGCCATGTTTTTGCCTTTGGTCACGTGTGAATGTTGAAACGAGCCTACGCTTCTTTTTTCGCAATTGATACCGAACTTTCACGGGTACGCCACAACAGGCCGGATTCTCGACCTTTTCGATCACCCCGCCCAACGAAACATCGGTTTTTTGGGTCTAAAGTGGCACTTTCGACTCCACACGGTCATGATTCAAAAAAACGCCCCGCAGTCTCCTGCGGGGCGTCCTGATTTCGAACAGGGACCGAATCAGTGCGCGGTGGCACCTGTCGCTGCCGCTTTGGAGGCGGCTGCGGCGGCTGCGGTCTCTTCCGCGACTTCGTCCCATTCAATTGCCTCGGGCTCACGTACCAGCGCATGTTTCAGAACCTCTGACACGTGGCTGACGGGAATGATTGTCATCCCTTCCTTCACATTGTCAGGGATTTCTGCCATGTCCTTTTCGTTTTCCTGCGGGATCAGCACCGTCTTGATACCGCCACGCAGGGCAGCCAGCAGTTTTTCCTTCAACCCACCGATGGGCATGGCGTTGCCGCGCAGGCTGACCTCGCCCGTCATCGCAATGTCCTTGCGCACCGGGATTTGCGTCAGCACCGACACGATCGACGTGACCATCGCCAGACCCGCTGAGGGGCCATCTTTGGGTGTCGCCCCGTCCGGAACGTGGACGTGGATATCGATCTTGTCGAACTGGGTCGGCTTCACCCCGATTTTCGGGCTGATCGACCGCACATAGCTGGAGGCCGCGTCGATGCTTTCCTTCATCACATCGCCCAGCTTGCCGGTTGTCTTCATCCGGCCCTTGCCCGGCAGGCGCAGTGCTTCGATCTGCAACAGCTCGCCGCCAACCGAAGTATAGGCCAGCCCGGTGACAACACCGATCTGGTCCTCAAGCTCGGCCAGACCATAGCGGTGTTTGCGCACGCCCAAGAACTCGTCAAGATTGTCCGATGTCACCGAAATGCTCTCGACCTCTTTCTTGACGATCTTGGTCAGCGCCTTGCGCGCCACTTTGGCAATCTCGCGTTCCAGATTCCGCACGCCCGCCTCACGGGTGTAAAAGCGGATGATGTCGGTCAGCCCTTCGTCGGTCAGCTCGAACTCGGACTTTTTCAGACCGTGGTTCTTGATCTGCTTGGCCAACAGGTGATGTTTGGCGATCTCGCGCTTTTCATCCTCGGTGTACCCTGCCAGCGGAATGATCTCCATGCGGTCCAGCAGCGGGCCCGGCATGTTATAGCTGTTCGACGTGGTCAGGAACATCACGTTGCTCAGGTCATATTCGACCTCGAGATAGTGATCGACAAATGTGCCGTTTTGTTCCGGATCCAGCACTTCCAGCATGGCCGATGCGGGGTCACCGCGGAAATCCTGACCCATCTTGTCGATTTCATCGAGCAAGATCAGCGGATTGGTGGTTTTCGCCTTTTTCAGCGCCTGAATGATCTTGCCCGGCATCGACCCGATATAGGTCCGGCGGTGACCACGGATTTCGCTTTCATCGCGCACACCGCCAAGGCTGATGCGGATAAATTCACGGCCCGTGGCTTTGGCCACCGATTTGCCCAAGCTGGTCTTGCCGACACCCGGAGGGCCGACAAGGCACATGATCGGGCCTTTCATCTTTTTGCTGCGCTGCTGCACGGCCAGATATTCGACGATCCGTTCCTTGACCTTGTCCAAGCCATAGTGGTCGTCATCCAGCACCTTCTGGGCGCGGCCCAGATCTTTTTTGACGCGCGACTTCACACCCCACGGGATGGACAGCATCCAGTCAAGATAGTTGCGCACAACCGTTGCCTCGGCGCTCATCGGGCTCATGTTCTTGAGCTTTTTGATCTCGCTGTCGGCCTTTTCGCGGGCTTCCTTGCTCAGCTTGGTTGCAACGATCTTGGCTTCCAGTTCGGCAACTTCGTTTTTGCCGTCCTCGCCATCGCCCAACTCTTGCTGGATCGCCTTCATCTGTTCGTTCAGATAATATTCGCGCTGGGTCCGCTCCATCTGGGATTTGACGCGGGTTTTGATCTTTTTCTCGACCTGCAACACGGACATCTCGCCCTGCATCAGGCCGTAAACTTTCTCAAGCCGCTCGGAAATGCTCAGCGTTTCCAAAAGCTCCTGCTTCTGGTTCACTTCGATGCCCAAATGTCCTGCCACCAGATCGGCCAGTTTGGCAGGCTCGACAGTGTCGCCGACAGCGGTCAGCGCCTCTTCGGGGACATTCTTGCGCACTTTGGCATAGCGCTCGAATTCATCTGCAACAGTACGCAGCAGCGCCTCTGTGGTGCTGACATCGCCTGGCATCTCGGTCAGATACTCGGCGCGTGCTTCAAAGAAGCTATCGTTTTCAAGGTATTCGGTGATGCGCACCCGCGCCTGCCCTTCGACCAGCACCTTGACGGTGCCATCGGGCAGTTTCAACAGTTGCAGTACATTGGCCAGCACACCCGCCTTGTAGATACCCGATGCTTCGGGATCGTCCTCTGACGGGTCAATCTGGCTGGACAGCAGGATCTGCTTGTCATCTGCCATGACCTCTTCGAGGGCGCGCACGGATTTGTCGCGGCCAACAAAGAGCGGCACGATCATATGCGGAAATACCACAATGTCGCGCAGCGGCAGGACCGGATACGATGCGTTAAGGGGCTCTTGCATGCTCTTTTCCTTATCTAGCAAGACAACTGGTCCCTGTTTCGGCAACCTTGGTCGTCTCCTTGTTTCAGACTTGTAAACTGTGTTTGACCACTGCCTGTTTCAAGGTTTCACAATGACGGGGTGTTCGGGGCGGCGCAATGGGACCAAACGAACTGTTCGGGCTTTTTGGCCAAAACAGACGTTTTTTATGCTAAAACACGTTCAAAAAGCGATGTAGCGGGTCGAATTGCACGTAAAAAAAGGCGGCAGGTCAATTCGGCGTGTCCGGTGCAGAACGGAGGCTGCGGGGGCGGAAAAACGGCACATCCTGCCACCGCTACGATTCGCGCGCGCGGCAGGACAATGCCCGCGCATCACCAAGAATTGCACCGAATTAGGAAACAATAATCGTGAAAACAACCTTTTAACGCGCCAATCCATAGTTTCATGTCCGTGCGACAAAACCTACAGGCTGACATTGCAACCGCACCCGCGGGTACAACAGCTGTTGAACAGGATGCTGCCGCGCTAAAGCTGTTCGATGTCGCCGCCCGCACGGTTGGCGTGAAAATCCGCCTGCCAGCGGGTAAAGGTGCCTGCGGCAATCGCCTTACGCATCCCGTCCATGATCTGCTGGAAATAGTGCAGGTTGTGCCACGTCAGCAGCATCGAGCTGATCATCTCCTGACTGCGGAACACATGGTGCAGATAGGCCCGCGAATATTTCGTGCAGGCAGGGCATGTGCAGGCGTCGTCGATCGGGCGCGGGTCGTCCTGATGGCGGGCGTTCTTGATGTTCAGCACGCCGTGGCGGGTAAACACCTGCCCCGTGCGCCCTGATCGCGACGGCAAAACGCAGTCCATCATGTCAATGCCGCGCGCCACGGCACCGACAATATCGTCCGGCTTGCCCACCCCCATCAGATAACGCGGTTTGTCCTGCGGCAACTGGTCCGAGGCAAAGTCCAGACAGCCGAACATGGCCTCTTGCCCCTCGCCCACGGCAAGACCGCCGACCGCATAGCCGTCAAAGCCGATCTCGGTCAGGGCGGCAGCACTTTCCGCCCGCAAGTCCTGCTCTAACCCGCCCTGCTGGATGCCAAACAGCGCATGACCCGGACGATCACCGAACGCATCGCGCGACCGCTGCGCCCACCGCATCGACAGGCGCATGCTTTGTGCAATCCGCGTCTTGTCGGCGGGCAGCGCGGGGCATTCGTCGAAACACATGACAATATCCGACCCCAGCAACTTCTGGATTTCCATCGACCGTTCCGGTGTGATCTCGTGACGCGATCCGTCGATGTGGCTTTTAAAGGTCACACCCTTTTCGGTCAGCTTGCGCAGCGCGGCCAGCGACATCACCTGAAAGCCGCCTGAATCGGTCAGGATCGGTTTGTCCCAGTTCATGAACCTGTGCAGCCCGCCCAGCCTGTCGATGCGTTCCGCCGTCGGGCGCAGCATCAGGTGATAGGTGTTGCCCAACAAGATATCCGCCCCCGTGGCTGCAACGCTTTCGGGCAACATCGCCTTGACCGTGGCGGCGGTGCCCACCGGCATAAAGGCGGGCGTACGGATGTCACCGCGCGGGGTCGACAGAACCCCCGTGCGGGCCTTGCCGTCTGTTGCATCCTTGCGGAAGGTGATCAAAGTCATGGCGCACCTCTTAAGCACTGCTGAAACCGTTTCACGCGCGGCCTAGACCGGATGGTTTAAACTTGCAATCCATAGGTCCGCAGCGGATATTTCCCCATCTTGTCATGAATGGAATTCACCCGTGCCTTTAGAAGATCAGCTGATCGCTCTCGCCCAAGACAATATTGTTTATCTTCTGACCGCCCTGCTGCTGGTGGTGGTGGTCTTTAAATCTGTACAGATTGTGCCACAATCTGAACAACATGTCGTTCAGCGGTTTGGCCGCCTGCGTGCGGTTCTGGGGCCTGGCGTCAATATGATTGTGCCGTTTATCGACCGCGTGGCGCACAGGATTTCAATTCTAGAACGGCAGCTGCCCACCGCCAGTCAGGACGCGATCACCCGCGACAACGTGCTGGTACAGGTCGACACCTCGGTCTTTTACCGTATCACCGAACCGGAAAAGACCGTCTACCGCATTCGTGACGTGGACGGTGCCATTTCGACCACGGTCGCAGGCATCGTGCGTGCCGAGATCGGCAAGATGGATCTTGACGAGGTGCAGGCGAACCGTTCGGCCCTGATCAACACAATCAAGGCCAATGTCGAAGACGCGGTGGATGACTGGGGCATCGAAGTGACCCGCGCCGAAATTCTGGACGTGAACCTTGATGCCGCGACCCGCGCCGCAATGATGCAACAACTGAACGCTGAACGCGCCCGCCGCGCGCAGGTGACCGAAGCCGAAGGATCGAAACGCGCGGTCGAACTTAGCGCCGACGCCGAGCTTTATGCGTCAGAGCAATCGGCCAAGGCGCGCCGCGTTCTGGCAGACGCCGAAGCCTATGCCACCGAAGTTGTGGCCAAAGCCATTGCCGAGCATGGCATCGAAGCCGCGCAATATCAGGTGGCCCTGAAACAGGTCGAGGCGCTGAACACGCTGGGACGCGGCGACGGCAAACAGACGATTGTGGTGCCCGCCGCAGCACTCGAAGCCTTTGGCGATGCGTTCAAAATGCTCAAGGGGCGTGGATGATGGCCGGTCTGGTTGGCATCTGGTGGGTCTGGCTGGCTGTTGCCATCGCCCTGGGCGTGGTCGAAGTGCTGGCGCCCGGCTTTATCTTTCTGGGCTTTGCGCTGGGGGCGCTGGTGATGGCGGCCGTTGTCGGCTTTTTGGCACCGGGGCTGACCCTGGCGTTGGCGCTGGCGATATTCGCGGGCCTGTCGCTGCTGGCGTGGATCGTTCTGCGGCTGGTCTTTCGCCGCCAAAGCTCGGGCGCGCGGCGTGTGCTGCATGACATAAACGACTGAATCACCGGCTTTGCGATTTTTTAAGGCCTGTACCGGCAACGGGGCCCTTGCCCTGTCCGATCGCGTTGCGCACAGGTGCCCCATCGTGGCATGATACGCAAAAGGAGCCTTGATGAACCAGATGCAGTCCCCCGATCTTGTCACCTGCGATGTGACCGATGGCGTGGCAACGCTCAGCCTTGGCGGCGGTGCGGCCCATGCGCTGTCGATGGCTATGATCAAGGACCTGCACCGCATGTTGGACGTATTGGCAACCGATGACGCCGTGCGCGTTGTCGTTCTGACAGGGCCGGGACATATCTTTTGCGCAGGGCACGACATCAAGGAAATCGCCCGCCACCGCGCGGACCACGACAGCGGGCGCGCCTTTCTGACCGGACTGTTCGAGGCCTGTGGTGACATGATGCTGGCGTTGGCAGAACTGCCCAAGCCCACCATCGCGATGGTAGACGGCATCGCCACGGCGGCAGGCCTGCAACTGGTGGCGTCCTGCGATCTGGCCTTTGCCAGCCCGCGCGCCACCGTCTGCCTGCCCGGCGTGACCAATGGCGGGTTTTGCACCACCCCTGCCGTTGCCGTATCGCGCAACGTGGGCCCCAAACACCTGATGGAACTTACCCTGTCGGGCACCCCGATGGATGCAGGCTGGGCGCAATCTGCGGGCCTGTTCAACCGCATCTGTCCGGCGGAAACACTGGCACGGCAAACCACCGGTTTTGCCACGACATTGGCCACCTGCAACCCCGGCCCCATTGCCAAGGGCAAGGCCGCGTTGCACCAGCACCGCGATCTGCCGCTGCGCGACGCCTATGCACTGGCGACGCCTGTAATGATCGACCACTTCATGGATCCCGGCCGCCTTGCCACCGAGGCCGCCAAAGCTGCCGCAAAAGCGTCCAAGGCCTGATCGCCATCCCCTTTTATACCTTTGACACATATGTCGCGCCAAACTGGCGCTGCCCGCCTTTGACAGGAGTTACCAATGGACAGTCTACATTTCGGCTGGGAAGAATGGATCGGCTTGCCCGAACTGGGTCTGCCCGCCCTCAAGGCCAAGATCGACACCGGCGCGCGCACCTCGGCGCTGCATGCCCATGACATCGAAGTCTTTGGCCCTGCGGCCAAGCCCAAAGTGCGGTTCAACGTCTACCCCGTCGCGGGCCAGACGCAGGTGCAGATGACCTGTTCCGCCGAGATCAAGGACCGCCGCGAAATCACCTCGTCCAACGGCGAATCCGAGCTGCGCTATGTCATTGAAACCACGTTGGAAGTTGCGGGCCAGTCTTGGCCCATCGAAGTGACGTTGACCGACCGGTCCGGCATGACCAGCCGGATGCTGCTGGGACGTCAGGCGCTTCAAGATCACATTTCGATCACTGCCACGGAAAAGCGTCTGCAACCGGACCTCAGCTATGATGTCTACCATTCTGCCGCCGTGCGCCGTGCCGCCCCGCAGCGCGCCCTGCGCATTGCGGTGCTCAGCCGCGAGGACAACTATTCCACCCGCCGTCTGGTCGAGATTGGCGAGGCGCGCGGCCACACCGTCGAAGTGATCGACACCACGCGCTGCTATATGGCGATCAACACGATGGCCCCCGAAGTGCATTATGATGGCAAACGCCTGCCCCGCTATGACGCGGTCGTGCCGCGCATCGGCGCGTCGATCACGCCCTATGGCACCGCCGTGATCCGCCAGTTCGAAACCATCGGCACCTATTGCGTCAACGGCAGCGCGGGCATCACCGCCAGCCGCGACAAGCTGCACGCGCATCAGGTGCTGGCCAGCAAGCGCATCGGTATGCCCACCACCGCCTTTGCCGCGTCGCCCAAGGACACCGGCAATCTGATTGGGCTGGTGGGAACCGCGCCGCTGATCGTGAAACTGCTGGAATCGACCCAAGGCAAAGGCGTCGTTCTGGCCGAAACCAAAAAGGCCGCCGAAAGCGTCATCGACGCCTTTCGTGGCCTGCGCGCCAACTTTCTGGTGCAGCAATTCGTCAAGGAATCGGCGGGCGAAGACATCCGCTGTCTGGTGATCGACGGCAAAGTGGTCGCTGCGATGAAGCGCACCGGCGCGGATGGCGATTTTCGCTCGAACCTGCACCGTGGCGGATCGGCCAAAACCGTGCGCATCACCAAAGACGAACGCGACACCGCCCTGCGCGCCGCCCGCGCCTTTGGTCTGGGCAAGGCAGGCGTCGATCTGCTGCGCTCGGATTCCGGCCCCAAAGTGCTCGAGGTGAATTCCTCGCCCGGGTTCGAGGGCATCGAAAAGGCCACGGGCAAGGATATTGTCGGGATGCTTTACGATATGATCGAGGCGCGGGTGAAACCGCAGCCCGTGCGCAAACGCAAAGGCTGAGCGGCCTCTGGCGCAGTGCAAAAACCGCACAACCCGCAGCGCTTCGGTGCGACGCACTGCCCCAGCCCCTCTGGACGCATGCCGGTGTTATCCCTATATAATCAGTCAGGAACCAGAGTGAGGCCAAATGGACCAGTCCAAAGACATGCTAGAAGGGACACCGCTGATCGCGCCGTCCTCCACCGACCACCCGCTGTACGACGCGGTCGTCGAAGCTTGCCGCACGGTCTATGACCCTGAAATCCCGGTGAATATTTACGAGCTGGGCCTGATCTATACCATCGACATCGCTGATGACGGCGCCGTGCGTGTGATCATGTCGCTGACAGCGCCGGGCTGTCCCGTGGCGGGCGAAATGCCCGGCTGGGTCGCCGATGCGGTTGAACCCCTGCCCGGTGTAAAAACCGTCGACGTCGAACTGACGTGGGAACCACCATGGGGCATGGAAATGATGTCTGATGAAGCGCGGCTGGAGCTGGGCTTTATGTAAGGCCGGCGGCGGCACAATCCGCTGTTTATCACAAAGCGGGGCCAATGCCTGGGCCCGCTTTTTCATTTCCGTTGCAGCGGTTTTTGATGCGTACCGCACTCAGCCACCGGAAAGCGGTATGATCCAATCCTTTGTTTTTAATCATATATACATCAGATTCCACTGATACTCTCGGCTGAGGCAAGGCCCGGCGCATCCGATGCCCAGCCCAGTTTTTCGCGCACGCCCGCTTCGATCTTGTCACCGGTCGCGTCGTCGATATTACGCCAGTATTCGAATGCACGTTGCAGCACCTTTTCGCTGACCCCGTCACACAGATGGCCGACCACGTTCGACACCAGACGCGCACGTGCAGCGTCGTCCATCACGTCACGCACCAACGCACCGGCCTGACTCCAGTCGTCGTCATCTGCGCGCAGGGTATACGCCTGACGCATCATTTCGCCGTCCGTGTACCACGACCCCGCCTCGGGCCCCGCCTGAGGGTGCGCCGATGGGCCACCGTAAGAATTGGGCGCATAGACCGGATCGCTGACGGGTTGCGTCCGCCCGGCCCCGTCCTTGGAGTAACTGTTGACCTCGGATGTGGCGCCGTTCACCGGAATCTGCTTGTAGTTCACCCCCAACCGCGCGCGGTGCGCATCGGCATAGGCAAAGCCGCGCGCCAGCAGCATCTTGTCCGGCGACAGCCCGACACCCGGCACCATGTTATTCGGCTCGAAAGCGGCCTGTTCGATCTGGGTGTGAAAGTCGGTGGGGTTGCGTGTCAGCGTCAGCTTGCCAACTTCAATCAGCGGGTAATCCGCGTGCGGCCAGACTTTGGTCAGGTCGAACGGATTGATGCGATAGGCCTTGGCATCCTCAAAGGGCATGATCTGCCATTTCAACGTCCAGCTAGGGTGGTTCCCGTCACGAATGGAATTGAACAGGTCGCGGCGGTGGTAATCGCCGTCGGTTCCGGCCAGTTTGTCGGCCTCGTCCTGAGCAAGATAGTCGTTTCCATCGCCCTGATCGGTCATAAAGTGAAACTTGACCCAGAACTGTTCGCCATCTGCGTTGACCAGCGAATAGGTGTGGCTGGAATAGCCGTTCATGTGGCGCCATGTTTTCGGGATGCCACGATCACCCATAAGATAGGCGACCTGATGGGCGCTTTCGGGGGACAGCGTCCAGAAATCCCACTGCATGTCATGGTCGCGCATATCGTTGTCGGCACGGCGTTTCTGGCTGCGGATAAAGTGCTGGAATTTCAGCGGATCACGGACAAAGAAAACGGGCGTGTTGTTGCCCACCATGTCAAAGTTGCCCTCTTCGGTGTACATCTTGATCGAAAACCCGCGCGGGTCGCGCCATGTGTCGGGGCTGCCGCGTTCGCCTGCCACGGTCGAAAAGCGCATGACCACATCGCAGCTTGCACCCGGCTGGAAAATCTTGGCCTTGGTGTATTGCGACACGTCGCGCGTGGTCACGAATGTCCCGAAGGCACCCGAGCCTTTGGCGTGCGGTTGCCGCTCGGGGATGCGCTCGCGGTTAAAGTTGGCCATCTGCTCGAGCAGATAGTGGTCATTCAGAACAATCGGGCCGTCTGGTCCCACGGTCAACGAATGTTCGTCGCTTTGAACGCGAATGCCTGCGTCCGTTGTTGTGTGGGGGGTGTCTTTGCGACGTGTCATGACCAGCGCTCCAATGTTCCGATTGTTTGGTGGGGAACGGTTGGTGGCACAAAAAGTTCCCCCGGATGCCGGATCAGCGTCGGCGGGTTCTGGCGCAATTCAGCGGGCAGAAAGACTGCGGATGTCACGCGAGCTTCGCAAATGGATCACAGATCTGTTACACTAAACATTCAGAAGGCCTTCACATAACAACCTGACAACTGGAGCTTTCCATGCGTATTTCACTGTTCGCGGCAACCCTTGCCGCCCTGCCCGTTCTTGCCGCAGCCGACGGGCACGGCCAGTCAACTGCTGTCTCATACGGTGCCCGTCCTGCCTATCTCGTTGACAAACTGCCCGAAGGTGCGCTGAAGGACAAACTGGCCAGCTGCATGGCCCAGACGCCAGCCCAAACCGACTTTTCGATCGGTCACCGTGGCGCGGCGCTGATGTTCCCCGAGCATACAGACCAGTCCTTTATCGCCGGTGCGCGTCAGGGCGCGGGCATCCTGGAATGTGACGTGACCTTTACCAAGGATCACGAACTGGTCTGCCGCCACGCGCAGAACGACCTGCACACCACCACCAACATCCTGGTCAGCGATCTGGCCAACACCTGCAACACCGCGTTTACCCCTGCGTCGGGTGATACCAAAGCCAGTGCCGAATGCCGCACCTCGGAATTGACGCTGGAGCAGTTCCGCACGCTGACCCCGAAAATGGACAGCGCCGATGCCACGGCCACCACAGCCGAGGCCTATCAGGGGGGCGTCGCGGGCTTTCGCACCACGCTCTACACCGACGATGCCAAGCTGATGACCCACGCGGAATCGATCCAGTTGATCAAGTCGCTGGGCGCCAAATTCACCCCCGAACTGAAAAGCCCCTCGGTCGAGATGCCCCATGACGGCTTCAGCCAAGCCGACTATGCGCAAAAGATGATCGACGAATACAAGGCCGCAGACATCCCCGCATCGGACGTCTGGCCGCAGTCGTTCAACCTTGAAGACGTGCTGTACTGGGTGAACAACGAACCCGAATTCGGCAAACAGGCGGTGTTTCTGGTAGAATGGTCCGAAGGCTTTGACGAACAGGACAAAGCCACATGGAACGAAGATTTTGCCGACCTGAAAGCGCAGGGCGTGCAGTATCTGGCCCCCTCGCTGAACATGCTGCTGACCGACGACAACGGCGCGCTGGCCGCATCCGCCTATGCGCTGGCCGCCAAAGAGGCCGGTCTGAAGCTGATCGCATGGACACTGGAACGCTCGGGTCCGCTGGCAACCGGTGGTGGCTGGTATTTCCAGTCGGTCGGTGATGTGGTCAAGAACGACAGCGACTATCTGGTGGCGCTGGACGTGATCGCCCAAGACGTCGGCGTTGAAGGTGTGTTCTCGGACTGGCCTGCGACCGTGACATATTACGCCAACTGCATGGGTCTCTAAGCCCCTTTAAGCGAGACGATACAGTGATCAGGCCGTCCCTTCGGGGGCGGCTTTTTCTATGCAGGGCAGATTGTCCGGCGGTGCGGCCTGTGCCGTGTTGCCGTCTGCGATCGCGGCTTTTTCTACCTTTCGCCGCCGTCCGGCAGTTGCATGGCCCCGGATTTGCCCGCACAACTGGTCGGCAAAGAGGATACCCCATGCCGCAACTGGCCGTTCTGACCGGAGATATCGTGAAATCGTCCAACCTGCCCGAGGGCGGGCTGGCGCAGGTCTTTGAGGGACTGGACGCGGCGGCTGCCGCTTTGGCCGGATGGCAGGACGTGGCCCCGCGCCTGACCCGCGCACGCGGTGACAGCTGGCAGGCCGTATGCGCCGCCCCGATGGCCCTGCGCGCGGCACTGGCGTTTCGCGCGGGCGTGCGCATGACCGGCAAGGCGCACGACACCCGCATCGGGTTGGCCACCGGCGGCGGGACCGTCGCGGGGGCCGATCTGTCCGACGCCGAGGGTGCCGCCTTTGTCGCCTCGGGTCGGGCGCTGGATGACATGGCGCGCACCGCCAGACTGTTTACCGACACGGCCCCGAAACCGCTGCAATCCGCCCTGCCCCTTGCCGATCACATCAGCAGCCGCTGGACCGTGCGGCAAGCACAGATCGCGCTGGCGTCGCTGGCGGTGCCAGCGCCCACACAGGACGCGCTGGCCGACCGCTTTGATGTCAGCCGCCAGACCATCCACAGCCTGCAAGAAGCGGCGGGCATCCGTGTGTTGATCGACGTATGCGAGATGTTGGAAAATGACTGACACCCCGAAAAGCAGCCATATTCGACTGCAACATGAAATAGCAGCCATATACGGCTGCTTTTACCCGACATGATCGACACCGCTCTGGCCCTGACGCTGGCGTGGCTGCTGGCCTTTCACCTGATTCCCGCCCGCGCCCCGCTGGCCCTGCGCGTCGGGATCGTTTTTGCGCTGGCGTGGATCGCATTGGGCGGTGCTGCGCAACTGGCAGCGGCGACGGCACTGGGCCATGCTGCGGTGGCTTTGGCCGCAAAACGTCTGCCTGCGCATCTGTGGTCCTATCTGGGCACCCAAGCCGCCCATATGGCCGTGATCCTTGCACTGCTTGCATGGCTACCGGATGCCTTTGCCACAGGTCTCTGGGGGGGCTATGCGCCGTGGCTGCAACCGCTGGCGGTGCTGCTGTGCGGTGTGATGGCCGCAACCGTGCTGGGCGGCCCTGCGGTGGGTCTATTGATGGCGCCGTGGCGTGCGGCGGCACAGATCGAAGGACTGGACAACGCAGGCCGCATCATCGGGCTGATGGAACGCGCACTGATCTATCTGATGGTGATGATCGGTGAACCCACGGGCATCGGTTTTCTAATTGCGGCGAAATCCATCCTGCGGTTCGAGACCGCCTCGCGGGATCAAAAAGCCAGCGAATACGTGATTATCGGCACTTTGGCCTCGTTTGGTTGGGCGCTGGCGTGGGGTTTTGCGACACAAAGCCTCGTCGCGACCCTGCGATAGCTTGAGATTACGGCGCACCACCCCTACATTGCGGTCAAAGGAGTTCTGTTTATGTTTTCCATCCCCGGCAAGCAAGCCGTCACAATCACCCCCCGAGCCGCCGCCCAGATTGCCAAACTTATGGCAGCGGACGGTCACAAGGGGCTGCGCATCGGCGTCAAAAAGGGCGGCTGTGCAGGCATGGAATATACAATGGAATATGTGGACGAACAGGATCCCAACGACGAGGCCGTCGAACAGGACGGCGCGCGGGTGTTGATTGCACCGATGGCGCAAATGTTCCTGTTCGGCACCGAGATCGACTATGAAACCTCGCTGCTGGAATCGTCCTTCAAATTCAACAATCCCAACGTGACCGAAGCCTGCGGCTGCGGCGAATCGATCAAATTCGCCGACCCCGCCGAGATGGCCGAACATCTGGTCAAAGGCTAGGCGCCGATGGCCGTTTCCGATGAAGCGGTCGAGATGGCGCTGGATCTTCTGCGCGATGTGGGGCCTATGTCCACCCGTCGCATGTTCGGCGGCATGGGGTTTTACACCGACGGCCAGATTTTTGCGCTGCTGATGTCCGATGGCCGTCTGATGCTGAAAGGCGTCGGCGCCATGCAAGCACGGTTCGATGATCTGGGCATGGTGCGCTGGACCTATCAGCGCCCCGGCCAGAAGGCTGCCGCGATGCCCTATTGGGAACTGCCCGACAGCGCGCTGGACGACCCCGACGCGGCCACCGGACTGGCCCGTCAGGCCATTGCCTGTCTCTAGGCCCTGCTTTGCAAATGCACGTATGTTTCCGAAAACCGCTTTTCCATATGGTCGCCCGCGCGGATCACATCGCCTGATCCGATGGGCGCCACATTGGTGTCATAGGCCGGATTGAAAAACAGCGGCACCGAGATACGCTCGGCGTTGGTGCCCACCACACGATGCGGCGTTGCCTGAACACGGCCCTTTGTCCACATCTCCATCATCTCGCCGAAATTGATGACAAAATCGCCCGGAGGAGCTTGTACCGCGATCCAGCCGCCGCCGCGTTTGCGCACCTCCAGCCCCGGCGTTCCGTCGGTCGCCAGCAAGGTCAAACAGCCATAATCGGTGTGCGTGGCGATGCCAAAATCCCGCGCCGTCGCCCATGCGGGGCGTTGCGGGTAATAATTCCCGCGCAACAGCGCCATCGGCTTGTCAAACGCACTGTCGAAATAATCGCGCGGGGCGTCGATCGCCTCGGCAATGCCGCGCAGCACCGTCATCGCGACATCGCAAGCATCGCTGTAATAGGCCGCGATCACATCTTGAAACTGCGCCGGTCGGGTGGGCCAGCAGTTCGGCGCATAGACCGGCAATGCGGCCAGCGGATCGCCCTCGGGCAGTGTGAACCCCGCATCAAAGAACTGTTTATAGTCAGGGTTGGCCCCCGGATCGACCTGTTCTGACCCCGCAGCACCCCACCCCCGGTTCGCACCGGTGCGGGCCATGTCCACGTCACGTTTCTGCGCCTCGGGCAGATGGAAGAATGCGCGATAGGTCTCGATCACCTCGCGCACACGCGCAGCCGTCAGCGCGGTGTTGTGAACGGTGGCAAAGCCCGTGTCGCGGGCAGCCTGCGCAAGCGCCGCGATGGTCTGTGCGTCGCGTGCCGCAATCAAAGCCGCGTCCAGTCTGGGGATCATGCCTGTGTCCTTGTCTCGAATACCTGAAGCGGGTGTAAGACCCCGCGTCCCAAAAGCCTACATTGCCCGCCCTGCGCCGCAATGCTAAATCTGGGCCAAAGCAATTTCAAACAGGCGGGACAACGATGCGGCGCAAAATGGCAGCAGGCAACTGGAAGATGAACGGCAGCAGTGCAGCGCTTGGCGTGATCTCGGAACTGGCAGCGGCGCATGCCGACAGCACCGACACCGACACCGACATCGTGATCTGCCCACCAGCGCCGCTGTTGTTCCGCGCCAGCGAGTTGGCTCGATCCAGCGCTCTGACCATCGGCGCACAGGACTGCCACAGCGCGCCATCAGGTGCCTTTACCGGTGACATCGCCGCCCCGATGATTGCGGACACAGGGGCCACCCATGTGATTGTGGGCCACTCCGAACGCCGCGACGCTTACCATGAAAGCAACAGCGATGTGCGCGCCAAGACCATGGCCGCATGGGACGCGGGCCTGACCGCCATCCTGTGCATCGGCGAAAGCGCCGCAACCCGCGAGGCGGGCAACACGCTGGACATCATCGCAGAGCAATTGTCAGGTTCGGTTCCGGACGGCACCACGGGCGGTAATCTGGTGGTCGCCTATGAACCCGTCTGGGCCATCGGCACCGGTGCCGTTGCCACCACTGCGCAAATCAACGAAGTCCACGACTTTATCCGCACCCGCCTGATCCAGCGTCTGGGCGACGAGGTCGGCACTGCAATCCGGCTGCTCTATGGCGGATCGGTCAAACCGGGCAATGCGACCGAGATTTTCCAGTGTGCCAACGTCGACGGCGCATTGGTGGGCGGCGCCAGCCTGAAAGCGCAGGATTTCACGCCGATCATTCATGCCCTGATCGCCAGTTGATCCACCCCCGTCGCGCGTCACAAGTTCTGCCTTTTCGGTCAGGGGTGTTGCCTTTGTGGCGCGACCTGGCGTTTGAAACGGTTATTCGTGGTGGGTGGTTTTAACGTCGGCAATGCGGGACGAAGCCGACCTCCGACGAGGCTACTGTGCTCGCTTGAACGCTGCTGTCGCAACGCCCATGACAATCAGTGCGCTACCGCCAAGACGAGAGAACCAAGCCAAAACCGAAGGGCGTGCAAGCTTGGTCCGCAATTTGTCGGCCAAGAGCGCATAGGCGAGCGCATTGATCGCAGCCAACCCGACAAACGTAACGACGAGAATCGCGAACTGAGGCAGGAGCGGGCTGTCGACGACAACGAATTGTGGCACGAATGCTATGAAGAACACGATGGATTTGGGGTTGAGCGCAGTCACCGCAGCGGCGTGACCAAAGACGCTGGATGCGCTGGTTTCTGTCACCGTCTCCAGATCGCCAAGTGAGGCCCTTGACGCACCTCGAAAGAGCTTAACTCCCAAATATACAAGATAGACCGCCCCGACCCACTTCAGAATAGTGAACAGGGTGGCAGAAGCCAGAACCAAGGCACCGAGACCGGCCAAGGATGCGGACATTGCAATAAGGTCGCCGAGGGCCACGCCACCAACGGTCGCGATAGCTACCCGCTTTCCTTGACTGATCGCATAGCTGAGAACGAGTAGAACCGTTGGCCCTGGAATAAGCAAAAGTGCGATTGATGCTGCAACGAACGCCAGCCAGATTTGAAAATCCACTAGAATGCCTTCCTTACTTTTTGGATGAGCCAGCCACAGCGCAAGTGAACTGTAAAGAAGAAAGTAGCTGAACAAATTCTGCGTCGCCGCATCGGTAATTATAGCCCCGAAGCTGACGTAAGGTGAATCCCCTGTCGCCGCAGTGCAGTTGCGCACAAGCGGATATTAGCAAGGGCCCGCAGCAATGAGGGTGCCAAGGCCTGCCGCGCGGGACGGAGTGTATCGGTGCCGCTTCAAGCAGCATTTGACAAGCTGGTTGCGAGTCAGCACCACACTGAGATCGAAAGGAGCATATGATGCCGAAGTTTTTGACGATCGGTTACGGAGACCGAGACGGATATGACCGGACGCCGGAGGCGATACGAGCCGCTGCACACGAACAAGACGCACAACTTGTCGCCGAAGGGGCGCTGATTGGCGTCGCTGGGCCACCCGTGCAAGTTCGCAATCCAGAAGCGTCTGGTGTCGAGACGAGCCAAGGACAGTTCATGGTCGCAGATCTCCCCGTCGCAGGGTTTGCAGTCATCGAAGCAGCATCCCTTGAGGATGCTATCGAAAAGGTATCAGGTGTTCCTTGCGCCGTTGCACATGGCGTTGTCGAAATCTGGCCTATGGGCTGAAGCTGACATCAAAGCAGCCGTTCGTGCAACGCGCAGCATCCGCCACTATCGGCCCCATTCCGGCTGTTCGCCCCAGAGACAGACCTTTGTGAGCTTGGCCACCCGTGTTCAACGCACACAGGCCGCCCCCTTGCAGGTGCGGCCTGTTTCTGACGCCGGTGTGCGGGGCCAGTGTATTTTTATTGCGTCTATCCCGGAATATCTAATTCGTGATAATCTCTGGCCCCATCATCATCGTTGGCAACCATGTCGAAATTGCCGGAATATAGGTCACCATAATCAGGAACACGAAAAGCACTGCAAGGAACGGCAGGGCCGCGCGCACCACGGACATCATCGGCATCCCTGCCACGCCCGAGGTCACGAACAGGTTCAGACCCACCGGCGGCGTGATCATCCCGATTTCCATGTTCACCACCATGATGATACCCAGATGGATCGGATCAATACCCAGCTCGATTGCAATCGGGAACACCAGCGGTGCCACGATCACCAACAGGCCCGAGGGCTCCATGAACTGCCCGCCGATCAGCAGGATCACGTTGACGATGATCAAAAACACCACCCAGTTAAAGCCCGCGTCCAGCATCGCACTGGCGATCTGCTGTGGGATCTGCTCGTCGGTCAGCACGTGTTTGAGGATCAACGCATTGGCGATGATGAACATCAGCGTCACGGTCAGCTTGCCCGCCTCGAAAAACGCATCGCGGGTGTCGCGGTGCCACAACACCGTGACCAGCGCCCAAGGTCTGGAGAACAGGCTGTGGTTCCGCGCGCCTTCTTCCGTGGCATGCAGCGGCCCCATGTCGCGATAGACAAAGCTTGCGACAAGAAAGGCATAGATCGCAGCCACGGCGGCGGCTTCGGTCGGCGTGAAAATGCCCCCATAGATGCCGCCCAGAATGATGATGATCAGGAACAAACCGCCAGAGGCACTCAGACCCGATTTAACGACTTCCCCCCAGCCCAGCCAATCGCCCTTTGGCAGCTTCTTGATCACTGCCATCGCGTAAATGGTGACCATCAGCATGGTGCCTGCCATCAGACCCGGAATAACACCCGCAAGGAACATCCGCCCCACTGACACATCGGTGGCGCTGGCATAGACCACCATCACGATGCTGGGTGGGATCAGAATGCCCAGCGTGCCTGCGTTGGCGATGACACCGGCGGCGAATTCCTTGGTATAGCCCACCTGCCGCATGCCTGCGATCACGATTGACCCGATCGCCACAACCGTCGCAGGGCTGGAACCGGACAGGGCCGCAAACATCATGCAAGCAAAGACGCCCGCAATCGCAAGACCACCCGGAAAATGCCCGACAATGGCGATGGAAAAGCGGATGATCCGCTTGGCCACACCACCTGTCGACATGAACGTGGACGCAAGAATAAAGAACGGGATCGCCAGCAGGGTGTAATGCCCCGCCATCGCCTGAAACAGCGATTGCGCAACCGACGCCAAAGAGGTGTCGGACAGCACCAGCAGAAACACAATCGACGACATGCCCAGTGACACGGCAATCGGCACACCGATCAGCATCAGGCCGACCACCATGACAAAAAGAACAAGAACTTCCATGGCTTAACCCTCGCGGTTCATATGTGCGACGGCTTCGACGTCGTCTTCGGCTTCGTGGCTGACGATCAGGCTGTCAGACGCACCCGTCCAGACACGCACGCCGGCCTGAACAAAGCGGAACAACAGCAGCGCCATGCCAAAGGGCAGCATTGCATAGGGAATGAAGCGCGGGATTTTCTCGTAGGCCTCGCCTTCGTTCATGATCGGTTCGATCCACGTCAGCCACGCGGGAAACGGAATGTCGATCACCTCGTACCAGCCGCGATAGGACGAGCGTTTCATCTCTTCAAAACCGGTGGGAAACACGGTGCCGGTGGTTTGTGGCAGATTGGCAAAGTTGGCCCAATAGTCCCACGCGCCCTTCAGCAGCAGCACCGCGTAAAAGATGCAAACGGCCGCTGCAACCAGCGCGATGATCCGGCGAACCGGCATGCTGAACAGGTTGATCACCGCGTCCACGCCCAGATGCGCGGTGGTTTTCACCGCATAGCTAACACCGAACAGAACCAGCCACGCAAACAAAAAGGTCACCATTTCCAGGCCCCAGATAAGGCCGGTGTTGAACCCGTAACGCAGCACAACGTTGACAAATGTGATGATAGTCATACCCGCCAGCAGCAGCGCGATCACGGTCTCTTCGATCTCGTTCACGATGCGGCCCAGCCTGGATTTGGGTTCATAGCGCTGTGCCATACCGCCCCTCCGATGATGTGTGAAAGACTGCGCCCGGCCATTTTCAATAACGGCCGGGCGCGCAAGCCTGAAGCGGCTTAGTTGATTGTGGCGTTGATCGTCTGTGCAGCGTCGATGTTCTCTTGGCCCACGTCGCCCTTGAACTCTTCCCAGACGGGTTTCATCGTGTCGACCCATGCCTGACGCTGGTCGGCTGTCAGTTCACGCACAACACCGCCTGCGTCGATGATCGCTTGTTTGGCCTCGGCGTTCACGCGGGTGGATTCTGCGTTGCGCGATGTCGAAACCTCTTCGATGATCGTGGCCAGCTGTGTGCGGGTGTCGTCATCAAGGCTGTCCCAGAAGTCGGTCGAGGTCACCACCAGATAGTCGATGATGCCGTGGTTGGTTTCGGTCACTCCGTCCTGAACTTCAAAGAACTTCTTGCCATAGATGTTCGACCACGTGTTTTCCTGACCGTCCACAACGCCGGTTTGCAGCGCGCCGTACACTTCGGAAAATGCCATCGGCTGGGGCGAGCCCCCCAATGCCGCCATCTGCGCCTTGAGCACGTCCGAGTTCTGCACGCGGAACTTCAGACCGTTGGCGTCGGTGGGTTGCAACAGCGGCACATTGGCCGACATCTGTTTCATGCCGTTGTGCCAGAACGCCAGCCCCAACAGGCCGCGGCGTGTCATCGATTCTTTCATCGCCTGACCGGTTTCCGAAGTCTGGAACTGGTCAACCGCGTCGATGTTGGTGAACATGAACGGCAGATCGAAAATGCGGAACTGTTTGGTGAACTGCTCGAATTTCGACAGCGAGGGCGCGGCCATTTGCACGTCGCCTTGCAGCATCGCTTCCAGCACCTGATTGTCATTGTAAAGTGTCGAGTTCGGGAACACTTCCATGCACACCTTGCCGTCCATCTCGTCGTTCACGCGCTGTTCCAGCAGCGAGGCGGCGATGCCTTTGGGGTGTTTGTCTGTGTTGGTGACGTGGCTGAATTTGATCACGATTTCGCCGTCGTCACAGGCGGCCTGTACGGCACCAGCGGAAACGGACAGGCTCAGGGCCACGGCTGCGGCGGTAAAAAACTTCATGATACTCCTCCCAGAGTTTGCTTTTTGCATATCTGCGCGACCCTCTCCCAAGCGTCGCGTCACGCAAGAGTGAACAGCAGCAAGGGGACGGGACGCAACACTGCGTGAGGCGCGGCAAAAATATGGTAATTTATATATATTTTACAAGTTGTTGCGTGGAGTTTTTAATGCAACCTTTCCCGTCAACCAAACGGCACCGTGCGGAAACCCACACACCATCCTGTACCGCATGTGCGGAAATCCGCACAGGCCTAGCGCCGATAGTCCTCTGCCCGAATCCCGTAGCGGGCCAGTTTGTCGTAGAAGGTTTTGCGCGGCAATTTCAGGGCGGATGCCGCCGCACTTGCATGTCCGTTCTGCCGCCCCAGTGCCGCGATCAACAGCGCACGTTCGACCCGCGCCAATTGCTCGCTCAGCCCCAGTTCGGCGGCCTCGGCCATGTCTTCGGGCATACCCAGCACAAAACGCATGGCTGCACTCATCAACGACCGCGCGTTGCCGGGCCAGTCCTGCGCCATCAATGCCGCAAGGTGATCCGTGCTGATCTCGGGTGTGCTCAGGCCTGCCTGTTCGGCCGCTTGTTCGACATAGTGACGAAACAGCACCGGTATATCCTCGGGACGTTCGGACAGGGAGGGAATACGCACCGGCATCATTTCAATCCCGTAATAGAGGTCGGCGTTCAGCAGCCCGTTGTCGACCGCCGCCTGCAAATCCTGCGTGCTGCCCGCGATCAGTCGACACGGCAAACCGCCCTCAAGCGCGCTGGCCAGTGTCATCTGGGTGGCGGCAGGCATCTGGCTGATCTCGTCGATGAACAGGCTGCCGGCCTGCGCCTCTTTAAACGCTTCGCGTAGCGCGTCCGGCTCCAGCCCTGCGCTGGCGCGTTTGACAAAAGGTGCTTTCGAGCGCGGCGAACACAGATGCACCACCTCGGCCACCTTTGACACACCGGTGCCCGGTGCGCCCTGTACCAGCACCTGCGTTTCAACCGCCGCCAACTGGCGCACCCGCGCGCGCAGGGTATGGGCCAGTTCCGACTGACCGAACAACATCCGCTCTGCGGCATCACCGCTGTGGACCAGCGCCCGCAAACGACGGTTTTCCAGCACCAGGGCACGGGTTTTCAGACCGCGTTCAACCGTCGCCAGCAGGTCGGCGGGCGCGCATGGTTTTTCCAGAAACCCGAACGCGCCCTTGGCCATCGCATCCACAGCCGTAGGAATATCTCCCTGCCCGGTCAGCAAGATCACCGGCAGGTCGCGATCCTGAGCCAGCGCATATTGCAACAAATGAAACCCGTCGCGCCCCGGCATCCGCATATCGGACAGGATCACCCCGTCAAAATCAGGTGTGATGTGATCCTTGGCCGCGACGAACGAACCGGCTGCCAGCGGATCAAGGTCCGCCAGCTCCAGCGTCTGCACCACCGCATCACGCACGGCGGCATCATCATCCACCACCAGAACCCGAATGCTCATGCCGCCTCGCTTTCATCCCAAGGGACCAGTTGCACGGTAAAGGCAGCCCCCTCGCCCGTGTTTTCGCCACGTATCTCTCCGCCAAAGCTTTGCACGATGCCATAGGAAATCGACAGCCCCAGCCCCATGCCCTCGGCACCGCCCTGACTTTTGGTGGTATAGAACGGATCAAAGACCTGATCGGGCACGTCGATGCCCGGCCCGGTGTCGCGCACGGTAACCGAAGGCTGCGCGCCATCCTGAACGGTGATGTGCAGCGCACGGACGGGCCTGCCCTCCATCGCGTCGACGGCATTGGTGATCAGGTTCACAAACACCTGACCCAGCCGCACATCGCCGCCACGCACCCAAACGGGTGTCTCGGGCGCCTGCAATGTCGCGGTCACATCCGCCTCGCGCAGACGCGGGCCGGTGATTTCGAACGCACTGCGCAACACTTCGCAAACGTCCACCTGCACGGAAGGTGAGCTTTCCTGCCGTGCAAAGGCGCGCAGATTGCTGATGATGCGCGCCATCCGCTGCGCCATTTCACTGATCCGCGACAGGTTCTCGCGGGCGCGCTCGGGGCGGTTCTTGTCCATAAAGGTCAGACCGTTTTCCGCAAATGACCCGATGGCCATCAGCGGCTGGTTCAACTCGTGGCTGATGCCCGCGCTGAGATGGCCAAGCGCACCCAACTTGCCTGCCTGCACCAGATCGGCCTGCGCACGCGCCAGCGCCGCTTGCGCTTCTTCACGCTCGGCGGCCTCGCGCAGCAATTGCGCGTTGGTTCCAACAAGGGCGGCTGTCCGCTCGGCCACCCGCGCCTCTAGCAGCGCATTGGCCTGCGCCAGAGTGCGCCGCCGCTCGGTCGCGACCAGCAGCAGTGCACCAAAGGCCAGACAAAGCGCGGCAAAGGCCGCCGCCTGCAACAGCGCGATGCGCTGCGCTGGCGCGATGTCGATCAACGCAGCCCCCAGAAAACCGATGACCGGCAAGGGCCGCGTGATGTGCAAAGCTTCGCGCGGCAGATACGGATCCCACATCTGGTGCCAGATGTCATAGCCTGCGGTCGTATGGTAGGTGAACGCGGGTCTGGTGCCGCGCGGTTGGGACAACGCGCCCTGCCCGCCCTGTCGCTGCCAGAACAACAGCTCGGACCGGTTCGAGACAAAAACCACCCCCTGTGCATCGGTCAGAAACACAGCAGGGTTCGACCCGCGCCAGTCGGCCTCGAGCGCATTGACGTCTGCGGCGACGATCACCGCACCGATCACCCGCCCCGTGGTATCGCCAAATATCGGTGCCGCGTGGTAATAGGCGCGCCCCTGCAATGGCGTCCCCACCCCGTGACCGGTGCCCAACGCCCCTTGCATTGCACGCCGTACATAGGCCGTGCTGCCCAGATTCATTCCTCCGGTTCCGTTCGCCGCCGCCCGCACACGACCCGAAAAATCCACCAGAATCACATCCAGCGCCGACGTCTTGTCAGCCACGTCCTGAAACAATGCATTGGCAGGCGCGGCGCCGCCCCCTTCCAATACGGCCCGCACGGCGGGGTGTTCGGACATGAACACCGCCAGTTCGCGATACCGCTGCAATTGCGCAGTCAGCCGGTCCGACGCCAGCGCCAGATCGGACTCGCCCTGCCGCTGCAATCGGTCCAGCGCCTGAACATAGCCATAGCGCCACAAGCCCAAAGCGGCCAAAGCCACCAAGGCGACAAAGCCCAGCACGATCAGATTGCGTTTGCGGATATGTCCGGTCATGCGCCAGAGTTTACCAACGTCAGCCTTGCAAAGACCAGAGCCACGCTATCATCTGCACCCATGATAACACTTGACCAATCCCCGCTTGATCCCGCCTTTGTGCAAGACCCCTACCGATTTTACGACACGGCCCGTGCCACGGGGCCGGTGCTGTACTGGAATGATTATGGCATGTTGGCGGCCTTTGACCACGCCACAGTCCATGCGCTGTTGCGCGACAAACGGCTGGGCCGCGAAATACCGGACGAGTTGCGGATGCCGGTGCCGGACCATCTGACGGACTTTTACGCAGTCGAAGAACATTCGATGCTGGAACACGAACCGCCCCGCCACACCGAACTGCGCGGGCTGGTGCTGCGTGCGTTCACGTCGCGCCGGATTGCGGGGCTGCAAGGCGACATCGAAGAGATTTGCGCGGACCTGATTGCCAGATTTCCCCGCGATGCCGATTTCGACCTGATCCCCGCCTATTGCACCGAAGTGCCGGTGCGGGTGATTGCGCGTTTGCTGGGTGTCCCCGAAGAGATGGGCCCAGACCTGTTGCGCTGGTCCTCGGCGATGGTGGCGATGTATCAGGCGGGCCGGGACCGTGCGATCGAGGATGCGGCCAACACCGCCGCGCGCGAATTTTCCGACTTTTTGCGCGGCTATATCGACGCGCGCCGCGATGATCCGCGTGATGATCTGATCACCCGGCTGATCGCCGCCGAAGAAGACGGCCAGAAACTCAGCACCAACAGCCTGATTGGCACCTGCGTGCTGCTGCTGAATGCGGGCCACGAGGCGACGGTACATTCGCTGGGCAACGCCGTGCATTGCCTGCTGCAAAACAGCGTGCCCGCGATCACTCCGCAAGTTGTCGAAGAGGTTCTGCGCTTTGACCCGCCGCTGCACATGTTCACGCGCTACGCCTATGAGCAGGTCACAGTTGGCGACCAGACGCTTTCTCCCGGCGATCAGGTGGCACTGATGCTGGGCGCTGCGGGGCGTGATCCGGCGGTCTATACCGCCCCCGACCGCTTTGACCCCGACCGCAAGGCGACGGCGCATCTGGCCTTTGGCGGGGGAATGCATTTTTGCGTGGGTGCACCGCTGGCGCGGTTGGAAATGCAGGTGGCGCTGACAGCGCTGTTCGACGCCTGCCCCGACCTGCACGAGGCTGACGCGCCGCGCTACGCCGACAGCTTCCACTTTCACAAGCTGGAACAGCTGATGGTCCGCCTATAGCGGTAGCATCGTGGTCGATTTGATTTCTTCCATCGACAACAGCGCCGTGACGTTGTGGACCTTCACCTCGGAAATCAGCGCCTGATAGAACACGTCATAGGCGCGGGCGTTCTTCACCCGCACCTTCAGGATATAGTCGATGTCGCCCGCCAGCCTGTGCGCCTCTTGCACTTCCGCGCGGTCTTTCAGTGCCTTTAGAAACCGCGCCTGCCAAGCGGCGTCATGTTCGGATGTGCGGATCAGCACGAAAAAGCACGCCTCGAACCCCAGCGCGTCGGCATCCAGAAAAACCGTGTGCTGACCGATCACGCCACCATCACGCAATTTGCGAATCCGGTTCCAGACAGGTGTCTTGGAACTGCCGACTGCTTTGGCAATTTCGTCCAGTGACTGGCTGGCATCGCGTTGCAGTTCTGCCAAAATCTTCCGGTCTGTATCGTCGATGCGAACAGTCATTCGCGCATTCCTCTCATGTCAGTACGGGTGTTCCTCTTGCACCGCAGTACAGAACGTATGTCCTTATCTGCGCGAGCATATGGCGTCACAGGGGGAATATTTCCTATATATACACTCAAGTCAACGAAGCACGGGATCGCAGCGCCATGAACCATTTTCCGATCTTTCTGGCCACCGAGGGCCGCAGCATCGTCCTTTCGGGCGGTGGCGAAGCCGCATTGGCCAAGCTGCGCCTGCTGATGAAATCGCAGGCTGCGATCACCGTGTTCGCCGCCCGTGCCGACGCGCAGATCGAAATATGGGCGTCCCAAGGCAAGCTGACGCTGGTGCGCCGCGCCTTGCAGGCCGGTGACGCGCGCAATGCTGCGCTGTTCTATGCCGCCGACGAAGACGAGGCCGAAGACGCGCGCACCGCCGCCATCGCCAAGGCCGACGGCGCGCTGGTCAACATCGTCGACAACCTGCACGACAGCGAATTCATCACCCCCGCCATCGTCGACCGCGATCCCGTGACAGTCGCCATCGGCACCGAAGGGGCAGCCCCCGTGCTGGCCCGCGCGATCAAGGCCGATCTGGAAGAACGCCTGCCCACCACTCTGGGCACACTGGCCCGCATCGGCAAAGCCTTTCGCGGTGCCGCCGACGCCCTGCCCTTTGGACGCCCGCGCCGCGATTTCTGGCGCGATTATTACTTTACCGCAGGCCCCCGCGCGATGGCAGCGGGAGAAGACGCCGTGCGCCCCGCGTTGGATGACCTGCTGGAAACCCATCTGGCCCGCACTGCCCGCGAAGGCCACGTGGCCTTTGTCGGTGCCGGCCCCGGTGACCCCGAACTGCTGACGCTCAAGGCCCGCCGCGCATTGGACGAGGCCGACGTGGTCATTCACGACCGCCTGATCAGCCCCGAAATCCTGGAACTGGCCCGCCGCGAGGCGGTGATGGTCGACGCTGGCAAAGAGGGCTTTGGCCCATCGATGTCCCAAGATGACATCAACGCGCTGATCGTCGAACACGCCCGCACCGGCGCGCAGGTGGTGCGCCTGAAATCGGGTGATGCCACCGTTTTTGGCCGTCTGGACGAAGAGATCGACGCCGTGACCGACGCGCAAATCGGCTGGCATATCGTACCCGGTATCACCTCGGCCTCTGCCGCCGTGGCCGCCATCGGTCAAAGCCTGACCAAGCGCAACCGCAACTCTTCGGTGCGGTTTCTGACGGGCCACGACATGAAAGGCTTTGCTGATCACGACTGGGCCGCACTGGCCCGGACCGGCGAGGTTGCCGCGATTTATATGGGCAAGAAATCCGCCCGCTTCATTCAGGGTCGCCTGATAATGCACGGTGCCGACCGCGCCACACCGGTGACCGTGATCGAAAACGCCTCGCGCCCCGAACAGCGGATCATCGGCACCACGCTGGCCTGTCTGCCGCAAACCCTGACAGATGCCTACATGACCGGCCCCGCCCTGATGTTCTATGGTCTCGCTCCGCGCGCGGCCGCAGCCCAACCCATCGCCCAAATTCTGCAAGAGGCCCTGTGATGCCCAAACCGTACACACCCAAAGTCGTAACTGCCAACCACCTTCTGGCGGGCGACGTGATCTATCAAACCCGTGACGGCTGGAGCCGCCAACTGGCCGATGCCGAAGTGCTGACCGACGAAGCCCACGCCGACCTGCGGCTGATCGAAGCCGCACAGCAAACCGGCGAAGTCGTTGGCGCCTATCTGGCCGATGTGGACACGTCGAACGGTGCGCCCGCGCCCGCCCACTTTCGCGAAGCCTTTCGCGCCAAAGGCCCCTCCAACTATGCCCACGGCAAACAAACCGAGGTGAACTGATGTATTCCTATACCGATTTCGACGCCGCATTCGTCGCCGAACGCAACCGCCAGTTCCGCGCGCAGGTCGAGCGCCGCGTTGACGGCAGCCTGACCGAGGACGAGTTCAAGCCGCTGCGCCTGATGAACGGTCTTTATTTGCAATTGCACGCCTATATGCTGCGCGTGGCTATCCCCTATGGCACGCTCTCCAGCCGCCAGATGGACCAGCTCGCCTATCTGGCCGAGAAATGGGACAAGGGCTATGGCCACTTCACCACGCGCCAGAACATCCAGTACAACTGGCCCGAACTGCGCGATGTGCCCGACATGCTGGACGCCTTGGCCGAGGTGCAGATGCACGCGATCCAGACATCCGGCAACACCATCCGCAACGTGACCGCAGACCACTTTGCCGGTGCCGCCGCGGACGAGGTCGCAGACCCGCGCCCGGTGGCCGAACTGGTGCGCCAGTGGTCCACTGATCACCCCGAATTCCAGTCCATGCCGCGCAAGTTCAAGGTTGCGGTGACCGGCGCGGAAAACGACCGCGCCGTGATCCGCGCCCATGACATCGGCCTGCGCATCGTCGAACGTGACGGCGTGATCGGCTATGAGGTCCTGGTGGGCGGCGGTCTGGGCCGCACGCCGATGATCGGCAAGGTCATCCACGACTTCCTGCCCGAAGAAGACCTGCTGCCCTATCTGGAAAGCGTCGTCAGCGTCTGGAACCAGATCGGTCGTCGCGACAACAAGTACAAGTCCCGCATCAAGATCACCGTCCACGAGGTCGGTCTGGAAGAGATCCGCCGTCTCGTCGAAGAACGTTTCGCGCTGGTCAAACCGATGTTCGCAGGCGTCGATCAGGATCACTTTGCCCGCATCAAGGCACAGTTCGAAGCCCCTGATTTTGCGCATAAATCCGTTGGTCCGTTCAATCAGGCCTATAACGATGATCCGGTGTTTCGTGCTTGGGCAGACACCAACCTGACCGCGCACCGCGCCGAAGGCTATTCCATCGTGTCGATCTCGCTGAAAGCGCATGGCGCCACGCCGGGCGATGCCACCGCCGGGCAGATGCGCGTGATGGCCGATCTGGCCCGCCAGTACGGCCATGATGAATTGCGTATCAGCCACGAGCAGAACGTGATCCTGCCCCATGTCCACCGCGCCGACCTGCCCGCAATCCATGCAAAGTTGAAGGAACACGGACTGGCCACGGCCAACATCAACCTGATCTCGGACATTATCGCCTGCCCCGGCATGGATTATTGCGCGCTGGCCACCGCCCGTTCGATCCCGATCGCTCAGGAAATCGCCACCCGCTTTGACGACATCAAGCTGGAACACGACATCGGCGAGCTGAAGATCAAGATTTCGGGCTGCATCAACGCCTGTGGCCACCACCATGTCGGGCACATCGGCATTCTGGGGCTCGACCGTGCGGGCGTGGAAAACTATCAGATCACGCTGGGCGGCGACCACACGCAAACCGCCGCTATCGGTGAACGCGCAGGCCCCGGCTTTTCCGCCGATGCCATCGTGCCCGCCATCGAACGTCTGGTCGATGCCTATCTGGATCACCGCGCCGACCGCTCGGAGACCTTCCTGCAAACCTATCGCCGCCTCGGTATGGCACCCTTCAAGTCCGCCCTGTACCCCGAAGCCAAATCCGTCGCGGCCGAGTAAGCACAAGTGAAACCCATGCTTCATCTTGCCCAAGAAACTCTCCCCGAAGGGCCGGTTCCCACAGACCTGCACCTTCAGGCAGAGGCGCTGAACAACCGGTTGCGCCATCACGGCGCGACCGACGTGCTGCGTGCCGCGGTGAACGAGATCGAGGGGCTGGCCCTCGTCTCGAGCTTCGGCGCGGAATCGGTTGTGCTGCTGCACCTGCTGGCGATGGTGGACCCGTCGGTTCCGGTGCTGTTCATCGACACCGAAATGCTGTTCACCGAAACGCTGGTCTACCAACAAGAGGTTGCCGAACGGCTGCGCCTGAAAGACCTGCGCATCATCCGTGCTGCGGACAGCGAGGTGTCGTTCGAAGATCCCGACGGCACCTTGCACCAGTTCGATACCGATGCCTGCTGCGCTCTGCGCAAGACGCGCCCGCTGCAAAAGGCGCTTGCAGGGCACGGCGGCTGGATCACGGGGCGCAAGCGTTATCAGTCGGGCCAACGCGCCCAGCTGGAGTTTTTCGAGGTCGAAGACGCCCCCACAGGTGCCCGCATCAAGGTCAATCCACTGGCCCGGTGGACACCCGAAGACGTGCGTGAATACATGATCGAAAACCGCCTGCCCCGTCACCCGCTGGTGGCGCAGGGCTATCCGTCCATCGGCTGTGCGCCCTGCACCTCGCCCGTGGCCGAAGGCGAAGACCCCCGCGCCGGACGGTGGCGGAATTCACAAAAGGACGAATGCGGCATTCACTTTGTCGATGGCAAAATGGTTCGCACAGGAGCACAACAATGAGCATTATCGTGACCGACACGGGCTTTGGCCCCGACACATGGGAACAGGGCTATACCACATTCGGCGAGGCCACCAATGATGTGGCCGCGCTGGATGTGCCCAGCGACGTCAACCCCGCCGACATCACCCTGTCGTCCAGCCTGAAGATGGTGCGCATCGACTTTCCCTCGTCGCATGACGGGCGCGGCTTTACCATCGCGCGGATGTTGCGGCTGCGTGGCTACACGGGCCGTCTGCGCGCGCGCGGTCATGTGATCGCCGACCAATACGCGATGGCGCGCCGCTGTGGCTTTGACGAGGTCGAAATCAGCCAGACGCTGGCCGCCCGCCAGCCCGAGGACCAATGGCTGTTTCGTGCAGACTGGCAGGCCCATGATTATCAGGCCCGCCTGCGCGGCCAGACCAACGCGGCCATCTGACACCTTTCGCCCGAATATCCTTCCCGTTACTACAAGGCACGCAAGACCAAATCTTGTGTGAAAGTGAACAAATGACCGAGCAAACACCCGTGAACCAAGTTGCTGCCATCAAGGCCCCGACCCTGCCCGATGCCCAGACCGTCACCTCGGTGACCCACTGGACCGACCGCCTGTTTTCCTTCCGGGTGACGCGCCCTGCGTCGCTGCGGTTCCGGTCGGGCGAGTTTGTGATGATCGGCCTGATGGGCGACCCGCACCCCGAAACCGGCAAGCAAAAGCCGCTGTTGCGCGCCTATTCCATCGCATCCCCCGCATGGGACGATGAATTGGAGTTCTATTCGATCAAGGTGCAGGACGGCCCGCTGACTTCGAAGCTGCAACATATTCAGGTCGGCGACGAGATCATCCTGCGCCCCAAGCCCGTCGGAACGCTGGTGCATGACGCGCTCTTGCCCGGCAAACGGCTGTGGTTCTTCTCCACCGGCACCGGGTTTGCGCCCTTTGCGTCGCTGCTGCGCGAACCGGATACATACGAAAAATACGACGAGGTGATCATCACCCACACCTGCCGCGATGTGGCCGAACTGGCCTATGGCGCCAAGCTGATCGAAGACCTCAAGGCCGACGAGCTGATGCAAGAGCTGATCGGGCCCGAAAATCTGGCCAAGATCCGCTATTACCCGACCACCACGCGTGAACAAAGCCCCAAGATGGGCCGCATCACCACCCTGTTGGAAGACGGCACCGTGTTTGCCGATCTGGGCGTACCTGAGATCACGGCAGACACCGACCGCGCGATGGTTTGTGGGTCGCTGGCGTTCAACAAGGATATTCAGGCACTCCTCGAAGGCTATGGCCTGAAAGAAGGTGCCAACAGCGAACCGGGTCACTATGTGATCGAAAAGGCGTTTGTGGGCGACGGGGTCTAACTTCGAACCCGTCGGGCAGCCGTTCGATACCCGGACATAAAAAAAACCGCGCCCTGTCCGGGGCGCGGTTTTCTGTTTTCTGCGATACAGCGAGTGGCTTACATGCCCATCGCTTCGCGGATTTTCGCCAACATAAGCTCCAGCGCTTCGGGGTTGTCGCGAGCTTTTTCCAGACCGCTGGTCAGCAGCTGTTTCTCCACAGCACCCAGATCCGAACCCTCGATCATCGCGCTGACCTTGTCATAGTCAAAGCCCTCGGCGGTCAGCAGGTCCGCCATTGATCCGGTTTCAGCCGACGCTTCCGCAGTCACATCAACGCTTTCGGCTGTACCTTCGGTGCCTTCGGCAACGGCGGTTGTGGTGTCATTCGACGCATCCGCAGTTGTGTCAGCCGGTTCTGCGGCATCTTCGGTTACAACTTCTTCGGTCGCAGGTGCCGCATCTTCGGTAGCAGTTGCTGCTTCACTTGCCGCATCCTCGGTCGCAGTCGCTGCATCGCTTGCCGCTTCACTTGCCGTATCAGCCGCATCCGACGCCGCTTCGCTTGCTGCCGCAGCCGCGTCACTTGCGGTTTCGGCGATTGCTTCCGACGCCTGCTCGGCTGTATCCGCAGCCGCTTCGCCAGCAGCATCAACTGCGTTGGCCACAGCGCCTTCGGTGGCCTCGACCGCAGCACCCACAGAATCCGATGCGCTGTCCAGCGCTTCGGGTGCATTCACGGCATCTGCCGCTTCGGTCGCAACTTCTTGAATGCTGCGGCCAGACCACAACAAATACGCACCAAGCGCCACCGCAGCAGCCACAACAATCCACAACAGATTTTTCATAACAAAGTCCCCTTCACAGTATTCAAGCCGGTGTTCACACACCGCATTGTTCCTTCACCTTTCAGATGCGCACTGTTTTGCACAGGTGCAAGGGGAAATTCGACCATTTCGGACCCTCCGAGCCGTTTTGCGCCTTGAATGAAGACAGGGCTGCGTCTAGTTTGACACCTTGAAAATATTGCAATGATCAAAGGACCTTCATCATCGCTCGCAGACCACATAACGCGCCGCCGCAACGTGACACCGGCCCGCGCATCAATGAAAAAATCCGTTCGAACGAAATCCGCCTGATTGGCGCAGAGGGCGAGAACGTCGGTGTTGTGACACCGGCCCGCGCAATGGCTATGGCCGAAGAGGCCGGCTTGGACCTGGTCGAGATTTCGCCCAATGCCGTGCCGCCTGTGTGCAAGATCATGGATTTCGGCAAGTTCAAATATGAGCAGCAAAAGCGCGAGAGCGAAGCCCGCAAGAAGCAAAAGATCATCGAGATCAAAGAGGTCAAGTTTCGTCCCAACACGGACACCAATGACTATGACGTCAAGATGCGCAACGTGTTCAAATTTCTGGAAAACGGCGACAAGGTAAAGATCACCCTGCGCTTTCGGGGCCGTGAAATGGCACACCAGAATCTGGGTCGCGAGCTGTTGGAACGTGTCGCCGAAGACACCAAAGAAGTCGGCAAGATCGAGAACTTTCCCAAGATGGAAGGCCGCCAGATGGTCATGCTGATCGGGCCGGTCGCCTCCAAAGGCTGAAACCCCCGACATTCCCATGTAAAAGGGCGCTGCTTCTCGGCAGCGCCCTTTTTCGTCTGATTTGGCTGCGGTCTTAGCGCAGCAGCGAAGTCACATTGCGCACGGCAGCGCGGCGGTTGGCGCGCTCGGCCAGTTGGGTGCGAATCTTCAGCGTGCTTTCCCCATAACCTTGGGTCACAAGGTTTTCCGGCGGCACGTCGAAATACTCGGTCAACGCAAGGGCCACGGTTTCCGCACGACGGTCTGACAGCGCCAGATTATAGGCATCGTTGCCCACGGCGTCCGTGTGACCTTCGATCAGGAAAATCGCACTTGGATCACGCTCGATCGCATCCACGATCGCGCCGCCCACCTCTGCCAGCTCTTCTGCTTGGCTGGTGCGAATGGCCGCTGATCCTGTGTCGAACGTCACGCTGTTCAGTTCGATTGTTGGCACCAGTTCACGCACGGCACGAATTTCACGCACCTGACTCAGCGAGAATGTCCGGCCAGCGGTGTTTTCCTGCCCGGCAGACAGCGCAGAGCGCAGTGCCGCCACATCAGCCGAGTCGGCAGACGTGGTTGTACGGGTGTTGCGCGATTCCAAAAAGGACACAGCCACCGGTTCCACATCGACCGTATCGTCGATCAGGGTGATCTCGGTCCCGTCGGTGCGGCGCAAGAAGCGTTCGACCACGGTGCCGTCAGCAGAGGAAATGGTCACAACCTGACTGCCATCCTGACGGGTGACAGTGGTGCGGGTGGACCCGTCGTTAAAGCTTTCGGTGCGCACATCCGAGCCGGGCTGACGCAGCAACTCGTTGTCGTTTTTCAACACGCGCAGATCGCCGTCACGGCGCACAACCACACGGTCGCCCGAATTTGACACAACTTCATCGCCATTGCTCAACACCTTGCCGACAACCACGGCACCCAGCCCCAAAAGCAACGCTTTTTCAAACTTGCTCAGACCACCGCTGTCTTGCTCGATGGCCGCCTCGGCGTTGGCTTTGGTGTCGAACTCCTCATCGCTTGAACGGCTGGTGGACTCGGTCACGGTTTCGGTCACGACGTCCTCCGCTTCGGCGTCTTCCTGCGCGGCACGCGCCTCTTTACGGGCCGCCTGACGTTCTTCCTGACGCGCGGCACGACGCTCCGCGATGCGGGCTTCCTCGGCGATTTCCTCTTCGGTCATCTCGGCCTGTGCCTCTTCCGCAGCTTCGGCGTCTACATCGGCATCTGCTTGCGTATCAGTCGCGGTGGTATCGGTGGTCGCAGCTTCAGCCTCTGCTTCTATCGCCTCCTCGGCACGCTCTGCATTGGCATCAGCCTCGACATCTGCGGTCGCCTCAGCGTCGGCGTCGGCGTCGGCGGTCGCTTCAGCTTCGGCGTCTGCGGTCGCAGCACCAGTGTCGGCAGCGGCAGCTTCGGTGTCTGCGGTGACATCAGCTTCGTCATCTGCGGTCGCATCAGCCTCGGCGTCTGCGGTGGCATCAGCTTCGGCGTCTGCGGTCGCATCAGCCTCAACATCTGCGGTCGCAGCATCAGTGTCGGCAGCGGCAGCTTCGGCGTCTGCGGTGGCATCAGCTTCGTCGTCTGTAGAGGCGTCAACCTCGGCGTCTGCGGTGGCATCAGATTCGGCGTCTAGGGTGGCATCAGCCTCGACGTCTGCGGTCGCAGCGTCGGCAGCGGCAGCTTCAGCTTCAGCGGTCGCAGCGGCGGCTTCGGCGGTCGCAGCGGCAGCATCTGCTTCAGCTTTCAGCTTCGCTTCGCTATCAGCCGTCGCAGCGGCAGCCGCTTCTGCGGCTTTCTCGGCTTTGCGCTCGGCCTTACGGGCTTTTTTGGCGGCCTTGGTCGCTTCGTCATCAGCTGCGTCGATCTCGTCAGAGACATCCACATCGGCAGACACATCTGCATTCGCACCCAGCTTCATCAGCGGGTTGCTTTGCGTTTCATCTTGGGTTGTCGTTTGCGAATATCCGGGAACAGGCACAACCAAAGCCGTGCACAGCACCATCGCAGTCGTACGTTTAAGAATAGATGTCATGATTATGACCTTTCTTTGTGCATTCAAACATTTCAACGCTCTGCCTCTCAACGCGAGGCATCAGTGTTGCGTTCCCAAGAAAGGTGGGGGCAAGCGCCCTTGTTATACAATATCAGCGCGATAAAGCCCTGTTTCCCATATAAAAAAGGCCCCCGCCATCGGCGAAGGCCCGCTCATTACACCACGCAAGTGATCAGCCTGCCGCAGCGACCGCCCGCTTGGCCATAACGCCCACCAGATGAGCACGATAAGCCGCCGTGCCATGCAGGTCGCTGATCATGTCGTCACTGGGCAGCGTCAGCCCGTCCAGCGCATCTGCGGCAAAGTTCGCCGCCAATGCAGCCTCTGCTTCGGACCAGCGGAACACACCGTTGTTCGACGCCCCTGTTACCGCCACACGCACACCGTCCGCGTATCTGGCCACGAACACCGCAACCAAAGGGAACCGCGACGCAGGCTGCGCAATTTTGGCATAGGCCGAGGCTTGCGGGATCGGAAAGCGCACTTCGGTGATGATCTCGCCCTCTTCCAGGGCTGTGGTAAACATCCCCTGAAAATAGCCATCCGCCGCAATCTCGCGGGTGTTGGTGACAATCGTCGCCCCTGACCCAAGTGCTGCCGCCGGATAGCAGGCAGACGGGTCATTATTGGCCAGTGATCCGCCGATAGTGCCACGGTTGCGCACCGCAGGATCGCCGATACCGCCCGCCAGAGCAGCCAGCCCCGGATAGGCCCCCGCCGCCTCTTCCGCCACGACCCGGTGCGTGGTCCCGCCACCGATCACGACGCTGTCACCGCTTTTCGTCACGCCCTTCATGTCGGCGATGCCGGTCAGGCTGACCAGCCGCGACGGGCTCGCCAACCGCTGTTTCAGCGTGGGGATCAGCGTTTGCCCGCCCCCCAGCGCCTGCGCATCCTCATCGGCCAGCGCCTTTACAGCTTCGTCGACCGTTGTCGGTTTCACAAAATCAAAGTTGTACATATTCCGCGTCCTTTCCGTACAGCCATCAGACCGGCCTTGCCCGTATCTTTTGGCCAAAAATATCTCGGGGGTCCGGGGGCAGCGCCCCCGAAACCACCCATCGGCTCTATTGCATCGCCGCCCAAACACGCGACGGCGACAGCGGCATATCGATGTGCGTCACATCCTTGCCCGCCGAACGCAGCGCATTGACCACAGCCCCGACAACCGCTGGCGGCGATCCGATCGCCCCCGCCTCGCCGCAGCCTTTCACACCCAACGGGTTGTGCGTACACGGAGTCTGGCACGAATGATCCACGTCGAAAAACGGCATGTCATAGGCGCGCGGCATCGCGTAATCCATATAGGACGCGCTCAGCAGCTGGCCGTTCTCGTCATAGGCGCAGTTCTCCAGCAATGCCTGCCCGATCCCCTGTGCAATGCCGCCATGCACCTGACCCGACACGATCATCGGGTTGATGATATTGCCAAAATCATCTGCCGCTGCAAAACGTTCGATGGTCACCTGTCCAGTGTCGCGGTCAACTTCGACCTCGCAGGCATAGGCGCCCGAAGGATAGGTAAAGTTCGACGGGTCGTAAAACGCCGTCTCCTCCAGACCCGGTTCGATATCCTCCAGCGGATAGTTGTGCGGCACGTAGGCGGCCAGCGTCACATCGCCCCAAGCGACCGATTTGTCGGTGCCGGCCACGCTGAACGCGCCGTCCTTCAACTCGATATCGTTTTCCGAGGCCTCCAGCAGGTGGCTGGCGATCTTCTTGGCCTTGGCGATAATCTTTTCGGTTGCCCGCACCATCGCCGATCCGCCCACCGCGATAGAGCGTGAGCCATAGGTGCCCATGCCCATCGGCGTGTTGGCAGTGTCGCCATGCACGATCTCGATCATGCTCTCGTCGATGCCGATCATCTCTGCAATCACCTGTGGGAACGCGGTCTCATGACCCTGCCCGTGGCTGTGGCTGCCCGTCATCACGACCAGACCGCCGGTGGCATTGACGCGCACCGTTGCACTTTCAAACAAACCCGCCCGTGCGCCCAACTGCCCGACAAGGTTCGACGGCGCGATACCGCAGGCCTCGATATAGCAGTTGACACCCAAGCCGCGCAGCTTGCCGCGCGCTTCGCTTGCCTTGCGACGCGCGTCGAAACCGGCCAGATCGGCAATCTCGGTCAGCTTGTCCATCGTCGCCACATAATCGCCGGTGTCATATTCCACCGCTACAGGCGTGGCATAGGGGAACTCGGTGATAAAGTTCTGACGGCGCAGCGCGACCGCATCCACCCCCAGTTCGATCGCGGCCTTATCGATGACACGCTCCAACTGGAATGTCGCCTCGGGTCGACCTGCGCCACGATAGGCATCGACTGGCACCGTGTTGGTGAACACCGCTTTGACATTCACATAGATCAGTGGTGTGCGGTAGTTGCCCGCCATCAGCGTGCCATGCAGCCATGTGGGCACCGACGGCGCAAAGGTGCTGAGATAAGCGCCCATATTCGCATGTGTGTCGGTGCGCAGCGCGGTAAAATTGTTGTCCGCATCCAGCGCCAGCTGGATTGTCGTCACATGGTCGCGCCCGTGGGCGTCCGACATGAACGCTTCTGACCGGCTCGATGTCCATTTGACCGGACGGTTGCACGCCTTGGCCGCGAAAGTCACAAAAGCTTCTTCCTGATAATGGAAGATCTTGGTGCCAAAGCCGCCGCCCACATCGGGTGCCACCACGCGCAGCTTGTGCTCGGGAATGCCCAGCACAAATGCACCCATCAACAGACGGATCACATGGGGGTTCTGGCTGGTGGTATAAAGCGTGTGGTCGCCGGTGCCGCGGGCAAAGTCGCCCACCGCCACGCGCGGCTCCATCGGGTTGGCCACCAGACGGTTGTTGCGCAACTCCAGCGTGGTCACATGGGCCGCGTTCTGAAACGCCTCTTCGACCGCGGCCTTGTTCTCCTCGACAAAACCCCAGTCATAGCACAGGTTGCCGGGCAACTCGTCATGCACCTTGGGCGCATCCGCCTTCAACGCGGCCTTCATGTCCACCACGGCGGGCAGTTCCGAAATATCCACGTCAATCGCTTCGGCCGCGTCACGCGCCTGTTCCAGCGTCTCGGCCACGACGGCGGCAATCGGTTCGCCCACATGGCGCACCTTGCCCGTCGCCAAAATCGGATGCCCCGGTTCCTGCATCGGATCGCCGTGCTTGTCGGTCACCTGCCAGCCGCAGGGCATTCCGCCCACGCCTTCGAAATCTTTCGATGTAAAAACCTTCACAACACCCGGCATCCCTTCAGCCGCTGCAGTGTCGATGCTGTTGATCGTTCCGTGTGCAATATCCGACCGCAGAAAAAACACATGTGCCTGTCCGCGCAGATTGATGTCGTCGGTATAATTGCCTTCACCGGTCAGAAACCGGACGTCCTCGCGCCGTTTTGAGCTGGCGCCGATGCCTCCGTCTTTTGGCATAATTTAGTCCTCCCTAAATGCGACCCTCTCCCACGCCCCCTGTTTCTTTTGGCGTTCAATATCCCGGGGGCTTGGGGGCTGGCCCCCAATTGATTTCAGATTATTCAGCGGCGATGGCACTGACATCCTGACCGGATGCCGCGAGGATCGCTTTGACAATGTTGTGATAGCCCGTGCAGCGGCAAATATTCCCCTCCAGATAGTCGCGCACTTCGGTCTCGGTGGGCTTGGGGTTGTCTTTCAACAGCGCCGCCGCACTCATCACCATGCCGGGGGTGCAGAACCCGCATTGCAAACCGTGGTGGTCCTGAAACGCCTGCTGGATCACGTTCAGCGATCCGTCGGCGTTGGCCTGCCCTTCGATGGTGTTGACCTGCGCGCCATCGGCTTCCAGCGCCAGCATGGTGCAGGATTTTACCGCCTGACCATCCACATGCACGACACAGGCGCCGCACTGGCTGGTGTCACAGCCCACGTGGGTGCCGGTCAGCCCTTGAGCGTCGCGCAAGAATTGCGCCAGAAGTGTCCGACCCTCGACGTCGCCGGACGCCGCCTTGCCGTTCACGGTCATGTTGACCTGTGTCATGATGTTCTCCCTGTTCAACTCTCCATTGAAGGAAGTTAAGCACGCGGCCTGCGTTTTGAAAACTGCAAACTACGCAGCAATGTTCACAATGCGCTAACGGAACGGGTCAGGATTTGGGTGTAACGCGCGGGCGCGGACGTGTGGGGATCTCCTTGAGCAGGCCTCCGACGCCCATCGCGGAAATATCGCTCTGATCCAGATCCAGACCACAGACCAGCCGTTCCAGCACCCAATCCGCGCCATTCAGTGCGGGCGAGCGTGCACAACCGGGCAATCCAATCACGGGTTTGACGCCGATTCGCCCGAAGAACAGCAGGTTACCGGGATCGACCGGCATGCCAAAGGCCGCCACCTGCCCCCCCGCCACGCGCAGCGCTTGCGGCGCCACATCGTCCGGGTCCGAAGTGGCCGAAGCGGTCAGCACCAGCACAAACGCGCCTTCAGCCCTTTCGATCGCCGCGGCCAATGCTTGGGGAGTGTGATCGCAGATCACCCTGTCTGTCAGGGTCATATTCAACCGCGCCAACCGTCCGGCCATCGCGTCACGCCCCTTGGCCGCAGGCGCAGACCCGCCCACCTGACTTTCAATCAGCGTGGCAGTGGCATAGCGCGGCGGCGCGATGCGCAACGCCGCACGGCCCGCCGCAGCGGCTTGCGCCAGAGCTGCGCGCGGCACGCCATATGCAATGATCTTGATCGTGGCGACCATGCCGCCATCGTCACAGCGGTGATATTGCGGCACCGTAGCAAGGGTAATCATCGGATGCACCGCATTCAGCGCATCAATTGCCGTCACATCCATCACCGCCACACCGGGTGTCGTCGCATAAAGGTTCACCCGCCCCGCACCGGCCCCCGAGATACGCAGACCCTGCCGATCTGCGTCGGGCACCAGCGACTGCGCCAGTTCCAATGCGGCGGCGTTCTCTTCAACGTCGTCCCCGCCCAGTTGGGCGACCACCACATGATCGCGCCCCGCTGCGGCCAGATCGCGCAGGTGATCGGCAGTCAGAACCGTGCCCTTGGCAATACGGTGTGGCTGGCCGTCTTTCAGCGCGGGCATAGAATGGGCAAGGATCGCCCCTTCTGCCTCGTCCAATGGCACCTCGCCAAAGATCATGCGCCGCGCCTCAGTGCCCGTACCATCTGTGCCAGGATCGACACCGCGATCTCGGGCGGGCTGGCCGCGCCGATATCCAACCCCACGGGGCCGTGAATACGGTCGATCGCCGCTGCGTCAAAACCTGCAGCATCCAACCGCGCCACGCGGGACGCATGGGTGCGTTTCGACCCCAAAGCGCCGATATAGAACGCCTTGGAGTTCAGCGCACGGTGCAACGCGGGATCGTCCAGTTTCGGATCGTGGGTCAGCAGCACCAGCGCCGTGCGCGCATCCAGCCCCACAGCGTCCAGCGCTTCGTCGGGCCAGTCGTCCAATATCGTTTCGCCGGGAAAGCGTGCCTGCGACCCGAAAGCCCCGCGCGGGTCGATCACCACCGGATCATAGCCCGCAATCCGCGCCATCGGCAGCAGCGCTTGCGCGATATGCACCGCCCCCACCACGATCAGCCGCAAGGGCGGGTTGTGGATGTGAACAAATGTGGTCCCGTCATCTTCAACGCCCGAACGGTCCATTGCAAAGCGGGTGTCATAGCCATCGCTGACGACCGCGCGCGACCAGTCGGCCGTGTTCACCACATAGGCCACCTGCCTGCGCGCCGCGCGTGCATCGACGATCTGTTCCAGCAACCGGGCGTCCAGCGCGCTGCCCACGGGTTCCACCAAGATGCGGATTGTACCGCCACAAGCCAGCCCAACGGCAAAGGCATCGCCGTCGCTGACCCCGTATTCCAGCAGCCGCGGCGCGCCTTCGGCCAGCGCGTCCTGCGCTTCCAGCACCACGGCCCCTTCAACGCAGCCCCCCGAAACCGAACCCATCATTTCGCCGTCGCCCGACACCACCAGCATCGCGCCGGTACGACGTGGCGCGCTGCCCCAAGTCTCGACCACCGTGGCCAATGCGGCACCCCGACCCGCGCGGTGCCATTCCAGCGCCAGCTCCGGTGCGTTTTCAAAGATATCCATGCTCATTCTCCTTGAGGCCCGCGATCTGCCAGCAGCGCACACGCCTCTTTTCACCTCAAGGTAGGCAGCGCGCGCCGCCCCCGCAAGCTTAGTCGCTTGCACAGCACCCCTATGGCCCCTAAATCTAGATAGAACATCACGATCACACTGGAGTGCCGCACATGGCCATTCAAGCCAAGGATATCGAAGACCTGATCCGGTCGTCCTTTCCTGACGCCAAGATCACGATCACCGACCTTGCGGGGGACGGCAACCACTATGCCGCCGAGGTGATTGACGCATCTTTCAAAGGCCAGAACCGCGTGCAGCAGCAACGCGCCGTCTATGCCGCCCTCAAGGGCAAGATGGACGGCAACAACGGCGAATTGCACGCGCTGGCCCTGACCACCAAAGCGCCGGAGTAGCCCGTATGGAGTTCACCCTCATCATCGTTCTAAGCGGCGCGGTGCTGCTGTTTGCGGTGCTGCGGGCGGCCCAGTCGATCCGGCACCACAAAGACAGCGAACGCGGCTCTGATCCCGGCACGGGCTATCACGAGATCGAAGCCAACTATCACTCTGGCGGGGCCGGTGGCGGCCATTCTTACACCTTCAAGGTGCCGCGCGACCCGCAGGAATATGCAAAAACCTTTGTACCAAGGAAAAAACGCAAATGACCGACGCAACAAAACAAATCAAAGACACCGTGACCAGCAACGACGTTGTGCTGTTCATGAAGGGCACAAAGTCCATGCCGCAATGCGGTTTCTCCAGCCGTGTGGCGGGGGTGCTGAACTATATGGGCGTGGAATTTACCGATGTGAACGTGCTGGCCGATGATGGCATACGTCAGGGCATCAAGGACTATTCCGACTGGCCCACCATCCCCCAGCTTTACGTCAAAGGCGAATTCGTCGGCGGCTGTGACATCATCACCGAAATGACCCTGTCGGGCGAGTTGGACACATTGTTCGAACAGAACGGCGTGACCTATGACAAGGATGCCGCCGAAAAGATCCGCGAAGCCAACGGCTGAGGCACTTGCACCGCATGTCTTGAGGGCCAGCACTGCGCTGGCCCTTTTGCGTTGTAGTTCGGATTTTATGGCCGTCTTGCCTGTCTCCCCGCCTGCACCCCGACTGTGCGGTGTCAAATGTCGGGCAAAACGGGCCGTCCCTCCAGATCGCATCTGCGCAGGGCAAAACAGTTGCTTGTACTTAATGCAGCGAAGGTCTGGGAGGAGGCCAACGTGACTGCGCCACACGAGGGCAGCGCACGACTGAAAAAGCGCATCGCAACTTAGGTAGATGCCGTTGTATCTCACCGCTTCGGGGAGCGGATAATGAATGGTGATTACAGTTCAAAGCACCCGCTATGGGGCAGGTGTTCGCCCTACGAACACCAAGAGGTCGGTGGCACGGCGTGCCTTGATTTCGGGCGGAGTGTTGGAGGGCGAGGTTCGCACCGCCGCCGTTCGAGTCAATTGGGCAAGCGTCACGCCTGACAAAAAGTGTCATGCGTGACGGCTGTGAGCCCAAGTTGACCAATGCTACTCTATAGAGGAATGGCGGCTTGCCGTAGGTCTAAGATAACCAACATTGACGGGATTCTAGTGAACATGTCACCATATCGAATGTTTAAGCTCGCAATAATGTTTTCCATCTTGTTCGCAGGTGTCGGGCGCGCCGACGAGGATGCCGTCGCAAAGTATCGTGACTATCTGCCCGGACATCTTCTCACATTATCCGAGGATGAACGGCGCAGTTCAGTCCCGATGATGTTCAGCGGCGCAGCTAACCTGGTGGCGTCGCCTGCCGGCGATCTTGTCATGCAGGCCAACTTGAACTCGCTGATGTATGACGGTTTTGCTGATTATGATGGTGCAAAACGGGCCTTTCAGGCGGATTTAGGCGAGGAACCCACGGGCACGCTGACCGTTTGGCAGATTCATTTGCTCGGATACCGCGCTTCGCGTGTGAACATGACTAGTGTCAGTTTTTTCCCGTTCGACTTCGGTGGAACGATGACCGAAAACTGGGCTTCCGTGAAAGGCACGGTTGAGATCATCGACGACAAGATCGCCTATCCGATCAATCACGTCGAAATTGAATGCAGTCGCAACGAAGGCAAGTGTGAGTATCGCCAAATCGCGCTGACGCTGCCTGACGAAAACTCGTGGGTGCAGTCCTACCATGTCGGAGAAATCGCGGACGAAATATATTGGATCACACGATGGGAAGGGCAACTCATCGATGCCGTTCCGTTGAACAACAGCGCGTGCCGAACCAATCAACTTAGCCTCAACTTCGACACGCAAGAGTTCTTCGAGGTCGCCCGAAACAACACGGTGGGAGAATGCGAAACCATGCTCGGCTCGACGCTCCCGCTCCTAGAAAAACCGCGTGTGTCGAGGATTGTCGATGGGCGCGAAATCGTCAGTGCTGAGTTTGAGGCGATCAGCGAAGAAACACTTACGTTCTTTTCAAGTTCGTTTCGTAGTCGTGTCGAGGAATTTGTTTCCAAGGCAGGGGGAGACTAGGCCTTACACGATCGCCAAAGCGGACGTTGTGTAGCCAACCTGCAACGGCAACTAAGTCCGCACACCCGCCATTAAGCAGATGCACAGCATCCGTCTGCGGATAATCAAAATCCGTTGGCGTTCGGGGGCGAATTGTTTGATCCGTCAAAACCTGAACACCAACCTGCTTGAGTTCGTCGGCTGCCGATAGGCAGATATGCGCGGCGTTCGACACGCGGGGGGCGTATTGCGACGTGCCAGACAATCGGACAGGGTGTTCTGCCATCAACAACCACACCAAGACAACTTGAACCATCACCGTAGGAGATCAACGCAAGCCATTGATACTATAATATTTTAGACATACGAAGGCTCAAACCGTCCTGCACCGAAAGTGTTAGCCCTCGTAGGTGCCGTCCAGCCGTTCCTGCACTTCTTCAGCCAGCGATTCCGCCCGTGCGGCCAGCTCTGCCAGCGTGTCGGTCACCGACTGGGGCACCACGGGAATTTCGATGCGCTCGGGTTCGATCACCTGATTGCGCAGCCCTTCCAGTTCGGCCTCGCGTTCATCCAGTCTGGCCTGAATTTCGGCGACACGGTCCTCGACGCTTGCGGTTTTGTCGGCCAGCATCAGTCCGGCCATCAACAGCATCCGCGCTTCGGGCATCCGTCCGACCTGATCGGACAGAACCTTGGCCTCTTCGTCCAGCATCTTTGCGGCGGCTTGCAGATAGGTGTCTTCGCCTTCCTGACAGGCGACCTCGAACTGGCGGCCACCGATGGAAATGATCACTTCGGGCATCAGGCGTCCCCTTCTTCTTTGGCTGTGTCGTCGTCGGTGGCGGGCTCTTTCAGTAGCGGTGTCATCGCTGCAATGATGGTGTTCGCCTCGGACAGGTCGGCGGCATGGGTCGCGCGCAGTGCCTCAAGCTCGGCCATCATGGCCTTGTTGATCAGATGCGGTTCGGCCACGCCGGCGGCATTGGCGTCGCGCAATGCCTGATTGGATTGCGACAGCTGGATATTCGCCTTGCGCAACCGCTGCAAATCCGTGTCCAGCTTGCTCAGCTGCGCCTGTGTGCCCTCGGTGGCCTCGCGCAGTTTGGCCAGATCGCTTTCGTGGCGCTGGCTGAGCATTCGGATACGTTCCGTCAACTGAGCGGTTACGATCTTTTCCTCTTCCAGCGCCTGTTGGGTTGCGCTGTCGCCTCCCCCGGTGCCTGACAATTCCCCCAGCCCGCTGGCCACCCTGTCCATCGCGGCCATGATCCGGCGCTGCAACTCGATAATATCGCTCATCCGTCGTCCCTGTTTACGTTCTGCTTTTGTCGTTTCTCTATCGTTTTTCAGGCTTTGGCCACCGGCGAATCGCTCGGGTGACCCCGAATAGGCAAAGTCTAGCGAAACGGTACTGTAATTTCGCCCTCTTTGCGATCAACCACTTGCAGGCGGCTATTGATGTGCGCAACGGCGCCAACGGCCTCCGGCGCTTGACCCCTGCCCACGGGCTGATATGGAGCAGGGCAAGCTCGCCCATTTACAGCCAAAGGACTGCTGCCGTGGATCTCAAAGCACTTGCCAAAGCCAACCCTGACCACTGGTCCAAAGCCACCGCCATCCGTGCGCTGACACTGGATGCAGTCGCCGCTGCCAATTCCGGTCACTCGGGAATGCCGATGGGCATGGCCGACGTGGCCACCGTCTTGTTCGAAAAACACCTGAAATTCGACGCCTCCGCCCCCAACTGGCCGGACCGCGACCGGTTTATCCTGTCTGCGGGCCACGGCTCGATGCTGCTGTATTCGCTGCTGCACCTTGTGGGTGATGTCCAGTTCCCCCTGGAAGAGTTGAAGAATTTCCGCCAGGCGGGCGCGCGCACCGCGGGTCACCCTGAAAACTTCCTTGCCGATGCAATTGAAACCACAACCGGCCCGCTGGGTCAGGGTCTTGCCAATTCGGTCGGCTTTGCGATGGCCGAAGAAATGCAGCGCGCGCAATACGGACGCAAGGTTGTCGATCACTATACCTATGTGATCGCGGGCGACGGTTGCCTGATGGAAGGTGTCAGCCAAGAGGCGATCACCCTTGCGGGCCGTCACAAGCTGGGCAAGCTGATCGTGATGTGGGACAACAACAACATCACTATTGACGGCACCGTCGAGCTGAGCGACCGCACCGATCAGGTCAGCCGCTTCAAGTCCGCAGGCTGGCAGGTTCTGGAAATCGACGGTCACAACCCCGAAGAGATCGACGCCGCTCTGACGCAGGCCAAAAAGGGCTCGAAGCCGACGATGATCGCATGCAAAACCCACATCGCTTTGGGGCACGCGGCGCAGGACACCTCGAAGGGTCACGGCGCATTGACCGATCCCGAGCAGTTGCAAGCCGCCAAAGCTGCCTATGGCTGGACCACCGGCCCGTTCGAAATCCCTGCAGATGTAAAATTGGCGTGGGAAGAGATTGGCAAACGCGGCGCCGCCGAACACGCCGAATGGCAGACCCGCATCGAGGCGATCAGCAACACCAAGCGCGCCCAGTTCGAGCGCGCCTATGCGTTGGACGCCCCCAAGAAGCTGAGCGCCACGATCAAGGCATTCAAAAAGCAGATGTCGGAAAGCGCGCCCAAGCTGGCGACCCGCGCCAGCAGCGAAAAAGTGTTGGAAGTCGTCAACCCGATCATGCCCGAAACCGTTGGCGGCAGCGCCGATCTGACCGGTTCGAACAACACCAAAACCGGTGATCTGGGTGTTTTCGATGTGGACAACCGCAAGGGCCGCTATGTCTATTGGGGCATTCGCGAGCATGGCATGTCGTCCGCAATGAACGGTATGGTTCTGCACGGCGGCATCCGTCCCTATGGTGGTACGTTCATGTGCTTCACCGACTATGCCCGCCCTGCCATGCGTCTGGCGGCGCTGATGCAGGTGCCGACGGTCTTCGTGATGACTCACGACAGCATCGGTCTGGGCGAAGACGGCCCCACCCACCAGCCGGTCGAACATCTCGCGATTTCACGCGCGACGCCGAACACCTATGTGTTCCGGCCCGCCGACACCATCGAGACCGCCGAAGCGTGGGAAATCGCGCTGACCTCGAAATCGACGCCGTCGGTTCTGTCGCTGACCCGTCAGGGCCTGCCGACCGTGCGGACCGAGCATAAGAACAAGAACCTGACCGCACAGGGTGCCTATGTTCTGGCCGAAGCGGTGGGCAAACGTCAGGTGATCCTGATTGCCACCGGTTCCGAGGTCGAAGTGGCGTTGAAAGCCCGCGAGGCGCTGCAAGCCGATGGCATCGGCACCCGCGTGGTGTCCATGCCCTGCATGGAGCTTTTTGCCGAGCAGGACGAAGCCTATCGTCGCCGTGTTCTGCCTGCGGGCAGCGCCGTGCGCATCGGCATCGAAGCGGCTGTGCGTCAAGGCTGGGACCAGTGGTTGCTGGGCGAACGCGGTCGCGCGAACAAGGCTGATTTCGTCGGCATGGACCGGTTCGGCGCGTCGGCACCGGCAGAAGAGCTGTTTGAAAAGTTCGGGATCACCGCAGAGACCGTTGTGGCCAAGGCCAAAGTACTGCTTTGATCCAAGGCCTTATTACAGACTAAAACGCGCCGGTCGGGAAAGCCTGACCGGCGCGTTTTGCGTTTCGGGACGCGCGTGACCGGGCCACCGATGGCAGCGCCCACCCGTCACGCCAAAGACGTACTTTCGGGGGATGAACAGGCGGAGTTACCCACGCGGGTTTCTGACGGATTAAGCCAGCGTAAGGGTTATCAGGCCTGCAACTTCTTGCGATGGAACACAGCGCGCCACAGCGGGGTAACGATCTTTTCCCCGATGGGGATCAGAACCAGCCCAAGACCCAGACCGAATACACCATCCATCGCGGCCTTTGTCGCCCATTCGGCTGCCCCCTGCCATGTCTCGCTGACCGCATGGCCGGCGGCAGCGGCCCAATCGTGGGTAAAGTGCCCCAGCGTGTCATAGCCCAAAACTTCAAGCCCGTGGACGATGATATTGCCCCCCACCCACAGCATCGCGGCGGTGCCGACCACCAGCAGGGTCTTTAGCACCCAAGGCATCGCATGTACGATCCCGCGACCCAGCGAACGAGTCGGTGCAAAACGCCCGTGACTGGCCATCGCCAGCCCCAGATCGTCGGCTTTGACGATCAACGCGACAGAGCCATATACCGCCAGCGTGATGATGATCGCTACACCGGCCAAGGTTGCCGCCTCCATCCAGAAGGTGCTTGCCGGAATGGCGGCCAATGCGATGGTCATGATTTCGGCGGACAGGATGAAATCGGTCTTGATGGCACCTTGGGCCTTTTCTTCCTCAAGGTGCGCCGGGTCGTCGGGTACTTCTGCGGCTTTTGGGTGGTCGGTATGCCCGTGCCCGCCTATGCCGACGGCATGGGCCACCTTTTCGGCCCCCTCGAAGCACAGGTAACAGCCCCCCAGCATCAGCAGCGGCGTGATCGCCCAAGGCGCGAAGGCCGACAGCGCCAGCCCCGCAGGCAGCAAGAACACCAGCTTGTTGCGCAGCGATCCCTTGGCGATGCGCCAGATGATCGGCAGCTCGCGGTCGGCGGAAAAGCCGGTCACATATTTGGGTGTCACGGCTGCATCGTCGATCACGGCACCTGCCGCCTTGGCGCTGGCCTTGGCGGCCTGACCGATCACATCATCGACCGAAGCCGCCGCCACTTTGGCGATCGCCGCCACATCATCCAATAGGGCCAGAAGTCCGCTCATATCGTTCCTTTCGAGGTGCTTGGCTTACAGCTAACACTGCCGTCGCGAAAGACAATCGTGCAATCGCAGCAAATGGGCCACAGGTTTATCGCTAACAGCTTGTTTTCAGGTGTTTCGCCGGTTTTGGCCTGTCGCTATACAGCCCCTAACATCCCACACAAGGACGCAGAACATGACCATCAGAGTTGGAATCAACGGGTTTGGCCGCATCGGCCGCTGCACCCTGTCCCACATCGCCTCAAGCGGTCGCAATGACATTCAGGTGGTCAAGCTGAACGCCACCGGCCCACTGAAAAGCGCGGCACACCTGATCAAATACGATTCCGTTCACGGCCCGTTTCCCGGCATGGTCCAGATTGGCGACAACACACTGGATCTGGGCCGCGGCCCGATTGACGTGATGTCGACCTATGACATGGACGCGCTGGACTGGGACGGCTGCGATGTCGTTCTGGAATGCACCGGCATGTTCAACGACGGCCTCAAGGCGAAATCCCACATCGAACGCGGCGCAGGCAAAGTGCTGCTGTCAGCCCCCGGCAAGAACGTCGACCGCACCGTGGTCTACGGCGTCAACGACAAGGAACTGACCAGCATTGACCGCATGGTCAGCAACGGGTCGTGTACCACCAACTGTCTGGCCCCGCTGGCCAAGGCGCTGGATGATGCGTTCGGCATTGAAAGCGGGTTGATGACCACAATCCACAGCTATACCGGCGACCAACCGACACTGGACAAGCGGCACAGCGATCTTTACCGCGCCCGCGCTGCCGCTATGAGCATTATTCCCACATCGACCGGTGCGGCCAAAGCCTTGGGCGAAGTGCTGCCGAAACTGGCGGGCAAACTGGACGGCACCGCCATGCGCGTGCCCACGCCAAACGTCTCGGCTGTGGACCTGACCTTTATCGCAGGCCGCGATGTCACGGCCGAAGAGGTGAACGCCGCGATGAAGGCCGCGTCCGAAGGCCCGATGAGCCGCGTTCTGGCCTATGACGACGAGATGAAAGTCTCGGTCGATTTCAACCACACCGAACATTCGTCGATCTTTGCCCCAGACCAGACCAAAGTGACCGGCGGCAATCTGGTGCGCGTGCTGGCGTGGTATGACAACGAATGGGCATTCTCGTGTCGCATGGCCGATGTGGCCGTGGCCATGGGCCGTTTGTCGTAACCATCACCGCCACTTGCGGGAACGGGGTGGGGCTGTCACAACAGCCCTGCCCTTTTTGATTGAGCTTGCCCCTGATGACCAACACTTTGTCGCTAATACTGGCCGCGTTCCTGATTGCCGGGATCAGCTATGACGTTGTCACCAATGACAGTGCAAATCTGGTGTTTCTGGGCAAAGAGTTGTTTGATTTGATCGAATGGATGGCTTTCTGGCGCTGACGCACTGCCCATTCCGCCCCTGATGTGCCAGACTGAAAGCGCGTCGGAAGTGCGGTTGACAATATAGTCGCGCCGCATATGTTAGCGCTAACTTGAAAATTGGGGGCCAGAACATGCCGACGAAAATCGCAATCAACGGATTTGGACGCATCGGACGCAACGTGCTGCGCGCGCTGATCGAGCGCGGAGGGGACGACCTGCAAGTGGTTGCGATCAACGATCTGGCCGAACCTGCCACCAACGCGCATCTGTTCGAATTCGACTCGGTGCATGGCCGCTATAACGGCACCGTCAACCTAAGCGGTGATACGATGGACGTGGGCGCAGGCCCGATCCGCATGAGCGCCGAGCGTGATCCGTCGAAACTGAACTGGGGCGATGTGGACATCGCGCTGGAATGTACCGGCCTGTTCAAAACCGACGAGACCGCAGGCGCACACCTGAAAAACGGCAGCAACAAGGTTCTGATTTCCGCGCCCGGCAAGGGCGAGATGAAAACAATCGTTTATGGCGTGAACCACGATATTCTGACCGCAGAGGACAAGATCGTTTCGAACGCGTCCTGCACAACCAACTGTCTGGCCCCCTTGTGCAAAGCGCTGCACGAAGAGTTCGGCATCGTACGCGGCACCATGACCACGATCCATGCCTATACCGGCGGCCAACCCACCCATGACCGCGCCAACAGCGATCTGGCACGGGGCCGCGCGGCGGCGCTGTCGATGGTGCCCACCTCGACAGGTGCGGCCAAGGCGATCGGTCTGGTGATGCCCGAGCTGGACGGCCGTATCTTTGGCACCTCGTTACGGGTGCCCACACCAAATGTCTCATGCGTGGACCTGACGGTGGAAGTGTCGAAAGAGACCGACATCGCAGGGGTGAACGCCGCCCTGTCCAAAGCCGCCCGCGCATCGGGTGGCGTGTTGGAAGTCGAAGCCCGCCCGCTGGTATCGGTCGACTTCAACCACACCGCTGCCAGCTCGACCGTGGCGCTGGACCAGACCCATGTGCAGAACGGCACAATGGTACGCATCCTGTCGTGGTATGACAACGAATGGGGCTTTTCCAACCGGATGCTGGACACCGCACTGGCGATGGCAAACGCCAAGTAATCCGGACGCTATTGGCAGAGGCGAAAGCCGCCCTGCCGGGCGATCACGTCCAGATGCAAGTGGTCACTGTGTGAGTCATCTGACCCCGGTCCCAACACAGTTGTGAAATGCAGGCATGCCGTCGCCCGCACGGCATCCTGAAAGCTTTCGGCCAACGTCCCATCGCGCGCGCGGGGGGCCACCTTGATCTGCGATCCGTCCTTGAACCGGAACGCCATGATGTCGATGGCATTGCCATAGGCGTGTTCGGACAGCTTTCCGTCCGGCTGGTTATTGCGCCCTCGGCAGTCATAGCCACTGCCTTTGGTCAGTTTCACCACCGGACCACGCTTTAATGTGGCAGCGGCAGGTTGGACAAAATCGCGCAGCCATGTGCCCAAGGCCGCCGCTGTTTCGCAACGCATCAATGCGGGGGTGTCAATTTCAATACCCTGCACCGGCTGCGTCAGGCGCACAGGATTGGCGATGCCGCAATCGCGGTCATCTCCGGTGCGCGGATCATCAAGTTTGTAGACCGCACCCAATTCATTCAGCGTACCCAGACAGGAAACAAGCGCGGCGTTGGTCTCTTGCAGTGTCTGCCAGGCCGACGGGGCCAGTGGTTCCGGCGGCGCTGCCACTTCTGGCGCCTCTTGTGATGGTGCGTCGGCCTCGGGCGGGGTCTTGGATAGCTCTGGCGCTTCTGCGCTGGCCTGTGTCTTTGCCACAGGTTTTTCCGGTGGCACCAGCGACGCATCAGGCGCGCCCTGCCCCGACGCGCCCCCCGGTGCCATCATCACAGACAACGCCAAAGACACAATCGCTGCACGGATCATTCGCGAAACTCGACCGTCACACCGGTGCCGACCAAGGACGCCAGTTCCTGCGCGTCCCAGTTCGCCATACGCACACAGCCGTGCGAATGCGCGGTGAACAGGCTGGCCGGTTCGGGCGTACCGTGAATTCCGTAGGTGGGTTTCGACAGATCAATCCACACCAGACCCACAGGGCCGTTCGGTCCGGGCGGCAAGGTCAGCGGCTTGTCGTTCTCGCCCTGCTTGAAATTCACGTCGGGATTATAGTGATAGGTCGGCTCTAGCGCCACAGCCTCGACCGTCATGTTCCCCGAGGGCGACGGCGTTCCGGCCGAGCCCACGGCCACTGGATAATTGGCGATCTCTTGGCCCGTCGCATCCCATGCCCTCAAACGCCGGTCGGATTTGTCGATGATGATCTTGGTCACCTGCCCAATCGCGTTAGTGCCGGGTTCAACCACCACGATGGTTTCACCCGCATAGAATCCGGCCTCCGGGTTGACCAGTTTCAGGAACCCCTCGCTCATGTGGAAGCGTTCAGCCAGCTTTTCCGAAACGCGGGTAAAGCCCATGCGGTCCAGTTGCGCCAATGCGCCATAATCGCTTGGCAGCGGTGCGGACAGGCCCGAAGCATCGTTTTCGGTGATCGTATATTCTTTCATATAGATGTCGACATTGTTGCCGCCCAGCATATCCCAGACCTGCGCATCCAGCAGACCGTCGACCGGCAGACCCATGCGCGTTTCATAGGCTTTTAGCGCGCTTTCGGTCATACCGCCTTTGACGCCGTCAATGATCGACACCGAAACACCGGCGCGGTCCAACAACACTTGTAGTTTGACTGTTACGGGGCTGCGTCCTTCAGGCAGACCACCCTCGCCTGCATAGCTGGCGGCGTTGACGGTCGCGGGGGTCACGGGCTGCGAAGGTATTTCAGTCGTCTGGGTTGTGGGGGATTGGTCGGTGGGGGGCTGTTCCGGAACGCTTTGCGGCACCCCGTCAGGGGTTATAACACCTTGCGTCTCCGCGTTTTCCTGTTCCGACAATGCCCTAGACAGTTCCGAAACGCTGGGCACGTCTGAACGGGTCTGCGACGGGTCGGTGTCGTCCAGCGCGGATTCGGCCATCGGAATGATCGGATCGGCGGGCACGGGCACGGGCTGCTCTTGCGTGGCGGGCGGCACGGTTGGCGCAGGATCAAGCTGGGTAGTTGTCGGGGTCTGTGCGACCAGAGGGGACGCAACAAGCGTCAACAGGGCGATGCGGGCGATGTGCGATGTGTATGACATGCCAACAAACGTGGCCGCTGTTGTCCCGGTTCCCGCGTCAGCCTGAAAGTTTCGTGATCAACGCGGTATTAACCTGCGGCGTGACAAATTTGGTAACATCGCCGTCCAGCCGCGCGATTTCCTTGACCAGCTTCGACGCGATCGCCTGATGCGTCGCTTCGGCCATCAGGAACACAGTCTCGATTTCGTCGTTCAACTGGCGGTTCATGCCGACCATCTGATATTCATACTCAAAATCCGCCACAGCCCGCAGACCCCGAATGATCATCTGCGCACCGACATCCGACGCGCAATCAATCAACAGGTTCTCGAAAGGATGAACGATAATCTCTGTCTTGGTCTGTTCGGCCAGCTTGGCGCATTCTGCCTCGATCATGGCGACCCGCTCTTCCAGCGAGAACAGCGGCCCCTTGTCACGGTTGATCGCAACCCCGATTACCAGCCTGTCGACCAGCGACGTTGCGCGGCGGATAATGTCGATATGTCCCAAGGTGATGGGGTCGAATGTGCCGGGATAAAGGCCAACGCGCATGGGCGTGCTCCGTGGTCAAGGTAATATTATTTCGCGGCAAGCAACCACTTGGAACACAAGAATGCAAGCGCCAAGACGTAGCGTCAGACAGTTATGACAACCGGCACGTCAGCGCCCCATGATCATCCCTTGCAAGGCGTCCTTTTCCATCGACACTTTGGACAAACGCGCCTTGACCACATCCCCTTGGGTGATCAGGCCGACCATTTTGCCGTCTTCAATCACGGGCATGTGGCGAAAACGCCCGTCTGACATATTCTGCAACACGCTTTCGACGCTGTCCTGACGTGTGCAGGTGACCAGTTTTTTGGTCATATAGGCCTCGACAGGGTCTTCGAGACAGCCGGCGCCACGGCTGGCAAGTTCGCGCACGATATCACGCTCGGACAGGATACCGTCGGCGGTAGAACCGTCTTTGGACACGACCACGCTGCCGAACTTGTGCTTGGCCAGAATTTTGGCAGCATCCGAGACGCTGGTGCCCGGTTTGACCGTGATCACCGCGTCACTGGATTTCGATTGCAGGATGTGATGGACAAGCATGGGAAACCTCGTGTGATGGTTTAACTGGCAATATACTGATCGTCCCCGCAAACCCCTTTTGAGTCAAGCGTGTGCCTCGAGTCGGGCCAGTTCCACGCGCAAGCCCGCCACCAGATCATCGGCAAAACGCGTCAGCCGCGCATTGTTGCGATCATCTGCATGACGGATCAGGTAAAAGGCACGGGTCAGGCTGATCCGGTCGGTCAGGATGCGGCGCAGACCGGTGGCTGCGGGCAATGCAAAGTCGTGGACAATTCCCACCCCGCCCCCCGCGCGCAACAGGTTCAGCTGGACCGAAACCGAATTCGACGCCAGTGCCGTGCGCGGCAGGCCGATGTCGGCCAGATAATCCAGCTCGCGATCAAAGATCATATCGGGGATATAACCGACGATCCGATGCCCTTGCAGGTCAGCGGCGGTCGTTATCTGCGGATGCCGCGCCAGATAGCTGTCGGCAGCGGCGAGATGCAGGCGGTAATCGGTGATCTTTTGCACGGTCAGCCGGCCCGCCGTGGGCGCGCTGACGCCGATGGCCAGATCCGCCTCGCGGCGCGACAGGTTGAAGACGCGCGGCAAAGCGACCACCTGGATGTCCAGATCGGGGTGCAGATCGGCCAGATCGGCGCAAACCTGCGGCATCAGATAGTTGGCACAGCCATCAGGTGCCCCGATGCGCACCTGCCCCGTCAGCCGGTCCGACTGTGCCCCCGACAGCGTCGATGTGGCCGCGCGCATCGCGGCCTCGGCTGCCTCGGCCTTGTCCATCAGGGTCACGCCTGCTTCGGTCAGCGCATAGCCTTGGGGGGATTTCACGAACAATGTGGCCCCCAATGACGCCTCCAATCGCACCATCCGGCGGCCCAGCGTGGCGGGGTCCAGCCGCAGCGTCTTGCCCGCTGCGGTCAGGCTGGCCTCGCGGGCGATGGCCAGAAACAGCCGCAGATCGTCCCAACGGGTTTCCATGTAGTCACGCGCCCTTCCCGATCCATTTTGCAAAAATGCAGGACTGTTTTGGTAAGATGCGTCTTTTCCATGTGTTTTTGCAAGGCTAGACTGCGCCCAACAGAACACCAACCCAAAGGATATTCCATGCAAGAGTTGACCCACTATCTGAACGGCGAACACGTCAAAGGCACCTCGGGCCGCTTTGCCGACGTGATGAACCCGTCCACAGGCGAGGTGCAGGCCCGCGTACCGCTGGCCAATGGCGCAGAACTGGACAAAGCTGTGGAATACGCTAGTGCTGCCCAACCCAAATGGGCCGCCACCAACCCCCAGCGCCGCGCCCGCGTGCTGATGAAATTCGTCGACCTGCTGAACCGAGACATGGACAAGCTGGCCGAAGCGCTCAGCCGCGAACACGGCAAGACCCTGCCCGACGCTGCCGGTGACGTTCAGCGCGGTCTGGAAGTGGTTGAATATTGCATCGGCGCGCCGCAATTGCTCAAAGGTGAATATACCGACAGCGCAGGCCCCGGCATCGACATGTATTCCATGCGTCAGGCCCTGGGCGTGACGGCGGGCATCACGCCCTTCAACTTTCCCGCCATGATCCCGATGTGGATGTTTGCGCCCGCCATTGCCTGCGGCAACGCCTTTATCCTCAAGCCGTCCGAGCGCGACCCCTCGGTGCCGCTGATGCTGGCCGAACTGCTGGAAGAAGCAGGCCTGCCCAAAGGCATCATTCAGGTGGTGAACGGCGACAAGGAAGCCGTTGACGCGATCCTGCACCACGATGTGATCCAGTCGGTGGGCTTTGTCGGCTCGACCCCGATTGCGGAATACATCTATGCCACGGGCTGCGCCAACGGCAAGCGCGTCCAGTGCTTTGGCGGTGCCAAGAATCACATGATCATCATGCCCGACGCCGACATGGATCAGGCCGCCGATGCGCTGATCGGTGCCGGTTACGGTGCGGCCGGCGAACGCTGCATGGCAATCTCGGTTGCGGTGCCCGTGGGCGACGAAACGGCCGATCGTCTGATGGAAAAACTGATCCCGCGCGTCGAAAAGCTGAAAGTTGGCCCCTACACGGCTGGCAACGACGTGGATTACGGCCCCGTCGTGACGGCTGCGGCCAAGGCAAACATCGAGCGTCTGGTACAAACAGGCATCGACCAAGGCGCAAAGCTGGTTGTCGATGGCCGTGGATTCAAGCTGCAAGGCTATGAAGACGGCTATTTCATCGGCCCGCACCTGTTCGACCATGCCACCAAGGATATGGACATCTACACACAGGAAATCTTTGGCCCCGTTCTGACCTGCGTGCGCGCCAAGGATTACGAAGAGGCGCTGGGTCTGGCGATGGATCACGAATACGGCAACGGCACCGCGATCTTTACCCGCGATGGCGATGCGGCGCGTGATTTCGCCAACCGGATCAACGTCGGCATGGTCGGCATCAACGTGCCGATCCCTGTGCCGCTGGCCTATCACACCTTTGGCGGCTGGAAAAAATCGGTCTTTGGCGACCTGAACCAGCACGGCCCCGACGCGTTCAAATTCTACACGCGCACCAAAACCGTGACCGCACGCTGGCCCTCGGGCATCAAGGAAGGCGGCGAATTCTCGATCCCTGTTATGGAATAAGCCCGCGACCAAACTAAGACCTGCTCCGGTGCCAATGGCGCCGGGGCGACATTCGGGGCCCGCGTCACGCGACCTGACAGCAAAAGCGCCTATTTCGACGATCAGGGAGGATGCGATGGATTTCGCACTGACAGACGAACAATCAGCCATTTTCGACATGGCCTATGGCTTTGGCCAAGATGCCATCGCACCCCATGCCCGCGACTGGGAGGCCCAAGGCACCATTCCCAAAGACCTTTGGCCCCAAGTGGGTGAATTGGGCTTTGGCGGGCTGTATGTGTCGGAAGACGCAGGCGGTGCCGGCCTGGGCCGTCTGGACGCCACATTGGTGTTCGAAGCGCTTAGCATGGCCTGCCCATCCGTCGCCGCGTTCCTGTCCATTCACAACATGTGCGCGCGCATGATCGACAGTTTTGCCAGCGACGAGATGAAAGCGCGGGTGCTGCCCGATGTTATCGCGATGAACACTGTACTTAGCTATTGTTTGACCGAACCGGGATCGGGATCGGATGCCGCCGCGCTGAAAACCCGCGCTGAACGGACGAACGAAGGCTACAGCCTGAATGGAACCAAAGCGTTCATTTCGGGCGGTGGCTATTCTGATGCCTATGTTTGCATGGTGCGCACCGGTGATGCAGGTGCGGGCGGCGTCAGCACCGTCTACGTCAAGGACGGCACAAAGGGGCTGTCCTTTGGTGCGTTGGAGGACAAAATGGGCTGGCGGTCGCAGCCCACGGCCCAAGTGCAGTTCGACAACTGCAATATCTCCAGCACCGATTTGATCGGGGAAGAGGGCAAGGGTTTCAAGTATGCGATGATGGGACTGGACGGGGGGCGTTTGAACATTGCCGCCTGTTCACTGGGTGCGGCCCAGACCGCATTGACCGCGACACTGAATTACATGGGTGAACGCAAGGCATTCGGCCAAAGCATCGACCAGTTTCAGGGCCTGCAATGGCGTCTGGCCGATATGGAGATCGAACTGCAAGCTGCACGGGTCTTTTTGCGTCAGGCCGCGTGGAAAATGGACCAGGGTGCGCCTGACGCCACCAAATTTTGCGCGATGGCTAAAAAGTTCGTGACCGACACCGGATCAAAGGTTGTCGACCAATGCCTGCAACTGCATGGCGGCTATGGCTATCTGGCCGATTACGGCATCGAAAAACTGGTGCGCGATTTGCGTGTTCACCAGATCCTTGAAGGCACCAACGAAATCATGCGCGTCATCGTCGCACGCGATATGTTGAAAAACCGATGAGCGATATTTCCATCAGAACGGTTGGCGTCGCGGGCCGTATCACCCTCACCCGCCCCAAGGCGCTGAACGCGATGACCTATGACATGTGTCTGGCCATCGAAGACGCGTTGGACCGGTGGCGCGATGACGCTGCGGTGAAACTGGTGATCATCGACGCCGAAGGCGACCGCGCCTTTTGTTCCGGCGGGGATATTGCCGAACTCTATGCCACAGGGCGCAAGGGCGATTTTGCCTATGGTCAGAGGTTCTGGGCTGACGAGTACCGTCTGAACGCCAAGATTTTTACCTATCCCAAGCCCATCGTCAGCTTCCTGCAAGGCTTTGTTATGGGCGGTGGCGTGGGCATTGGCTGTCACGGCTCGCACCGGATTGTGGGCGAAAGCAGCCAGATCGCCATGCCCGAGGTTGGCATCGGGTTGATCCCTGACGTGGGCGGTACGCTGATGCTGGCCCTGGCTCCGGAACGGCTGGGTGAATATCTGGGCACCACCGCTGCACGCATGGGGCCATCTGATGCGATTTTCGCAGGTTTTGCTGATAGTTACACTCCACAGCTAAAGTGGCCTGCGTTGATCGAACAACTGGAAAGCACCGGTGATGTCACCCTGTTGAACACCACGTCCGAGACACCCGAAACCGGCCCCCTGCAAGCGCAGTTGGACGACATCAACCGCCACTTTGGCGGTGAGTCGCTTGGCGATATCCGGCGTTCGTTGCAGGCAGAAGACAGCGACTTTGCCCGCGCCGCGCTGAAATCGCTGGATCGCAACAGCCCGCTGTCGATGGCCTGCACCATCGAGGCCCTGCACCGCCTGCGCGGTCCGTCCCTGACCATCGAAAAGGCGTTGGATCTGGAATACCGATTTACCGCGCGCGCGATGGAGCATGGCGATTTTCTTGAAGGTATCCGCGCTGCGATCATCGACAAGGACCGCAACCCTGCGTGGCAATATGCAGACACCGATGTACCGCCAAGCGCGGTCAGCAAGATGCTGCGCCCGCTGGGCGACAACGCACTGAAACTGGGAGGAACAGACCAATGAAAATCGGATTTATCGGCCTTGGCAACATGGGCGCGCCGATGGCGGCCAATCTGGCACAGGCGGGCCACGATGTAACAGGATTTGACGTCGCAGGCACCACTGCAGAAGGTGTGGCGCAAGCCGACACAATCAACGCCGCCGCCACCGGTATGGATGTGGTAATTACCATGCTGCCCAACGGCGCAATTTTGCGCGATGTAGCGGCCCAGATCATTCCGCTGATGTCCAAGGGCGCGTGTTTTATCGACTGTTCCACCGTAGACGTGGACAGCGCAAGGGCCGTGGCACAAGACGCTGAAAAGGCAGGGATTCTGGCCGTAGACGCCCCCGTTTCGGGCGGCGTTGGCGGCGCCTCGGGCGGCACGTTGACCTTTATGGCGGGCGGCAGTGCAGATGCCTTTGCCAAGGCCGAACCGCTGTTTGACATCATGGGCCAAAAGGCGGTGCATTGCGGCGCGGCAGGTGCCGGACAGGCCGCCAAAATCTGCAACAACATGATCCTTGGCGCCACCATGATCGCCACCTGCGAGGCCTTTGCGCTGGCCGACAAACTGGGGCTGGAGCGACAGAAGATGTTTGACGTGGTCAGCACATCCTCGGGCTATTCATGGAGCATGAACGCCTATTGCCCCGCCCCGGGTGTCGGGCCGCAATCGCCTGCGGACAACGATTACAAGCCGGGCTTTGCAGCCGAACTGATGCTGAAAGATCTGGGGCTGAGCCAGCAGGCCGCCGAAACCGCCGACGCGGACACGCCGATGGGGCAACTGGCGCTGTCGTTGTATAAAACCTTTGTCGAGGACGAAGGCGGCAAAGGCCGCGATTTCAGCGCGATGCTACCACGGTTTTCCAAACGTGGCCGCGGCTGACAGCCTAAGGAACCGTTTACACGCATAAGGCGTTATCCCCTGAACCATGCGTCCTTGGGGGGCAACGCAACCATGAGCCAGAACTCCACGGCTTTGCCGGTCGTCGGCATCTTTATCATCATGCTGATCTACGGGCTTGTCGCTGCGGCCTCATTTCTGATTCCGGTTACTGCGGCCGTGCTGGCCTATTTCGTGCTCAGCCGTCCGCGTCGCGGTCTGGAACGCCTTGGGATTCCCAGTGCGCTGATCGCATTTTGCTTTACCGGCCTGATCATCAGCCTGATTTCCCTGTCACTTTATTACTTTTCGTCACCTGTCAGCATGATGGTGCGGGACGTGCCCGAACTGCTGGAACAAATGCAAAACCGCATCGGTGCGGCACAGAATGGCACGATCAAGGCCGTGGCGGAAGCCGCTGAAGCTGTTGATAACATGATCGAAAACAGCGACGGTTTGGCGCAAAAACCCGTCGAAGTGGCCGTCGTGGACGAGGACAACTCGAAACGCCAGATCCTCACACTTGCGCCGCAACTGGTCAGCCAGTTGTTGTTTGCGGTGCTTTTGCTGTTCTTCCTGCTCAGTTCGGGCGACTTTTTCCTGCAACGCGCCGTGGAAAGCATCGGCCAGACCAAGGACAAGACCCGCGCGCTGGAGTTTGTCACCACAATTGAGCGCAGATTGGGCCGCTATCTGGGTGGCATCACCCTGATCAACGCAGGGCTAGGGCTAACCATCGGCTCATGCCTGTATGCGCTGGGTGTGAACCAATATATCGCAATTGGCGTGATGGCCTTTGCGTTGAATTTTATTCCTTACTTCGGGGGCTTGGCGGGGGCGTGCATCGCGGCCCTTTTGGCGTCGTCGCAATACGGTGCAATCTGGTCGCCAGTGCTGGTTTTTCTGGTCTACATGACTTGCACCAGCATCGAGGGACAAGTGGTCACGCCGCTGCTTATCTCGCGGCGGATGCACCTGAACGCGCCCGTTCTGTTTCTGGTGGTGGCATTTTTTGCCTATATCTGGTCCGTTATCGGCATGATCGTGGCGGTTCCATTGCTGATCGTGGCCAAGATCATTCTGGACGAGATCGAGCCGATGCGCCATCTGGGCCGGTTTCTGGGCGATGCACAAGACATCGGAGCCAATTCACAAACGAAACTGGAAATGGACATTCTCAAACAAGGAACAAAATCCAAATGAAACATCTCCTCATCCTTGTCGCGTCGGTTGCTGTTGCCAGCACAGGCTTTGCCGTGCCCGCCCTTGCCGCCACCGCGACCCCCCGCGTCCACATCAAAAGTGATCCGGTTTTGCTGATTAAGAACGACAAAAATAACCCCGGAAAATCCGAAAAAGGCAAAGCCAAGGGCAAGGGCCCCAAAGCCGACAAGCACAATGACGGACCGAAGAAAGCCAAAAGCCACAAAGACACAAACCGAGGACACGTCAGAGGCAATAACGGTCCCCGCAAGTCCCGCGACCGCACCGATCTGGACCGCGTCGCACGCGAAATCCTGAACGTACAGGCCCCAAAAGACCGCGACCTGCGCAGCATCATCACTGCACTGCCGCTGGCGCTGTTGGGACTGGACACGGTTTATGCCGATATTCCCGAAGAAGCCCGCTTGCGCTATCGCAACTGCCCCCCCGGTTTGGCCAAGAAAGACCCGCCTTGCGTTCCACCCGGACTGGCCAAACAAGGTGTGACCTATGAACAATGGGTGGATCATGACGACCGCTACTATGACCGATTGCTGAATGACCGAGTAGACATCTACCGCGACCGCGACATTCAGCCTTATGATCAGTTGCTGCTGAGCTCCGGTCAGATCGCAAACCTTTATGATCTGGCACCTGCGCCCTTGAACCAGCGCTACGCGCTGATTGACGGCATGCCAGTACTTCTTAGCATGAGGGAGTACGATACTTTATTGAAAGTCAATAGCTTGGCGCGCGTTGTTGATCTACCCGACGGGGTGGGTCTGGCGCCTACAGCAGCGCTGACACAGGCCGAGATTCAGCGTATGTACCGTCTGCCAGCACCCGCCACCGGATATAACTATGCAACTGTGAACGGCGAAGTTCTGGTACTGGAGGATGACGCTTTCGAGACGCTGCAACTGATCCGCATCGCTCGCGCCGTTCTTTGACGCCTCAGGGTCGCCGCCCTATTCGGCGGCGACCTTGCGACCTTGCAGCATCGGTTTGAGATAACGGCCCGTGTGGCTGGCCGCGACTTCAGCGACCTCTTCGGGGGTGCCTGTGGCCACCACCTGCCCGCCGCCGTCACCGCCCTCTGGGCCGATATCGATCAGGTAATCGGCGGTTTTGACCACATCCAGATTGTGTTCGATCACCACGACCGAATTGCCCTGATCCACCAGTTCGTGCAGTACTTCCAACAGCTTGCGCACATCCTCGAAGTGCAGGCCGGTGGTAGGTTCATCCAGAATGTAAAGCGTCCGGCCCGTCGAGCGTCTGGCCAGTTCTTTCGACAGCTTTACCCGCTGCGCCTCGCCACCTGAAAGGGTCGTCGCTTGCTGGCCCACCTTGATATAGCCCAGCCCGACGCGCATCAGCGCGTCCATTTTTTCACGGATCGACGGGACCGCCTGAAAGAAGGTTTGGGCGTCTTCCACCGTCATATCCAGCACGTCAGCAATCGACTTGCCCTTGAAGGTGACCTCAAGCGTTTCGCGGTTGTACCGCTTGCCCTTGCAGGTTTCACATTCGACGTAAACGTCGGGCAAGAAGTGCATTTCGATCTTGATAACACCATCGCCCTGACAGGCCTCGCAGCGCCCGCCCTTGACGTTAAAGCTGAAACGCCCTGGCTTATAGCCGCGCGCCTTTGACTCAGGCAGGCCCGCAAACCAATCGCGGATCGGGGTAAAGGCACCGGTGTAAGTCGCTGGATTCGACCTCGGGGTGCGCCCGATGGGGCGTTGGTCAATGTCGATAACCTTGTCCAGATGCTCCAACCCCTTGATCGTTTCGCAGGGCGCTGGTGTCTGGCGCGCACCGTTCAACCGCATCGAGGCGGTTTTGAACAGGGTTTCGATCGTCAGCGTGGATTTGCCGCCGCCCGACACACCGGTGACGCAGACAAATTTGCCCAGCGGGAAGTCAACCGTGATGTCCTGAAGGTTGTTGCCCGAGGCCTTGACCACCTTCACCGACTTTTTCTTGCCCTTCCGACGGGTCGCGGGCACAGCAATCTCGCGTGCCCCGGTCAGATACTGGCCGGTGATGCTGTCAGGGTTGGCGGCGATCTGGTCGGGCGTGCCGTGGGCCACCACGCGCCCGCCGTGCACCCCTGCCCCCGGTCCGATGTCAAAAACATAGTCCGCCTCGCGGATCGCTTCCTCGTCGTGTTCGACCACAATGACCGTATTGCCCTGATCGCGCAGATTTTTCAGCGTGCCCAGCAGCCGGTCGTTGTCGCGTTGGTGCAGACCGATGGACGGCTCGTCGAGCACATAAAGAACCCCTGTCAGCCCCGAACCGATCTGGCTGGCCAGCCGGATTCGCTGGCTTTCGCCACCCGACAATGTACCGCTGTTGCGGCTGAGGGTCAGGTATTCAAGCCCGACATTGTTCAGAAAACCAAGCCGCTCGCGGATTTCCTTGAGGATCGCACGGGCGATTTCGTTTTTCTGCTTGGTCAGGTTGTCTGGCACGGTTTCGCACCACGCATAGGCCTCGCGGATCGACATTTCGACCACCTGACCCGCGTGCAGCAATTCGTCCGGCCTGTCGGCAGGGCCGATTTTCACAGCAAGCGCCTCGGGGCGCAAACGGTAACCGTGGCAGGTACCGCAGGGGCGGTTGTTCTGATAGCGTTCGAACTCTTCGCGGACCCAGTTGCTGTCGGTCTCGCGGTAGCGACGTTCCATATTGGGAATGACCCCTTCGAACGTGCGCGTCACCGAATAAACGCGCCCGCCTTCGTCGTAACGGAACGGGATTTCGTCCTTGCCCGAACCGAACAGGAACACCTGTTGCACATGCGCATCCAGATCCTTCCACTTGGTCTGAGGGTCAAATTCGTAATGCTTTGCAATGGCTTCAATCGTTTGCAGGAAATAGGGCGACTTGCCCTTGCGCCACGGCGCCAGCGCGCCGTCGTAAATCTTCAGGTTCTGGTCGGGCACCACCAAACGTTCATCAAAGAACAGCTCGACCCCCAGCCCGTCGCAATCGGGGCATGCGCCAAAGGGCGCGTTGAAGGAGAACAGGCGCGGTTCGATCTCGGGGATGGTAAAGCCGCTGACGGGGCAGGCGAATTTCTCGGAAAACGTCATGCGTTCAGGCTCGTCCGCGTCGTCATTGCCACCGGCCCCAACCGGCGCGGTTTCCAGAACGGCGATGCCGTCGGCCAAATTCAGCGCAGTGCGCAAGGAGTCAGCAAGTCGCGTTTCCAGCCCCTCGCGCACCACAATGCGGTCCACGACCACGTCGATGTCATGGCGGAATTTCTTGTCCAGCACCGGGGGCTCGTCCAGATCGTAAAATTCACCGTTCACCTTGACCCGCTGATAGCCTTGCTTGCGCAACTCGATGAATTCCTTGCGGTATTCGCCTTTGCGGTCGCGGATGACCGGCGCCAGAAGATAGGCGCGCGTGCCCTCCTTCATCGCCATCGTACGGTCGACCATGTCCTGAACCTGCTGTGCCTCGATGGGCTTGCCGGTGGCGGGCGAATAGGGCGTACCGACGCGGGCGAACAACAGCCGCATATAGTCGTAAATCTCGGTCACGGTGCCGACGGTCGAGCGGGGGTTCTTCGACGTGGTCTTTTGTTCGATCGAGATCGCGGGCGACAGGCCACTGATGTGGTCCACGTCCGGTTTTTGCATCATGTCAAGGAACTGGCGCGCATAGGCAGACAGCGATTCCACATAGCGGCGCTGCCCTTCGGCATAGATCGTATCGAAGGCCAGCGAGGATTTGCCCGACCCCGACAGGCCGGTGATCACCACCAGCTGGTCGCGCGGAATATCCACGTCAATGGATTTCAGGTTGTGCTCGCGCGCACCGCGCACTTCGATGTTTTTCAGCTCTGCCATATCCGCCCCAAGGTTAACGGTCTGTACATAGGTGCCCGTGGCGGATTCTCCAATGATAAAAACAGAACCAATGGGGAACATGGCTTGACCACTGACACAATATGTCAGCAGCCGCCCTCTACGGGGGGCTGGACCGACTCGCAAAGGCGTGATCTTTTGACCGCATATTGAACGGCACATTTTTTGAAGAGGGTTTGAACATGCGTTTTCTGCTGGCAGTTTTTGGTGTGTTGGGTCTGCTTGCGCAGCCTGTGATGGCGCAAGATCGCTCGAATACCATTTTGGTCCTTGATGGATCAGGGTCGATGTGGGGACAGATCGACGAAGTGGCCAAGATTACCATCGCCCAAGAGGTTGTGACCAAACTTTTGACGACCATCCCCGATGATCAGCAGTTGGGGCTGACAGTCTACGGCCATCGCACCCGTGGCGACTGTACCGACATCGAAACCATCGTGGCACCCGGCCCCGACACCCGCAATGCCATCGGGGCAGCCGTCCGCGCGATCAAACCACTGGGCAAGACACCGATGACCGATGCGGTCATCGCCGCAGCCCAAGCGCTGCGCTACACCGAAGAAAAGGCCACCGTTATTCTGGTCTCGGACGGGATCGAAACCTGCAACCCCGACCCTTGTGCAGCTGCGCGCCTGCTGGAAGAGGCAGGCATCGATTTCACCGCCCATGTCATCGGCTTTGACGTCACCGACGCCGAGGCCTTGGGACAGATGCAATGTCTGGCCGAGGAAACAGGCGGCACCTTTCTGACCGCCGCCAACGCAGACGAGCTGACCACTGCCCTGACCACCATCGCCGCCACGCCAGAGCCCGCACCGGTGCCCGTCACCACCACGATGCGCGCGGTCGAGGGTGACGCCAGCGCGCCGCTGCTGGAGGATCCGGTGCTGTGGACCGTGACCGGACCGGATGGGTCCGCTTTGACCACCGACCAGCAGGTTAACCCGCTGGTGCTGGACCTGCTGCCCGGTGCCTACAAGATCACCGCCTATCGCGCTCAGGTCGAAACGGCGCTGGAAGGCCAGTTGCAAGTGATTGCGGGCGAGGATGCGACCCTGACGGTTGTATTCGAAAAACCCGCCGTGACTGCAACGCTCGAGGCGGCGGACACTGCACCGATGGGTGACACCATCCCCGTAAGCTGGGCGGGCCCCGCCGAACGGAATGACTATGTTGCCATCGCTGACCCGCAAGACGACAGAAACCGCGCGATCAACTATTCTTATGTACGCGACGGCAACCCAGTCAGCCTGTTGATGCCCCCACGCGCAGGCACGTTCGAACTGCGCTACTACCAAAAAGACGGCACCATCATCGGCACCCGCCCGATCACCGTCACTCCCGTCACTGCTACACTTGAGGCAGCGGACACAGCCGTGGCAGGCGCCTCTGTCGCGGTCACATGGAGTGGCCCCGATTACAACAGTGATTTTATCGCAGTGGGCGCACCTGGCGCGGCATATACCAACTACGCCTATACCCGCGACGGCTCCCCTGCCTCGCTGCCGATGCCCACCGAAGCGGGCACCTACGAGCTGCGCTATATCATGAATCAGGACCGCACTGTGATTGCCAGCCGCACGATCACCGTGGTCGATGTGAAGGCCAGCGTCACCCCGCCCGCCGAGGCAATCGCGGGGTCGGTGGTTCCGGTCCCGTGGGAAGGGCCGGATTACAAGAACGACTTTATCGCCATCGGCAAGGTCGGTGAGAAATACACCAATTACACCTACACCCGCGACGGGTCGCCCGTGCAACTCACGATGCCGACCGAGCCGGGGGAATACGAGGTCCGCTATGTCCTCAACCAAGACCGCGAAGTGATTGCCACTGCAATGATCACGCTGACAGAGGTGAAGGCCAGCGTCACCCCGCCCGCCGAGGCGGTCGCGGGGGCGGTGGTGCCGGTCCCGTGGGAAGGGCCGGATTACAAAAACGACTTTATCGCCATCGGCAAGGTCGGTGAGAAATACACCAACTACACCTACACCCGCGACGGGTCGCCCGTGCAGCTGACGATGCCGACCGAGCCGGGGGAATACGAGGTCCGCTATGTCCTTAACCAAGACCGCGAAGTGATTGCCACTGCGATGATCACGCTGACAGAGGTGAAGGCCAGCGTCACCCCGCCCGCCGAGGCAATCGCGGGGGCGGTGGTTCCGGTCCCGTGGGAAGGGCCGGATTACAAAAACGACTTTATCGCCATCGGCAAGGTCGGTGAGAAATACACCAACTACACCTACACCCGCGACGGGTCGCCCGTGCAACTGACGATGCCGACCGAGCCGGGGGAATACGAGGTCCGCTATGTCCTCAACCAAGACCGCGAAGTGATTGCCACTGCGATGATCACGCTGACGGACGTCAATGCACAGATTACCGCGCCGCAGGGCGCGGTGGTGGGCGCGACCGTCGTCGTCCCATGGGAGGGACCGGACTATCGCAGCGATTTTATAGCCATTGGCAAACCCGGCGAGAAATACACCGGCTATACCTATACCCGCGACGGCACGCCTGCGCGGGTGGAGATGCCGCCCCTGCCCGGCGACTACGAACTGCGCTATGTGTTGAATCAGGGCCGCAAGGTGATTGCCACTGCGCCGGTGACTGTCACTGACATCACCGTTACGCTGAATGCACCGCAAAGCGGGGCGGCAGGCAGCAAGGTCGCAATCCCCTTTGACGGGCCGGGGTATCAGCGTGACTATATCGGCATCGGCGCACCGGGGTCCGAGGCCTATGAAACTTATGTCTATGCCAGAAAGGGCGAAATCGCGCTGCTGACCCTGCCTGAAACACCGGGCGACTACGAGCTGTTCTATGTGATGAACGCGGGCAGGCGGGTGATGGCGCGCCAGCCCTTTACTGTCACGCCCTGACCGATGCGCGCTGTGCTGCCAGAATAAGATGCAGCACCAGCCCTGCGGCAAACGCCGTTCCTGCCAGCAATGGCAGGGCGGAATAGCCCAACCCCGCCAAGGCGGCCGCCATCACCGGCGTGCCCAGCGTGTTGCCCAGATTGCCCATCTGCGCCATCGCCCCGTTGGCCTGCGCCTGCGTGGCGGCTGTATCGTTCAGTTGTGGCACGGCGGCAAAGGTCGCCCCCTGGATCAACCCCATCGCCGCCGCCAGCGCCAGACAACCCAGCGGCAAACCCGGCTGCACCCAGAGCCAGCCAATCGACAGCACGCTAAGCCCGAAGCCCCAGCAGACCACCCAGACCGCACTGCGCCGCCCCAACAACCACACGCCCAAGGTCATCGAAACGGCAATCGACGTCAGCGGCATCGCTCCCATGACCAGTGCGCGGACCTCAGCGGGGATATAGGGTGGCAACACCGTCAGGATCGACACAAAGCAAAATGTGTAGAACAGCCAGCCCAGCCCCGGTGCCGCAATCCGCGCCGAACCGTAGATCGTCAGGTGGCTGCGCAAAACGTGGCCCAGTGACAGCGGCGAGTCCGGCCCCTTGCCCGGCAGGGACCGCAGCCAAACCATCAGCACCACGGCAAAGGTCGCCAGATACAGGCTGTGCGCCACGAACAGTGCAGGTACACCCCACGCCGCCACCAGCGGCAGCCCTGCCCATGTAAGCACCGCAAAGGCCACGCCAAAGAACGTCCCCCACAGGGTCAGCGCCCAGCCGCGATCCTTGGGGGCGGTGATCTGGGCGATCAGTGTCGGTATGGCCACCACCAGCCCCAGATGTGACAGCCCCTCAAGCGCACGCAGGGCCAGAAACCAGTGAAACGACGGCATTGTCGCCTGCACCGCCGACACCGCAGCCCCCAGCCACAGCGACATCAGCAGCGCCCGACGATAGCGGATACGCGCCACCAGAATGCCCGCAACAACACCAAAGATGATACCGAGAAGACCCACTAGCGACACCGCCCAGCCGACAGCCGCGCCCGCATCGGGGTAAATCTGTGGAAACTGGTCAAAGATCACGCTGATCTTGCCATATTGCGCCGCCGCCCCCAGCCCCGCGCCCCAAAGTGCAAATACAAGGGCGACGGGGGTGCGGGTGCTGGTCACGGGGCGGGCGCTTTCACAGGACGGGGTTGTGTCCGTTCTGACAGAGGATGCGCGGATGGGAAAGGTGTGACGGGGGATATCAGGATGCGTATGGGACGGCTTTGGGGATAAAACTGCACTTTGTTCATACCCCTCAAGCAACTGTCAGCTGGTTACGCGCCGAGCATTCAACAACTTGGGCGAGCTTAGGGACGCTTGGTAATCTGACAGTCCAAGGAAAGGCCAAACCGGGTAGTGTCCCGCATTGAGAAAGTTTTCTGCATTTGCGCGGCTTACACCAAACAGAAGCCATCCAAAGTAATGACCAACACGACAGCACTATGCGCGGGTGCTACCCTATGTGGCATAGTTCCTCTCAGACGTGCTGCCCGCCGTTGATCGGAATCTCGGCGCCCGTCACATAAGACGCTTTAGCGCTGCACAAAAAGCTGACGACTTCAGCCACTTCTACCGGGCTGCCCAAGCGTTTCATCGGCACCTGCTGCTCGACCATCTCTTCGGTGCCTGCGGACAGGATCGACGTGGCAATTTCGCCCGGAGAGACGGCGTTGACCCGCACGCCCTTGTCACCCAGTTCAAAGGCCAGTTCGCGGGTCAGCGCGGACAGGCCGGCCTTGGACACCGCATAGGCCGATCCGGCAAAGGGATGGATCTGCTGCCCCGCAATCGAGGTTACGTTGACCACCGCCCCCTTGGCCTGTTGCAACGGGCCCAACAGCTCGCTGCACAGCATCATCGGGGCCATCAGGTTAACCATCATCACCCGCTGGAAATCCTCAAGCGAGGTGCCGGTTGCGGACATCCGCCCGCCATCTTCCGCCTTGGGCGAGATACCGGCATTGTTCACCAGCGCGTTCAGACCGCGATTGCCCAGACGTTTCTTCAGCTCTGCCAGACTCGCGCGAATCGACACCGGATCAGCCAGATCAATTTCGATGTGTTGGACAATGCCCTCGGCCCAAGGGCACACTTCGGAAAACGGTGTGCGGGCCAGCGTAAAGACCTCCCAGCCGGAGTTGTGGAATTCCTTGACGATGGCATGACCGATGCCGCGGCTGGCACCCGTCACGGCCACGGTGGGTTTCTTGAACGGGCTGTTGTCTTGGGTCTTGTCAGACATGGCAGATTATCCTTGATGGCCGGATGGTTTGACCGCGCACGGGTCTTGGGGTTTCCTACGCCCTTGTTCAGCGATGGAAAAGCTGTAGCGGCGCAGGGCATCCTATTCAGGCATTCGGACGCCCAAAAAAGAACCGCCCGCAGTGTAACAGTGCAGACGGTTCCAATATCGCTGACAGGCCCCTGCCCGTCTTACATATGAATCACGCGGCCATAGGCATCCAGCACGCTTTCGTGCATCATCTCGCTGAGAGTCGGATGCGGGAAGACGGTGTTCATCAAATCCTCTTCCGTGGTTTCCAGCTGGCGGCCTATAACATAGCCCTGAATCAGTTCGGTCACTTCCGCGCCGACCATATGCGCGCCCAACAGTTCACCTGTTTTGGCGTCAAAGACGGTTTTGACCATGCCCTCGGCCTCGCCCAATGCAATCGCCTTGCCATTGCCGATAAAGGGGAAACGGCCCACTTTGACCTCATAGCCCAGTTCCTTGGCCTTGGCTTCGGTGTAGCCGACCGACGCAACCTGCGGATAACAATAAGTGCAGCCTGCGATGCTTTCGGGTTTGACCGGATGCGGATCCATCCCTGCCATCAGTTCGGCCACCATCACGCCCTCGTGGCTGGCCTTGTGGGCAAGCCACGGCGCGCCTGCAATGTCACCAATGGCATAAAGCCCGTCGACACCCGTACGACAATATTTGTCGGTGACCACATGGGTGCGGTCGATTTTCACGCCCAAGTCTTCCAGCCCCAGATCCTCGACGTTGCCGACGATGCCCACGGCAGAAATCACAGTGTCGAACTCTTGGGTTTCCACCTTGCCACCCGTTTCGATATGCGCAGTCACCTTACCCTTGGCGCGGTCCAGCTTTTTGACCATCGCCTTTTGCATGATCTTCATGCCCTGCTTCTCAAACTGCTTTTTGGCGAATTTCGAGATTTCTTCGTCTTCCACTGGCAACACGCGGTCCATCACTTCGACGACGGTCGTGTCGGCACCCAGCGTGTTGTAAAAGCTGGCGAATTCGATCCCGATAGCACCCGATCCGATGACCAGCAGCTTCTTGGGCATCCGCTTTGGATCCAGCGCATGGCGGTAGGTCCAGACCAGATCGCCGTCAGCTTCAAGCCCCGGCAATTCGCGGGCGCGCGCGCCCGTGGCCAGAACGATGTTCTTGGCGCTTAGGTCCAGCGTTTCCTTGTCGGTCTTGACCTTCACCTTGCCTTTGGCGGGCAGTGTGGCGGCCCCCATGAACACGGTGATCTTGTTCTTTTTCATCAGATGGCCAATGCCACCCGACAGTTGCCCCGCCACCTGACGCGAGCGTTTGACAACGGCGGGCAGGTCGAAATCTACATTCTCGGCCTTCAGCCCGAATTCCTTGGCGCGGTGCATCAAATGGAACACTTCGGACGTGCGCAACAGCGCCTTGGTGGGAATACAGCCCCAGTTCAGGCAGATACCGCCCAGGTTTTCGCGCTCGACTATGGCCACTTTCATGCCCAGCTGTGCGCCACGGATCGCTGCGACATAGCCGCCGGGGCCTGCGCCAATCACGATCAGATCAAAGGAAGTCTCGGCCATATGTGTCCTCGCTGGCTGCGCAATGGGATATAGTTTAGCGTTAAACCATATCCCATCACGTCACAACCGCAAGGGTCTGTCGCGTCATTCGGATTTCAGGCTGCCTGAACTTGTTCCAGCGCGCGGACGGTGGTGCTGTAACCACCGTTGTCCACATAGGCCACTTCGAGCGCGGTCGAACTGCGCCCAAGTGCGTCGTTGCGATAGGGAAAGCGGCCAAACTGGCGGATCACTTCACGGTGGGCCCGCGCGTGCAGTAGGTTGGTGCCACCGTCGTTCATCCGCTTGCACATCAGACGCACGCAGCGGTCCTGATCACACAGGTTTTCCGAATGCATCAGTGGCAGGTAAAAGAACTGGCGTGCGGGTGTGTCGATACGCAGATCCCACCCCTTGTCGATTGCCGATTTGGCTGCGGCCTTGGCAATCCGGTCACTGGCAAAGGCTTTGCCCTGACCGCGAAACATATTGCGGGGGAACTGGTCGGCCAGAATGATATAAGCCAACGCACCACTGGGATAGGTCAACCACATCGAAAAGTGACCCGCGCACAGGTATTCCCAAGCCCCCTCGAACCGTGTTCGGATCTGGTCGTCAAAGGCATCTTCGGCCTTGTACCAGTCTGCGGGCGTGCATTCGTCCAACCAGAAATTCAGGACGTCGTCCGGGGTCACTTCACTTTGCTGTGCCATGGGCTACTCCGTTTGCACCTGCGCTGCTTTTGACTGTTAAAGTTTTGTAACAATGCTGCAATTCACGAAATGCAACAGCGCCGACATAAATCCGGCACTGTTGTAAAACGGATGCTCAGGCTGTTTCGGAGCCGTCGTCTTCTTCCTGCGCAGATTCGATGGCCCATTCCTGTGCGATTTCCATGCCCACCACTGTGGTGCCCGCCGGAGACATCGCCACGAACGACCCGGTTTCATCCACCGGAATCGCCGCACGCTGGGTCGAGCGGTAGATCGCATAGACCACAAGGGCCGCAAACAATACGGCGGTGAACAGATAAAAGCCCGACGGCCCCACATTATCCATCAACCAGCCGGTGATCAGCGGACCGGTAATTGCGCCCAAGCCATTGATAAATATCATGCCCCCCGACGCAGCGGCCATATCCTCGGGCTCCAGAAAATCGTTGGTGTGTGCGATCAGCAGCGAATACAACGGGTTCGACATGCCCCCCACCACAAAGGCCGAGATCAGCAACATGGTGAACTGATGGCCCAGCAATATCCCCAGAATCGAGCCGGCACCGCCGATGGCGCTGACTGCGACGATCAAAAGGCGGCGGTCCATACGGTCGGAAATCCAACCGATGGGGTATTGCAGCACCATAGCACCCACAAAGAACATCGCCACAAAGGTCGAGATTTGCGCAATGCTCAGCCCTGCCTGCGCGCCGTAAACCGAGGCCATGCCGAACTGTGCCGAAAACACGCCGCCCAGCAGAAACATGCCGACGCAACCCAAGGGCGAGAAATTGACCAGCTGGCGCAGCGACATCGGCTTGGTGGTTTCAAAAGCCGGTGTCGGGCTGATCGAGAGCAAAATCGGCGTTATCGCAAGGCTGACCAACACCGAAGGGATCACAAACAGCACATAGCCGGACGGGTCCGCCGTTACCATCAGCGCCTGCGATGCGACAATGCCCAGCGTTTGCACGATCATATAAAGCGACAGCGCCTGGCCACGGTTTTCGTTGGTGGCCGCATTGTTCAGCCAGCTTTCGGCGGTCACATAGACAGCCGAGAAACAAAAACCGATCAGAACACGGCCCACAGTCCACGCCCATGGATCGGCAAATGTCGGATACATGATCATCACCGCCGAGATCAACGAGGCCAGAGCCGCGAACACCCGCACGTGGCCCACGCGCCGGATCATGTTGGGCGCCATACGGCTGCCACCCAGAAAGCCGACGAAATAGGCCGACATGACAATCGACATCTCAAGGGTCGAAAACCCTTCGATATTGCCGCGAATCCCCAGCAGAGTGCCCTGCATCCCGTTGCCGAGCATCAAAAGCCCCATGCCGAACAGCAAGGCCCATGCGCTTGAAAGAACTGAAAACATAATGCGCTCCGATATGTGTCGCGGGTTTGGCTGATGCTGCGGCGGTAGGACAGTCGCACCCCTGTCTCACACCAAAGGGGTGCGGTCGGGGATGAAAGCGACTTATTGCGGTCTGTTTGGGTCGTCTGTCCCAAGGGGAAGCAACAGCGACGCATCTCCATAGCTGAAAAACCGATATTTTTCAGCAATTGCGTGCGCATAAATTTCGCGGATGCGGTTTTGCCCGATCAGGGCCGCCACCAGCATCATCAGCGTGGACTTGGGCAGGTGGAAATTGGTCACCAGACCGTCCGCCACCTGAAAGGTGAAACCGGGATAGATAAAGATGTCGGTCGTGCCGTCCCACGGCTGAACGGTGCCATCTTGTGCGGCGCTCTCTATCAGGCGCAGGGCGGTGGTGCCCACGGGAATCACGCGCCCGCCTGCAGCCTTGGTCGCGGCAATCTCGGCGGCGGCGGTGGCGCTGACATGGCCCCATTCTGCGTGCATCTTGTGGGTGGTCACATCATCCACCTTGACTGGCAGAAAGGTGCCCGCGCCCACATGCAGGGTGACATGGGTGAATGCCACGCCCATCGCCGCCAGTTCTGCCAGCAAGGCGTCATCGAAATGCAGCGACGCCGTGGGGGCGGCCACCGCACCGGAATGACGCGCCCAGACGGTTTGATAATCGTGTTTGTCCTGCTCGTCGGCAGGACGTTTGGCCGCAATATAGGGCGGCAGCGGCATCGCACCGGCCTCGGCCAGCGCAGCGTCGAAATCATCGCCCGCAAGATTGAATCGCAGGTGGCCCTGTCCGTCCTCTACGCCGTCCAGCGTCGCTGACAGCGCATCAGAGAACTGCACGACCTCGGCAATTTTCAGCTTTTTCAACGGCTTGACCAACGCCGACCACGTACCGTCGGCACGCGGCTCCAGCAGGGTTACTTCGATCCGCGCCTCGGTGGCACCCTGCGCCGACATGCGGGCGCGCAGTCCGGACAGGCGCGCAGGAATCACGCGGGTGTCGTTCAACACCAGCCGGTCGCCCGCGCGCAACCATCTGCCCAGGTCGGAAACCCGTGCATCGTGGATTTGCGCCGTATCCGCCACCAGCAATCGCGCCGAAGTGCGCGGCACCGCAGGGCGGGTCGCGATCAGCTCGTCGGGCAGGTCAAAGTCAAAGTCGGTCAGTTTCATGGCCTGCCCTTAACGCCCATAATTCGGGCTATCAAGGCGCTGTTGTTGGGTGGTCGCAGGCGAGACCGGCCTCTCGGTCGGGACAAAGGCTTCGGGCACGTCGATGCCGGTCTGGCCTTGCGGGCCTTCCAGATCGGGCAGTTCCGGCGGTGGACGGCGGAAAATTTCACGAAACAGGCCCGGCGTCAGTGCCGACAGCGGGTTCACACTGACCCTGGGCTTTGCGGCGGCGCCGGTCAGCCGGTAGTTGAACCCGATCAGCCCCTCGCCCTTGCGGGTAAAGATCGCGCCGATTCCGTTCAGCAGATAAACTGGCGAAATCACGCCCTGCATGTCGAGGGTGGAGTCATTCAGATTATAAATGCCATCCATCGACAGGCCCAAAGACGGGCCGGTGGCGCTGGCTTTGGTCAGGGTCATGCGGTCGGGCGTCAGACGGAACGACCCTTCGACGTCGGAAAAGACGATGCCATCACCGCTAAGCTGTTCCACCAGACCGACAATCGAGATGGCGGCCAACAGATCGGCAATGGCGGGCGCATCTTTGACGCGGGTATTGCGAATGGTCAGTTCGCCGTCAAAGGCACCGTTCTGGCCCACGGGCAACAGCGTCAGGTTCAGATCTCCGCCGCGCGCGTTCTGGATGATGCCCGCAGATGCCACGACCCCGCCCGCATCCTGTGAGGTGACCCGCACCGCACTGCGCCCGTTTTGCGGCACCACTTGGCCCGCGACCGCCGCACCGCCATTGATCCTGCCGGTAAACTTGCCGTCCAACCCGTTCGCGGTTCGGAATGTGCCCTGCATTCCGGTCAGCGAGATTGTGTCGGTGATCCGCAACTGGTCAAGCGACAGGATCAGCGGGCCAGCAGACTGGCCGCTGCCTCCCGCACTGTCCGACCCGAAGTTGGCGGTGCGCAGGTCGATGGTGCCACCCCGCACGCGGATTTCGGGGGCGGCATTGCGGCCACGTCCCACGATGTCGACCGGTGCGTTCAGCCAACCGCCCACTTTGACTTGCGAAAAACGGGCCAGCTGCAGCGCGCCAGAGGCGTCGAGCTTTACCGTGCCCGCGGCAGATAATCCGGCGGCGTTCAGGCTGATGGCGGTGATTTCAGGACGGGTGCCCAAGGTCGCTTCGATGCGCAATGACCCTGCGGTCGCCGCCGCCTTGGACCAGCCCAGCGGGGCCAGCCGCATGCTAAGCCCCCGCAAGTTCGAAGTCAGCACCATGCGCGGCGCACCGCCGCCCTTGGGCAAGTCCACCACGATCTGGCCCACGCCTTTGCCCCGAATGGACCCCGGCGGCAGGGCGATGTTGAATTCGTCCAGCGTGGTCTGCGAAATCTCGACCGTGCCGCGCACCTGACTGCCCCCTGCGGCCTCGACGCCCAATGGCTGGTCCCACGCCACGTCAAAGGGCACATTGCCCAGACGCCCCTGCCCCGACACCCGCACACCTTCGTTCGTTGCACTTAGGTCAAGCGCGCTGGCCGCCAGCGTTTCGTTGGGGACCAGACCATCGGTGCGCACGTCTTCAATCCTACCAGTGACCTGATATGTGACATCCCCCGGCTTCAGCCCCTTGATCAGTGGCAGCGCAATGGTGCCGTCCAGCGCCACCCGTCCGTCTGCCAGCCCCACGGGCAGGCCCGATTTGTTCATAACGTTCAGCGGTTCCTGATCCAGCAATGACAGGGCAGCAGTCACGGTGCTGGTGGTTTCAAGGCGGGCAATCGCGGGGGCGCCGCCCTTGACCGTGACGTCGGGAATGATGAAGGACGATCCTGCCATGCCCACGCGCCCGCCTTCGGGGGCTGTGACGAAGCCAGCATCAATCGAGGCAACAAAGCGGTTGCGCAGCAGGCTGGCATGACCCGAACCCTGTTGGATCGGTGGCATCGTTTTCATGAATTTCACCTCGGCATCGGCAAAGTCAAAACTCAGATAGCTTTCCACCGGCCTGTCTGGCGCACCGCGCAGGGCCAGATCCACCTCGCGCAGTTGCCCGGCCAACAGGTTGTCGGCAACCCAGTCACGGGTACGGGTGACCAGCTTTTCGGGCCACAGCGCCAGCAGCCGTTCGGGGGCCATCTCGTCCAGTTTTGCATCCAGCGAAAACCGCCAGCCTTCGCGCTCGGCGATAAAGCTGCCGCTGGCGCGCAGCCACTGTCCTTGATCCGACACCAGCATTTGCCCCAACGTGACGCGGAACGGGTTCAGGTCCAGCCGGAAATCCAGTTCGGCCCCATCCAGTACCACCGGCTGTGGAAACAGATCGCGCGGATTGAACTTGAGGTCCGAGACCGAAAATTGGCCGATCAGTGTGTCAACCTGCCCGCCTTCGCTGCCGATTCCGCCAACAATCGCCTGACCTTCGGCGCGGCCCGTGACCCATTTGCTTATAACGCTCAATTCGTCAAAGCGCAGCACGCGCGAGGCGGGATTGTAGCTGAAATAGGTGCGTGCGGATTGGAACGGGATCGGACGGGTTTCGTTGTTGGGCTGCACCACACCCTGCCCGATCCGCAAGGTCGCACTGATCGGGGCCAGCGCACCATCGGCCAGCACACCCGAGCGCAGCGCCCCCGAAATCGGCGCACGCAGCGCATCCAGCCACGCAAACGCAGGCCCTTGCGCGGCAATATCGGCGGCCGCCACATCCGCCAGCGTCACGCCAAAATCAGCTACGGGTGATCCGATGCGGCTGGCATAGTTCGCTTCGAGCGTGGCAACACCCGTGCCGCCAGACAACAGCGCCAGATCGGCAGAAACCGCCAACTCATCGCCCGCGCGTGTCATCCGCAAACGGCCCCCGTCTGCTGTCCACGCACGATCGGCGCGCGCATCCTCATAGCGCAGGGTTACGCCGTAGATGTCGGCGGCGCTCAGCGCTTGCAACTGGGGCTGCATCAAAGCTGCGTCCAGTGATGCGATCAGACCCGGCACGGATGTGGCGCGGGTATTCTCACCCAGAAGCCCCTGACCGCCGTACAGCGTCACCACACCTTCGACGTCGCGGCGCAGGGTCACAAAAACGCCGGTCAGTTCGATGGTTTTTGGCACCACCTGACCGGACAGCAGCGGCCGCATCGCAAGGCTGGTTTCCAGTTCGGAAAAGCTGACAATTTCGGCACCTTCGTTGGTGCGCAGGGTCACGTTGCGGATGCGCGCGCGGGGTCGCCAACCTTTGTTCACGACAATCTCGGCCTCGTCAAAGGTCAGTTGCGTGCCCTGCATCAGGCCATTCACCCGCGTTTCGATCCGCTGTTCCAGCCATTCGGGGGCGGCAATCGGCTTGCCCACCAGCACGGTGATCAACACCACTGCTGCAACCCCCAACAGCGCAATCAGCACAAGCGTACCCAGCCCCACATGCTTGGCAATGCGGCGCTTGCGGCCCGTGGCCTTGACCTTTGGCAGGTCGGCCACAGAGGGTTTTGGCGACTTGGTGTCGGTCATGTCTTTATTCTTGCTGCTCCAAAGCTACTATGACAGTCAGTTTCGCGCATGCCCAGATGGGCCAGTATGACAAGGACCGTCATGATAGAAGTAGCTTCCCCTGCACCCGATTTCACCTTGCCGCAAACCGAAGGGCCGGATGTCACGCTGTCTGCGTTGCGTGGCACCCCTGTAGTTCTGTTCTTTTATCCCAAGGATAATACGCCGGGCTGCACCAAGGAATCCATTGCCTTTTCCGACCACTTGCAAGCCTTTGCCGATGCGGGTGCGCAGGTCTATGGCATTTCCAAGGACAGTTTGAAGAAACACGCAAATTTTACCGCAAAACACGACCTGACGGTGCCGCTATTGTCCGACGAAAACGGCACGGTTTGCGACGACTACGGCGTGTGGAAAGAAAAACAGATGTATGGCAAGACGTTTCTGGGGATCGAACGGACCACGGTCCTGATCGCCGCCGATGGCACCATCGCGCGGATCTGGCCCAAGGTCAAAGTGCCGGGCCACGCCGAAGAGGTGCTGGAGGCGGTGAAGGCGCTGTGAGAAACGCGGATATGCTGCCCCTGGCCCAGATGGCCGACACCGTACTGCGCTGTGGCGATGCGCGGGCCAAAACCGCGCTGTCGCGCAAGCTGGCCGCGCAGTGGCAAGCTGCCCGCGCCGCCGGAGAGACGCCGGACGTGGGCACAGCCAGCCCGCCACTGCAGCCAGCACGCCCCGCACGGCCCGAACTGCTGGCGCCGCGCGATGTGCCCCACCGCAAGCCCGGCAGCCCCGAGGGACGCATCGCGCTGCTGCACGCGGTGGCGCATATAGAACTGAACGCGGTTGACCTGCACTGGGACATCATCGCACGGTTTTCCCACGTGCCGATGCCGATGGGATTCTTTGACGACTGGGTCAAAGCTGCTGATGAAGAATCCAAACATTTCAACCTGATGGCCGATTGTCTGGAAGAGGCGGGCAGCCAATATGGTGCCCTGCCCGCGCACGCAGGGATGTGGCGCGCCGCCGAAGATACGGCAGAGGATCTTATGGGCCGGCTGGCCGTGGTGCCGATGGTTCTGGAGGCACGGGGGCTGGACGTGACGCCGAACATGATCCGCATTTTCAAACAGGCCAAGGCCGCCAGCGCTGTCGCCGCACTTGAAACGATCTATGCCGAGGAAGTGGCGCATGTGGCCTATGGCTCGAAGTGGTTCCATTTTTTGTGCGGACGCGAGAATACCGACCCCAAAGAGGTCTTTCACACGCTGGTGCAAAAGTACTTCCACGGCGCGCTCAAGCCCCCCTTTAACGAGGAAAAACGCGCCGAGGCTGGCATTCCGCCCGACTTTTACTGGCCCCTAGCAGTTTCTACCTGAGGTAGGCCGACTTAAAGATCGCCCGCTAAGCTGATTTGATTAAGCGGTTTTCTGCCCATTTGCCCGCGAATCTGCACGAAACCCCCTAACAAGGTCCAAAGCGGTTGCCCGATTGAACCGGGGTCTTTATGCAACAGTCCGAGGCGACTGCGTTGGGGAACGTACCGCCCGTATGGGATGGGAAAAAGGACGGGCATTTTGCGCACACGTCTCGCAATAAAAATCGACACCGTTCTTGATCGGTGGTTTCCGGAACGCAGGGTCTTCCTGAAGTCAGACACCGACACGCGTTTCATACGCTTGCATCCGGGCACTCAGTTGGTGGCCTTTGCGGGATCATCCCTGCTGGTTGCTTGGGCAATTGTCGCAACTGCGGTGATCTTGATGGACAGCATCGGGTCGGGCAACTTTCGCGAACAGGCCAAACGCGACCAGCGCACCTATCAGGCGCGATTGAACGATCTGGCTGGGCAGCGCGACTCGCGGGCTGCCGAAGCACATGCGGCCCAAGAACGCTTTAACGCCGCCCTTACCCAGATTTCCGTGATGCAATCCGAACTGCTGGAAAGCGAAACACGCCGCCGCGAACTGGAGACCGGGATTGAAGTGATCCAGTCGACCCTGCGCGGCACCATGAAAGACCGTGAAACCGCCCGCGAGCAGATTGTCGCCCTTAGAGAGCGTATGGACAATGGCGACGCCAGTATGGCGATGGACAATTCCGGTGCAGGCGCGCCGATGGATTTTGTCGCCACCGCTCTTGCCGAAACCGCAGCCGAGCGTGACCAGATCGCCCGCGATGCGCAAGATGCCCTACTGGCCGCCGACGAACTGTCTGAACAGATCGCCATGATGCAAGACCAGAACGACGCGATTTTCCGCCAGTTGGAAGACGCGATGACCATCTCGGTTGCGCCGCTGGACAAGATGTTCCGCGATGCAGGGATGCCCACCAAACAGATTATCGAACAGGTGCGCCGCGGCTATTCCGGTCAGGGTGGCCCGTTGACGCCGCTGTCTTTCTCGACACGCGGTGAAGAACCCAACGCCGATGCGCTGCGGGCCAACCGTTTATTGGGCCAGATGGACCAGTTAAATCTGTACCGTATAGCGGCGCAAAAGGCACCCTTTGCCGTTCCGGTGAAAAACTCCTTCCGCTTCACCTCCAGCTTTGGCTTTCGCCGCGACCCCAAAACCGGCGGTCGACGGATGCACAAAGGTGTTGATTTCGCCGCGCCGAACGGCACACCGCTTTATGCCACCGCCGATGGTGTGGTGGTTCACGCAGGCTGGTCCAGCGGTTACGGCCGCTTGGTCAAGATCCAGCACGAGTTCGGAATCGAGACCCGTTACGCCCATATGTCGAAGCTTCGCGTGAAAGTTGGCCAAAGGGTCTCGCGCGGGGATCGTATCGGTGATATGGGAGCGTCTGGACGGGTGACCGGCGTGCACCTGCACTACGAAGTCCGCGTTGGCGGCAAAGCTGTAAACCCCATGATCTATATCAAGGCTGCAAACGATGTTTTCTAAGAGCAAAATCAACGATCCCGGACCCAAAGACGACGCAACCAAGACCAACGCACCTGCTGCTGCGGCACAAACTGCGTCGGCTACGCCGAAGTCCAATGAATTCAAGGCCAGCGCGCCCAAGGCAAAGCCACCTGCCTCGGTCCTGTCCTCGGATCTGCACATCACCGGCAACCTCAAGACAACCGGTGACATTCAGGTCGAGGGAACGGTGGAAGGCGACATTCGCGCCCACCTGCTGACCATCGGCGAAACCGCAACCATCAAAGGCGAAGTAACCGCCGATGACGTGGTGATCAACGGCCGCATCGTTGGCCGTGTGCGTGGCCTGAAGGTTCGCCTGACATCGACCGCACGGGTCGAAGGCGACATCATCCACAAGACTATCGCAATCGAAAGCGGTGCGCACTTCGAAGGGTCGGTTCAGCGTCAGGACGATCCGCTGAACCCCGGTGGTGCCAAATCCGCACCTGCCGCCGCGGCGCCTGCCCCCGCCAAACCGCAAGGCCAGCCGCAAAGCTGAGGCCTGCCGTACAATTGAATAGGAAACGGGTGTCCGGCATTGCCGCGACGCCCGTTTTCGTTTGCGCGGCTTGCCCTGTCAGCTGTGCTGATCGGGCTGATGCAGGCTGAGCTTGGCCAAGGCCGCAATCAGATCGGTGCGGGTGACGATCCCCCGCAGACGCCCCCGCTGCAACACGGGCACTGCGTCCACGGCCCCTTCGGCCATCAGCGGCAACAGTGCCGCAATCGGCGTCTCTGGCGTGGCGCGTGGACCGGCCACGCCCATGATCTCATGCGCCTGCGCCGGACGATCACGGCTGCGGTCCAGCATCCGCGCCATCGCCGCGCCAAAACCACGGTTCAAGCGCAGTGCGTCGTCACGGGCGCGGTCGATCAGGTGCATTTGAAAGATCACACCCAGAAACCTGTCCTCGGGACCAACCACAGGCAGAGAGGTGCATTTGTGCCGCCGGAACAGGTCGGCCACCTCTGACACAGGCGTATCAGCCGCCACTGTGACCAGATCACGCGACATGACGTCGGCAGCTATCATTGGACTGGTGCGATGTCCTGCCGCCTGCAATTCAGCGGCCCCGATCAGTCGGGCCAGATCCTCGACGCCCATGTTGAACGACTGGCGATAGCGCTCAAGCAGGTCGGTCAACTCGGCCTCGCTCAGCCCCAGACGTTGGATCGACGCAGGGTCTGTCGTGCCTTGGGCGTTGCGGTCTTCGAAATGCCGGAACGGATAGCGGCGACCGGTCAGGCGCGCATAGATCATCGCCAGCACCACCAGCGCAACGGTGCCCAAGGCCACAGGTGCCAGCGCAAACCAGAACCCAAGCCTGTCCACTGCTTCAGGGTTCATTGCGGCGGTCATCGCCACGGCCCCTGCGGGTGGGTGTACTGCGCGGCACAGGATCATCACCGCAATCGACAGCCCCACCGCCAGCGCGATTCGCATTGCCGGCTCGGGAACCGTCATGCAAACGGCCACGCCAATCAACGCCGCCAGCGTGTTGCCCACCACCGCAGACCACGGCTGCGCCAGTGGCGCGTTGGGCACGGCAAACAACAGCACCGCGCTGGCTCCGAACGGGGCAATCAGGTAGAGACCCGTTTGCAGATCGACCACCGGTGACAAGACGAGCATCCCTACCACGGCCAGCCCGATAAAGGCCCCGACACCAGCACGCAGCGCCTCGACGGGATGGACAGCGGGCAAGGCCGGACCCAAGGCCCGCATAAGTCGCGCAACAATCTGCATGGTGTCGAATGCTCCTTGGCCCTGTGGCGTGCAGTCAGGTTGGCACCCGTGTGACAAAGGATGCACAAAAGATAAAGCCATACGGAAGCGCATGTCAGGTCCACATAAGCAACAGGCCCCCGCAGATCACTGCGAAGGCCTGCCGAATGGGTCGGGGAACAGAGCGGTTAAGCCCCGATCACTCGGTGACAGTCACCGATTTCATCACGTCATGCTGCCCGTCGATGGCACCGGACCGCGGGTCGCCCAGTTTCAAACTGTCGAGTACGTCCAGTCCTTCGGTCACACGGCCCACCACAGTGTATTGGCCATTCAACGAGGGATATTCGGTAAACATGATGAAAAACTGGCTGTTGGCGCTGTCCACGCTTTGCGAACGCGCCATGCCCACCACGCCACGCTCGAACGGGATGTCCGAGAATTCTTGCACGAGGTCGGGCTGATCCGATCCGCCCATGCCTGCGCGGGACGTGTCTCCGCCAGATTTGCCGAATTCCACATCGCCGGTCTGGGCCATAAAGCCGTCGATGACGCGATGGAACACCACGCCGTCATAAGCGCCCGACTTTGCCAGTTCGGCGATACGCGCCACATGTCCGGGCGCCACATCGTCCAGCAGGTCGATCTGGATCGTGCCACTGGCAGACTCGCCTTCCACCTCAATCGCAAGACCGGTGGCCAGCGCAGGGCTGGCCACAAAAGCAAGAGGGATCAGAAGGTTACGCAACATCTGCGGCAACCTTGACGCTGATCATGCGGTCGGGCTGCGCGGGCGGCTCGCCACGGGTCAACGCGTCGACATGCTCCATGCCGGAAATGACCTGACCGTAAACGGTGTATTGGCCGTTCAGGAAATCATTGTCTTTGAAGTTGATAAAGAACTGGCTGTTGGCGCTGTTGGGGTTGGCCGAACGGGCCGCACCGATGGTGCCACGCGCGTGCGGCACCTTGGAGAATTCGGCAGGCAGGTCGGGCTTGTCCGACCCACCGGTGCCAGCAGCGCGGATGTTAAAGCCGTCTTCCATATCGCCATTCTGCACATCACCGGTCTGGGCCATAAAGCCGTCGATGACGCGGTGGAACGCGACGTTGTCATATTCACCGGCGCGGGCCAGCTCCTTCATGCGCTCGACATGTTTTGGGGCAAGGTCGGGCAGCAGCTGGATGGTGACGGTGCCACCCTTCAGTTCCATAAGGATGGTGTTTTCCGGGTCTTTGATCTCGGCCATTTTCGGCTCCTCTGTCTTGGTATTGCTTGGATACCTAAGCTGCGCACCCGCTTTTGCCAAGCCGCTGCATTGACCTGAGCGCCAAATGCCGCGAAACACCGCGCAAGGGATTGGATCAAGGGAACGAAACGATGGCTTGGAAGACACTGGACGACATGGACCTGAACGGCAAACGCGTGTTGTGCCGCGTGGACATCAATGTGCCGGTGGAAAACGGCCAAGTGACCGACGCCACCCGCATCGAGCGGATCGTGCCGACAGTGCAGTATATTCTTGACCAAGGCGGCACGCCCGTTCTTATCGCCCACTTTGGGCGTCCCAAGGGCAAAGTAGTGCTGGATCTGAGCCTGCGGGTTGTTGTCCCTGCCCTGTCCAAGGCGTTGGGGCGCAAAGTACGTCTGATCGAAACGCTGGACGCCGCAGAGGCTGGCACCGACGAGATCTTAGGCGCCGAAGTGCTGCTGCTGGAAAACATCCGCTTCAATCCCGGTGAAGAAAAGAACGATCCCGATTTTGCCGCGCGCCTTGCAGGTCTGGGTAACATCTATTGCAACGATGCGTTCTCCGCAGCGCACCGTGCGCATGCCAGCACCGAAGCACTGGCGCGGTTGCTGCCCGCCTGTGCGGGCCGTTTGATGCAGGCCGAGCTGCAAGCGCTGGAAGGCGCGTTGAGCGCGCCCGAGCGTCCGGTTGGCGCAGTCGTCGGCGGGGCCAAGGTGTCGACCAAGATCGACCTGCTGCAAAACCTCGTACAAAAGCTGGATATTCTGGTGATCGGCGGCGGTATGGCCAACACATTTCTGGCCGCGATGGGCGCAGACATGGGCGCATCGCTGCGCGAGGATGATCTGCTGGACACCGCCCGCGCCATTCTGGACGAGGCGAAAACACGCGGCTGCCGCGTGATCCTGCCCGTCGATGGCCGCGTGGCGCGCGAATTTGCCGCTGGTGCCGCCTATGAGGTGGTAACGCTGAACGCTAGCACCGCGCTGGCCGCCGACCAGATGGTACTGGACGCGGGCGACGCCGCCGTGGTCGAGATCGTCGCCGCCTTTGAAAGCTTGAAAACGCTGATCTGGAACGGCCCGCTGGGTGCATTTGAAATCGCGCCCTTCGACACCGCCACCGTGGCCGCAGCGCTGGCCGCCGCCAAGCTGACCCGCGACGGCGCGCTGGTGACCGTTGCAGGTGGCGGTGACACGGTTGCCGCCCTCAATCAGGCCGGAGCTGCGGACGATTTTACCTATATCTCCACTGCGGGCGGCGCGTTTCTGGAATGGATGGAAGGTAAGGAATTGCCAGGCGTGGCCGCGCTGTCCTGATCCCTCGCACGCCCGAGTGCTGCGGCACAAAGAGCCCAAGTGTTGCGCGAACGGTTCACCCGCTCCGATTGTCTTCGAAAGCGGCGAATCGGGGGATTCCCTTTGCGAATCAAACGTGGCATAACTGGACCATCGCCCACCCAAGAGGCGGCATTGAAGGCAGCACTCATGACCCGCATCGCGCGCCCTGCATTTGGTAGATTCATTTTTTTCGCTGTGGCTTTTGCCCTGTGCGTCTATTTTACCTTTGCCGCCGTGCAGGGGGATTTCGGATTGTTCCAACGGGCGCAGATTGATGCCGAGGCGCGCGCGTTAACTGTTCAACTTAAAGATGTTAGTGCCGATGTGTCCAGAATGGAAAACCTTACCCACAGGTTGTCCGACGATTATCTGGACCTTGATCTTCTGGACGAGCAGGCACGCAGTATCCTTGGAATGGTAAGGGCTGACGAGATCGTCATTCGTTAATTTCAGAGCGTTCGTCTAAAAGCTTCCAACGCCCACCCTACAGTTTTATGCGAAGTTAACTTTTGTTCAAAAAGTGCGATCTCATGTGGAATCCCCGTTGTCCGTTTCGCTGCCTGCCCTGTTTACCAAGAACGACAACGCTACGTTTGACAGCGGCACGCTGATCCCGAGCGGCACCAACAGGCGCATCGGCACCACAAGCACCCTGCGGGAGCACTGGCGTTTTACCCCAGTCCGCTGGTTCAATCCGCATGAAAACTAGGCATTGCACCAACATACGGGCGCGGATTGTCTTTTGCTCATATAACCTCTCGCATGACAGCACCGAATCCGATAAAAGATAGTTTAACGCTAAACTATTAACGTCAGGGAGGGTCGCGCATGGCCGCCAGAAAGACCACCAAGAAGCCGAATGTTTCGGCAGAGGAGCTTAAGGCCTATTACCACGACATGCTGCTGATCCGGCGTTTCGAGGAAAAGGCAGGACAGCTTTACGGCATGGGGCTGATCGGCGGTTTCTGCCACCTCTACATCGGTCAGGAGGCCGTTGTTGTCGGTCTGGAAGCCACTGCAAAGGAAGGCGACAGCCGCATCACCACCTACCGCGACCACGGCCACATGCTGGCCTGCGGCATGGACCCCAACGGCGTCATGGCCGAGCTGACCGGCCGCGAGGATGGCTATTCCAAGGGCAAGGGCGGCTCGATGCACATGTTCTCGAAGGACAAGCGCTTTTACGGCGGTCACGGCATCGTCGGTGCCAACGTGCCGCTGGGCGCGGGGCTGGCCTTTGCCGACAAATACAAGGGCAACGACGCCGTCACCTTCACCTATTTCGGCGATGGCGCGGCCAATCAGGGTCAGGTTTACGAGACCTTCAACATGGCCGCACTTTGGCAGTTGCCCTGCATTTTCATTATTGAAAACAACCAGTACGCCATGGGCACATCGCAGCAACGCTCGACCTCCAGCGCCGAAATCTGGGAGCGCGGCAAGGCGTTCGGCATTCCCGGCGAGGCTGTGGATGGCATGGACGTGCTGGCGGTGAAAGCCGCAGGCGAGACCGCCGTGGCCCACTGCCGTTCGGGCAAGGGCCCGTATATTCTGGAAATCAAGACCTACCGCTACCGCGGCCATTCGATGTCGGACCCGGCAAAATACCGGACCCGCGAGGAAGTGCAGAAAATGCGCGACGAGCGTGACCCGATCGAGGCCGTGCGCACACTGCTGCTGCAAGGCGAGCATGCGACCGAAGAGGATCTGAAAGCCATCGACAAGAAGATCAAGGACATCGTGAACGACAGCGCCGAATTCGCCAAGAACAGCCCCGAACCCGCGCTCGACGAGCTGTGGACCGACATTTACGCAACCGAAATTCCGCAGGAGGCTTGATCCATGGCAACCGAAATTCTGATGCCCGCCCTGAGCCCCACCATGGAAGAAGGCACGCTGGCCAAATGGCTGGTCAAGGAAGGTGACACCGTCAAATCCGGTGACATTATGGCCGAGATCGAAACCGACAAGGCGACGATGGAGTTCGAAGCCGTCGACGAAGGTGTGATCGGAAAGATCCTGATCGAAGAAGGCACCGAGGGTGTGAAAGTAAACACCACCATCGCGATCCTGGTCGAAGAAGGCGAAGAGGTCGGAGACATCGAGGTCTCGAAACCCTCAGAGCCCGCCAAGGCAGAGGCCCCCGCCGCCGAAAAAAGCGGCGACAACGCCCCCGCTGGCATGGACCACCCTGCCCCCGCAGCGCCCGAAGCCGATACCACCCCGGACTGGCCCGAGGGCACCAAACTGAAACAGCAGACGGTGCGCGAGGCCCTGCGCGACGCCATGGCCGAAGAGATGCGCCGCGACGAAAACGTGTTCCTCATGGGCGAAGAGGTGGCCGAATACCAAGGCGCCTACAAGATTTCCCAAGGGTTGCTGGATGAATTCGGCGCCAAGCGGGTCATCGACACGCCGATCACGGAACACGGCTTTGCCGGTATCGGCGTCGGTGCGGCCTTTGGCGGTCTGCGCCCGATTGTCGAGTTCATGACGTGGAACTTCGGCATGCAGGCCATCGACCAGATCATCAACTCGGCGGCCAAGACGTTGTATATGTCCGGCGGCCAGATGGGCGCGCCTATGGTGTTCCGTGGCCCCAACGGTGCCGCCGCCCGCGTCGGTGCACAGCACAGTCAGGATTATGCCGCGTGGTACATGCAGATCCCCGGCCTGAAAGTGGCGATGCCCTATTCGGCATCGGACTACAAAGGGTTGATGAAATCCGCGATCCGCGATCCGAACCCGGTGATCTTTCTGGAAAACGAAATCCTCTATGGCCGCAGCTTTGATGTGCCCGAGGATGATGACTACACCGTGCCCTTCGGCAAGGCCCGCATCTGGCGGGAAGGCAGCGACGTGACCATCGTCAGCTTTGGCATCGGCATGACCTATGCCCTGGAAGCAGCCGGAAAACTGGCCGAAGAGGGCATCGAAGCCGAGGTGATCGACCTGCGCACGCTGCGCCCGATGGACACCGCCAGCATCATCAAATCGGTGCAGAAAACCAACCGCTGCGTGACCGTCGAAGAAGGCTGGCCCCAAGGGTCGGTCGGCGGCTACATCAGCGCGGTTCTGATGCAGGAGGCGTTCGATTACCTCGATGCGCCGGTGATCAACTGTACGGGCAAGGATGTGCCGATGCCCTATGCTGCCAATCTGGAAAAACACGCCTTGGTCACCACCGCCGATGTTATCGAAGCGGTCAAAACCGTGACATACAAATAAGGAGCGCGCGATATGCCCATTGAAATTCTCATGCCCGCGCTTTCGCCCACGATGGAAGAGGGCACATTGGCCAAATGGCTGGTGAAAGAAGGCGACACCGTCAGTTCGGGTGACCTGCTGGCCGAAATCGAAACCGACAAGGCAACGATGGAATTCGAAGCCGTGGACGAAGGTGTGATCGGCAAGATCATGGTCGAGGAAGGCAGCGAAGGGGTCAAGGTGAACACCGTGATCGCCGTGTTGCTGGAAGAAGGCGAAAGTGCCGACGACATAGGGTCTGCCAAGGCCGCTCCCAAGGACGCCGCGCCGAAAGAAACGGCTTCGGCGGACACATCCGACGCCCAAAGCCCCGCGTCTGACAAAACCGAAGCTGCAGCAGCACCACCAGCCCCGAAAGACGGTGATGGCAAACGCATCTTCGCATCGCCTCTTGCCCGTCGCATCGCGGCAGACAAAGGCGTGGATTTGGCCGGTGTTTTCGGCTCTGGCCCGCACGGGCGCATCGTCAAGGCCGATGTCGAAGGTCTCGCTGCATCTGACAGCCCCAAGGCCGAAGCATCCAAATCCACCGCCGAAGCCCCCAAAGCTGCAATGGCCTCGGGTCTCTCGGCCAGTGCTGTCGCCAAGATGTACGAAGGGCGCGATTACGAAGAAGTCAAACTCGACGGTATGCGCAAAACCATCGCCGCTCGCCTGACCGAGGCCAAACAGACCGTGCCGCACTTCTATCTGCGCCGCGACATCCAGCTTGACGAATTGCTGTCCTTCCGCGGAACGCTGAACAAGCAGCTTGAAGCCCGCGGCATCAAGCTGTCGGTCAACGACTTCATCATCAAGGCCTGCGCCATCGCGCTGCAACAGGTGCCCGATGCCAATGCTGTCTGGGCCGGTGACCGCATCCTGAAGCTGACCCCGTCAGACGTGGCTGTGGCCGTCGCCATCGAAGGCGGGCTGTTCACGCCCGTCTTGCAGGACGCGCACCACAAGTCGCTGTCGGCCCTGTCGGCGGAAATGAAGGATCTGGCCGCCCGTGCCCGTGACCGCAAACTTGCCCCCCACGAATATCAGGGCGGCAGCTTTGCAATCTCGAACTTGGGTATGTTCGGCATCGACAACTTCGACGCAGTAATCAACCCGCCACACGGTGCGATCCTTGCTGTGGGTGCCGGTGTCAAGAAACCCGTTGTTGGCAAGGATGGCGAGCTGGCAGTGGCAACCGTGATGTCGGTGACCCTGTCGGTCGACCACCGCGTCATCGACGGCGCGCTGGGGGCGGAACTGCTGAACGCGATCAAGGACAACCTTGAAAACCCGATGTCGATGCTGGCCTAACGGCACGGCTGCGTCCCAAATACAAAAAGCCGGAGCAGATGCTCCGGCTTTTTATGTTTCAAGCTGCGCAGGGCGTCTACAACTCTTCGTTCTTACCCAGCATGTGGTTCATCGAAATCGCCGGCTGGTCGCATCCCGCCTCTCCGACGATCCGTGCGGGAATTCCTGCAACGGTCTTGCAGGGTGGCACAGCCTCCAGCACCACAGAGCCCGCTGCAATACGGCTGCAATGTCCGATGGTGATATTGCCCAAAACCTTGGCCCCCGCCCCGATCAGCACGCCGTCTCCGATCTTGGGGTGACGGTCCTGTTCTTCCTTGCCAGTTCCGCCCAGCGTCACCGAATGCAGCATCGACACGTTGTCACCCACCACTGCCGTTTCGCCGATCACAACCGAATGGGCGTGGTCGATCATGATGCCTTTGCCAATGCGCGCGGCGGGGTGGATGTCCACGCCAAAAATCTCGCTTACCCGCATCTGGAAGAAATAGGCCAGATCGCGGTGCCCCTGTTCCCACAGAAAATGCCCGACGCGATAGGCTTGAACAGCCTGATAGCCTTTGAAATACAGAATCGGCTGCAACAGACGGTGGCAGGCCGGATCACGTTCAAAGACCGCAACCAGATCGGCGCGTGCGGCGTCGATCAGGTCGGGTGACGCGGCATAGGCTTCGTCCACAATCTCGCGCACGACGACCATCGACATCTCGTTCGACGCCAGTTTAGCCGCGATCCGATAGCTCAGCGCCTTGTCGATGGATTTGTGGTGCAGAATACACGCATGGACAAATCCGCCCACCAAAGGTTCGTCTTGCACCGCCAAGCGGGCTTCGTCGGTGATCTGGTCCCACACCGGATCCATCGCAGAGACGTTCGTTCGCAATTCAGCCATGACACCTGTCCTTTCGCGCTTCTTGATAGCGCAATAGAGGTAAAATGACCAAACGCAAACCTGTGAAGGTACACATTCTCAATTCAGATGAGTCAACCTTTGCGGTGTTGCAACAGGCCTGAAGTCCGCGCAGAACTATCCCTAAGTCCCAGTAAAACAAGGACCATACACTCGCAATAGTGCGCATCATCCAGCATCGGCTCGTCTGCCAGAACCCGTTTTCTGGCCGCATCGGACAAAGTGCCATTGCCCCAAAGCGGGTGCGGACGCCCCGTCCGGCGCACATGATGCTCGGCCCATGTGGCCTCTTTCAGCATCCGCCTGCACAGGTACAACCGGTCCTGTGCAGGCCGCGCAAGCAGCGCGCGCGCCGCATCGCGCAAATCGGTATGCAGCACCGGTCGCATTACAGCGCCACCGTGATCCGCCCCGCCAGCCCTGCCCCATACCGCGTCGACAGTTGCGCCACCTCTACGTCGACCCCGCCCAGCGCCGCATCAGCGGCCTGCTCTGCGGCACCATAGATCCAATGCGTTGCCCCCACCGTCTCCTCGCGCAGCACCGCTCCGTCCCTCAGCACACGGACACGGTAGCTTTCGACATCCTCGCCCAGCGGCACCTCAGGTGTGTCCCAACCATCTCCGTCAATGCGCGTCCGCCTGATCCATGTCACCTGAACATCCCCGGGCCCCAGCAGATTCACCCGCAGATGCACCGGCGCATAGGGCCGCAGCCCGTTCCCGTCAAAGGCCTGCACCCGCGCGACAAAGCTTGGATCATCCAGACCACGCTGTGCGGGGCCGATCCGGTAATGTTGTGCCACCCGCCGCAAGTGCGTGGCCATCTCGATCTGACCGGGCGTACCGTTCAACAGCACCACCCAAGACCCCGCAGGCCAAGCGTCCGGCATCAGCGCATCCGTGCCCAACTGCCCGCGTAACCGGCGTCGCAGCAGATAGCTGTCCGGCCCGATCAACTCGGCGTCCTGAAACTGGAACAGTTCCCAATTGTCACTGCTGCCATCACCAATCGCACACAGGTTGCGCCCGTTCAGCACCGCGGCTTCTGACGCCGCCGATAGCGTCCCGTGCAACAGCCGCACCTCCAGCGCATCCCCGTCGTCCCAAATCGCTGGTGCATGTCGCACCAGCGGCGATTGCGTCAACCCGATCACCGCCTCCTGCGCGATGATGGTGTTCAGCGAATAATCCTCATCCGTGGGCGCGCTATAGACCGCCACGGTGCCCGGCCACGGATTGGCCGTTACCGCCAGATGTGGCGCATGTGGCACCTCGTCGCCGGTCATCAACGGCAGATCCAGAAACAACGGTGACACCGGCACCGGCTGCACAAAATTCCGCACCTTGGCCAGCGCATCATCAAGGTTTGAAGGCAGGTAAATCCCCGGCTCGATCCGCACCGCCTCAAGCATCTGAAGTGTACCCTGTTCGGCGCGGTCCACACGGTACGTCGCCGTGTCTGTCCCCTCGCCTGCCAAGGCGATGACATCCCCCGCCCCAATTGCCATTCGCGACGGCGGCAGCGCCACGCGCACCGCATCACGCGCCACCCGCGCCTCGATCAACCAGCGCTCGGCCACCTGCCGCCCTTCGGCGCGCGTCATGGCCAGCGCCACTTCAGAGGTGGCCACCGCATGGGTCGCCTGGTCAGGCAACACCGCCTCTTCCGCAATGGTCTCGAAATTGCCATCGGCCTGCACAAATCGCAGCCGCACCCGCCCCGCCATTTCCGCCTCGGCCTCGCGGATGTGATCCAGCGTGCCTTCCATCTCGTCGCTCAGAGCGAAATCTGACGCGGGTACGTCCAACGGCACCTGCCCGCCGCGCTGCCGGAATGACAACACCCCGTCCCGCTCGATCGCATCAAAGCCATACCGCAACATCAGCGGCTGTAAAGACGCCCGCGCATCGCCAACCTCGCCCACCACATAGCCGCGCACATAGCCGTGCAGCGCCGAGGTGTCATAGGCCGACAATCCCGCATTCTCGCAGATCTCGCCCACCACCGACGCCAGCGTCCGCGCGCCGGTGCGTCCGTTGATCCAATGACCACGGGTATAGTTTTCGCCGTCGCTCCACTGTGTCGTGTTGTTGGGAAAGAACGGATAGGGCCGCGTGTCCCATGCCCACACAAAGCTGTGCGACAAATCCAGCATCGGCGCGCCATATTCAGCCGATGTCGGATTGTGGCTCTCATCACTCCAATAAGAGTACATCGCACGCAGATACCGCTTCTGGATCAGATCATCACGCGTGCCGTCCGAATAATACGGCACATCACTTTCCGAGGATTTCGCATCCAGAAACTTGTTCGGCTGGTTGGTGCCCTTGTCCACCGCCGCACAGCCCATCTCGGTAAACCAGAATGGCTTTGACTGCGGCTCCCAAGCGGTGGACAACTCACTTCGGGCGCCACCCACCCGTTCGTGGTGCGTGTTCTGCCACCAGTTGCGCATGTCCTTGTATCGGTACACCCAAGGCTCGTCATAAGCCCCGTCGGTGATCGGCGTGCGGATCTGCGCATTGCGCGCATCGCCCGAGTGGTAATACCACGCGTACCCTTCACCGCCCTCGATGTTGGACCGCAGATAGTCGAGGTTATAAATCTCCCCCCAGTCTGCATCCAGATGGGCGGCACCTTCGCGCCAATCCGACATGGGCATGTAGTTGTCGATACCGATAAAGTCGATCTGGTCATCCGCCCACAACGGATCAAGATGAAAGAACACATCCCCCGACCCGTCCCGAGGCTGATAGCCAAAGTATTCCGACCAATCGGCCGCATAGCCAATCTTGGTCTCGGCCCCCACCAGATTGCGCACTTCGGCAGTCAACGCGCGCAAGGCCTGCACAAAAGGAAAGCTGTTGCCCGCCCCCCGCACCTGACTGAGCCCGCGCAGTTCCGACCCGATGCAAAATGCGTCAACGCCCCCTGCTGCGGCACACAGCGCAGCATAATGCAGGATAAACCGCGACAGGCTCCACTCCTCGGGGCCGGTGTAGGTGACCGTGCCATCCCCCAATGTGAAATCAGCCGCCGTGACAGTTCCCACAAACGCTGCAACCTCTGCCGCCGCAGCAGCACTCCCGTCAGGCGACCCAGCCTGCCCCACCGCCTTTGACGTGGTAATTCGCCCCCTCCACGGCAGCGCGGGCTGTGTCTGTGCGTCAGAATAGGGATCAGTCAACGTGTTCCCCCTCAGTTGGTCCATCAGAACAAAGGGATAGAACATCACTGCCTTACCCGCGTCATTCAGCGCACGGATCGCTTCAACCACTGCCGCATCCGCCGTAGTGCCCCCATAGACCGGACGGCCATTGAACTCGGCAATCTCCAACGCCAAAGCGCGCGTCAAACCCGAAACCGCCCAGGGCATGTTCTCGCCCTCGGCATTCTTGCGTTCCACCTTGGGCCGGATCGTACACCGGTCACAGCGCAGATCATCACCGAACCACGACACCACCACTGATACCGCCCCGCAATTGTGCAATTCGCCGTCCAGCACTTCCAGCGACTGGACAAAATCCGGCTTGCCCGCAGGCGTGTTTACATTGGCGCTCCAGCGCCCGCCCTTGCCATCGGCATAATAAACCGGCGTTGTCGCCAGCGCATATTCCCCCGTTCCTGGGATCAGCGCCACACCCTGCACCGCTTGCGCCATCTCGTCGTCATAGCCGTCCTCGTCGGGTTGTTCCGCACGGACCACCTCAAAGGAAAACTGCGGCACCCGATTGCCAAAGCGCTGCAACGCCAGATCGTCCATCACCACATAGGCCGTCCCTCGATAGGCCGGCACCATCCCCGCCCCCTCGACCGCCTCTATGGTCGGATCAGGCAGTTGATCAGGCGTGCCGGTGTAGACGCGCATATTCAGATCATCTGCCGCCAGTTCCTCTCCATCTGCCCAGACGCGGCCCACCCGCAAAATCTGCCCGGCGCACAGCGCGATCGCCAGCGACACCGAATAGCTGTAATCGCGCGTTGCAGGGCGGCTGGGCGCCCCCTTGCCCCCGCCCGACTGCGCCACCACCTCGCGAAAGGCCGACGCCCAAATCACCTGACCGCCAACCCGCATCCGCCCGTAGATCTGCGCCACGGGGTCACCTTCGCTCGCACTGGTCAAACGAAAGCGATCCACCCGCCCCGTCTCGACCACGTCCGAGCCTTGGCCCATCAGCTGCTGGTCGATCACCTTGCCCAGCGTCGCCCCCACCGCGCGCCCGATGGCCACAGAAGACAACCCTGCCAACGTACCCCCGATCGAGCCGCCAACTGCCGCACCCACCGCCGAAAGAACTATCGTCGCCATCAGGAATCCTCCTCGGGAAATTGAAACCGCGCAACCAAACGTCGCCGCCAAGGTGCGCTGAGCGGACTTTCGACCACACCGTGACCCGAATAGGCATGGATAAAACTGGGTCGCGCGTCGATGCCCGCCGCCAACCCCAAATGTTTGGCCACCGCCCCGTCACGCATCCGGAACAGCAAAATGTCGCCCGCTGCGGCATCCTCTAATGCCTTGGGCTGCAAATGGCGCAAGGCCGCTGTCCAAAGACGCTCGTCGCGCTGCGGCTCGGCCCAGTCCATCGAATAGGCGAGCGGCACTTCTGGTTCCGCTCCCACCACCTCGCGCCAGATGCCGCGCACCAGCCCCAGACAATCTGCCCCCGCCCCGCGACACGACGCCTGATGTACGTAAGGCGTACCAATCCAGCGCCGCGCAGCCTGTACAGCCCGCGCCCGGTTCATCGCAAACTCCCACCGGTATTGGCGCCGTCTGCACGTGGCACCGCCATTACCCAATCTTCGCCCGGAGTATCCGGGAAACCTTGAAAGTTCAGCAGGTTGTTAAACTTCAAACGACAGGTCTCTGTGCGCTTGTCACAGCCAGCCACCACGCGCACACGGTCCCCCGCCAGCAACGGCACCCGCAGCTTTTGCCACAGCTCGATCCGTCGTGCGCCTGTCTCCAACGTGTCATGTTTGATAGCGCCCCAAAGACCTGCCGCAGCACCGGAAAGCACATCCAGCCGTCCGCGCCGGAACCATTCGGGTTCAAACGCACCCGGGTCTTCCCAGACAAAATGCAAACCGTCACTGCCGGACTCCAGCGTGACATCGGCAAAATACCCCGGCGTTGCAGTATTGAACTGGCACTGACCGTTACCCAAAACCGCCGTACACGGCTTTTGATAGGTCCGGCCCAGCGGACGGTTCAACGCCTCGGTCAACCCCCGCAGTTCCGCCTGAAACGCGCCACCCGCACGCCGCAACTCGCCAATGGTGCCGCGAAACTGCAACCAGCGCTGGTCCACGTCCTGCCAGTTCACCAGCCACGCCCGCACCTCGGCCCCGTCGAAACGCCCCGCTTCTATGTCCGCCTCGGTCACAGCCGCATCCGTCAGCGCGCCCAACGCCTCGGTGTTGTCCACAGACAGCCCCGTGCTCTGAACCAGCGCCACCGCACTCAGACCGGCATCCGCCTTGAACTGCAGCCCATCAAAGCCCAGCGCCACATCGTGATCGGTGAACCCATAGCTAACCCCGTCAGTACGGATGATCGACCACGCACGACACAACGTCGTCGTGCCCGTGCCCACATGCGCCAGAAACGCCGCACTTTGCCCCCCCATCAGACCCGCACCTCGATCACCGGCACATCAGGCACCTGACCCGCTTGAAAACTGGCGACGCTGGTTTGAATCTGATCGGTGGCAAAACGCACCGGCACGTCAAATTCAAACCCCGCCACGATCTGCATCTGCGGATCAGGCGCATGGGCAAAAGCGAGGATACCGGTGGTCACGTCGACCTCGTAATCGACACCCTCTTGCAGCTCGTCCTGCTCGACCCCCACCCGCACCGTGCCTTGCACCGGCTTGGCAATTGGCCGGTCATAGCTGTGCGTGCCCGATCGATATGTCTTGATCAAAGGAAAGAACCGCGTCACCCCGTCTCCCACTGCTATTACCTGATCGTCAAAAGCGATCTGCCCGCTGGCCTTGGAGGATTTGAAATCCGCCCAATCCTTCCAGCGAAAACCGAACATCTGCCCGCGCCGCGTTTCGAAAAACGCGATCAGCGCCTCGATGTCGTCCAGAGACCGCATCCCCAGCCCCGCATCATAGCGCCTGCGCGAATGGGCCCAGGGCGTGTTGCGCTCCTCAAAGCCATTGGCCAGCGTCACAATCTCGGTGCGCCGCTCGGGGCCGCCAACCGATCCAAAGCTCAGCGATGCGGGAAACCGTATTTCGTGAAAATTCATGTCTTACCCCTCCTCAACGGTTGCGGCTGCCACGGCCCAGCGCACGGCCCATCTTGGCCGCGATCTGGTTCTGGCTGCGCTGGAACCCCTGCACATCCGGCGTGGTGATATTCATCACGATGGTCGGCGCCGCGACCCCGCCACTGCGCACCCCCAGCTTGCCATCGGCACCGCGCGCCAGCGGCATGATCGCCTCGGGACCGGCTTCGCCCATCAGCCCCACGCCACCGCGCATCCCGAACGGTGTCGCACTACTGACGATCCCGCCACTGGCAAAGGGCATCACCCGCCCCTGACTGAACGACGCCCCGTCGGCGAAGGGCAAAATGCCTTGCATCAGCCCGTTCACCCCCTGCGCCAGCAGCCCGCCAAAATGGCCGGTGACCGGCTTGAGCGCTGCGTTATATGTGGCATTGATCATCGACTGTGCCACCGTTTGCAGCGCATCCGACAGCTTCATCCCGTCAAAAACCAACCCGTCAAATGCGCGGCGCAAACCACGGCTCAACCCGCGTTCCAACACCTGCACATCCTGCCCCGTGGCAGCCAGCGACGTGCGCATCCGGCGCAATTCGCCATCAAACGCCGACACCATGACCGACGCCTGCCCCAAACTGTCCGCCATCGCATCGGCACTGGCATCCAGTTCCTCGATCCTGCTTTCATAATCACTCATATCGTTCCCTCACCTGCATTGTCCGGATAGGCCGCCATCAGCGCCGCCAGCCCGTCATTCAACAACGGCGCATCTGCACCCGCGTCGCCCAGCATCACCCGCAACTCGGCTGGCGTCAGACTCCAGAACACATCCGGAGCCAACCCCAGCCCGTGCAATCCCGCCCGCATCAACGCCTGCCAACCCATTGTCTGGCTCATGCCTCGGGCACCACAAAGGCCCGCGCCAACAACTCCGCCGCAGCCCGCGCCGCAGCCATCGGCCCGCCTTCGATCTCGGCCTGCGCCAAAGTGGCAGGCGACAGGTCACACCCACCGCCTTCCAGCCCTGCCCCCAGCAGCACCAGAACATCGCGCGTCGAAAACGCCCCGCTCTCGAACCGCTCGACCAGACCCACCAGCGATCCGGTCTCCAGCGTCGCCTCAAGCGACGCAAGCGCGCCAAGGGTCAGGCGCATCACATGCCGCTGACCATTGACGATCAGCGCCACATCTCCCCTCCACGGATTGGCCATCTCGGATCACAGTGCCACAAAGGTCAGCAGACCCGCCGACGCCAGCGACATCTCGTAAGTCGCCTCGCCATTGTGGCTGCCCGCGTATTCGATAGCCGTCACCAGGAACCGCCCTTCGATCACCCCGAAATCGGGAATGATGATCTGGAAATCCGGCACCTCGCCATCAAAAAACAACTGCCTCGCGCGCTCGTCCGTGCCTTCGTCCTTGAACACGCCCGCACCGCTGATGCTGCACGACCGCACTCCGGCACCCGCCAGCAACTCGCGCCAGCCGCCTTGGCTTTCCAAGCTGGTGACATCCACCGTCTCGGCATTAAAACTGACGCGCGTGGCGCGCAGGCCCGCAATGGTCTCGAACTGACCATCCGACGTCATATCCACCTTGACCAACAGGTCTTTTCCGTTCTGAGCAGCCATGAAATTCTCCAATCAGGGCAAAAGGTTAATCGTCTTCGACACGCGCCTTGAACCGCAGGACAATCGTCCGCCCCGCTCCCGCATCACTGCGGTCGGCCACCGCACGGTCGAAATTCAGGTAAATCAGCCGCCCCCGCGCCAACGTCAGGTCGGCATCGTGCAAGGTGTCACTGATCGCAGCCGCCACAGCCTTGGCTGCGGCAAAACCCTGCACATCCGTGACAACCGCGATCCGCACATCATGCACGGCCCCGCTACCGGTCTTGTCATTGGCCGCACGCACGGTTTCGGCACCGATACTGACGTAAAGCGGTGGAACTGTACCTGTGGGCATCGCGTCATAAATGTCTGCGCCCACCAGATCAGTCACAGCAACGGCCGCCGTCAAAGCATTATAAATCGCGCTTTGCAGCGCTGCGGATACGCCATAGCTCATGTCGCCACCTCTTCGTTCGCGAAACAGGTCAGATAGCGGCCTTCGGCGTCATGCTCTGCCACAGCCGTGATGCGAAACACCCGGTTGCCGTCTCGAAACCGCTGCTTGGCGGTGGGCCGTTCCGGATACCCTTCGGGCGCACCACGCACGATGATCCGAAAGGAAACATGCGACACCGCCGCAGGCCCGGACGCAGTCTCGCGGCCCGTGCGCGGCAACACCTGCGCCCACAGCACGCCCAGAACTTCCCAATTCTGCGCATAGCCACCCGCCCCGTCCGCGATTCGCACAGGTGTTTCCAGACTCAGCTTGCGGCTCAGACGTGGCATCTTCATGCAACATCCGCATGTCCTTGATTGATTGCAGTTCAGACGCGACTTACGTGCGCATCAGCCTCGTACGCGCGCCATCAATGGCCGCCGCGATTCCGCGCAATGCTGCAGTCTCCTCAGGCACCAGATCGCCCGCCTTGCCCGCCACACCCGCATTGGGGAGCATCGGGAACGTCACCAGCGACACCTCCCAAAGCTCCAGTTCCATCAAAAGCCGCTGGCCCCTGGCCACCGCACCATTGGGCCACTCCAGCCGGTTGCGCGTGGCAATCCACTTGGGCCGACGGTCGGGCGGCGAACAGGCCATGATCCCGCTGTCCCCAAAGATCATCACCTCGCGCACCTGATCCTGCGTCTCGCCCACCAATGCCACGCGGCTGCACGCACCATTGTCAAAGGGCCGCGCACCTTCCACCTTGCTGCGCACCCACTCGGCCCCTGCACGGGTCTTGCCCGCACCGCGCCCACCCAGAACGACCCACGCCCGCCAGTCGCCTTCGGGCGGCAACTGGTGCGGCATCGCCCAGAATTCGAACAAAAAAGGGAGGGCACAAAGCCCTCCCTCCCCGATATCCTCAAGAAACTTCTCTTGTTCCCGAACAGTCGCGCAAGCGATTAAGTCGGCACCCGACCTCAGCCCGTGCGGCATCAAGATCGAGTGCATAGCCGCCTTGGGCAATATGTGATTGTTTACGTCGACATTCTGCAACTTGTGTCTCCAGTTTCATACAGGTTTCCAGCGACGATCGCAGCGAAGCAACCGTCGCCTTTACATCTTTGGTGTCCGCATCCCCCCCGTTCCGCGCCTCCTCTTTCAAGAAAACGAGCTGCTCTCTCAGTTCGCCAAGCTCACGGTAAACCGTGTCCAGTGCCTGTTGTATTTGCTCGGCGTCCGCGTCTGGGGTTATGATGATCATAACTGGTCGTTCACCTCTCTTGGGTTTTTGGCCCCCCGCACGAGTGAAACACGAAAAAACGGCCAACAAGGTTACCCTTGCGGCCGCTTGCCCATGTCTTCCAGCATGTCACAATGTCTACATCAGACCGTTCGCAAAGTCAAGCCTGACTGACCGCGCACCGCCGCCCAACCGTCCGTTATCATTACGAAAACTTAACGATTGGGCGGTCCGGTCAGTTGTCTTGCACGGGCTGCTGCGCCTCGATTTCACGCCATTTCGCCACGTTTCGGTTGTGTTCTTCCAACGTGGTGGCAAAGGCATGTCCGCCCGTGCCATCGGCCACGAAGAACACAAAATCGGTGCTGTCGGGCCGCGCCGCCGCTTCCAGACTTGCCCGTCCGGGGTTGGCGATGGGCGTCGGTGGCAACCCTTCGATCACATAGGTGTTCCACGGCGTCGCCCCGCGCAGTTCCGACTGGCGCAGACCACGGCCCAACACGCCTTCGCCCTTGGTGATGCCATAGATCACTGTGGGGTCGGTCTGCAAACGCATCCCTTGGTTCAGACGGTTGACGAACACGCTGGCCACCTGACGGCGCTCTTCGGCCACACCGGTTTCCTTCTCGATGATCGACGCCAGAATAAGCAACTCCTCGGGCGTACTGACAGGCAAATCTTCGTCGCGCCCTTCCCAAGCTGCCGCAACCAGCACCTCTTGGGCGGCTTCCATACGCGCCAGAATGGCAGCGCGGTCGTCACCCGGACGCACCTCATAGCTGTCGGGGGCCAAGGCACCCTCGGCCGGCACCTGCGGCACTTCGCCATCCAGAACATCCATAGCGCGCAGCGCTTCGGTCACTTGCCAGCTTGTCACACCCTCGGCCACAGCCACGCGGAACCGTGTGTCGGGCTTGGCTTTCACTTCGGAGTAAATCTCGGGCGCTTCTTCACTGCCCTGATCGAACTCGGCCCGCTCGACGAACTTGCTGGTCGCAGGGTCCAACTCGCGCACCTGAACCGACACGCGGTTCACACCGACGCGGTACACCACTTCGGTGCCGCAAGTACTGGCCCCGCCACGGGTAAGCGCATCGACAATCTCTTCCATTGAAGCCCCTGGTTCGACCAGATAGCTGCCAAATTTCAGATCATCTGTTTTCGCAGCATAGTCAGCGCCGATGCGAAGAATAGGACCGCTAGACACAGCGCCCTGATCTACAAGGTTCTTACTAACCCGATCGAAATTCGACCCGCGCGGCACTTCCACACATACTGCTTCAGTCAGCGGCCCTTGCGCCTCGTACTGCCCCTTGCCCCACAGGATCACACCGCCCAGCAGGAACAATGCCAGCAAAATAAACGTCAGCGCATTCGAGGCGATATGACGCCACATCAACTGTCAACCTTTGCAAAGATCACCGACGCATTGGTCCCGCCAAAGCCAAAGGAGTTCGACAAAACCACATTCACCTCACGCGCACGCTTGGCATTGGGCGCCAGATCCACAGCCGTCTCAACCGCCGGATTTTCCAGATTGATCGTCGGCGGGCAAACCTGATCGCGGATCGCCAGAATACCAAAGATCGCCTCGATCGCGCCAGCGGCCCCCAACAGGTGGCCGGTCGCCGATTTGGTCGACGACATGGTGACCTTGCCCGCATGATCGCCCAGCATCCGCTCAACCGCACCCAATTCAATGGTGTCTGCCATCGTGCTGGTGCCGTGGGCGTTGATGTAATCAATATCCGAGGGCTGCAAGCCCGCATTGCGCAACGCCGCGCGCATCGCACGCTCGCCACCTTCACCCGACTCCGACGGTGCAGTAATGTGATAGGCGTCGCCCGACAGGCCATAGCCCTTCACTTCAGCGTAAATCTTCGCACCGCGCGCCTTGGCGTGCTCGTACTCTTCCAACACCACAATACCCGCACCCTCGCCCATCACGAAACCGTCGCGATCCACGTCATAGGGGCGGCTCGCCTTTTTTGGATCATCCGCATATTTGGTCGACAGCGCCTTGCACGCGTTAAAGCCCGCAATACCGATCTTGCAGATTGCCGCCTCGGCCCCACCTGCGACCATCACATCCGCATCGCCGTGCTGGATCAGACGGCTGGCATCACCAATCGCATGTGCGCCCGTCGAACAGGCCGTCACCACCGAATGGTTCGGCCCTTTATAGCCATAGCGGATGCTGACCTGACCGCTGATCAGGTTGATCAACGCACCGGGCACAAAGAACGGGCTGACGCGGCGCGGGCCCTTTTCTTCCATCATCACGGCGGTGTTGGCGATGCTGTTCAACCCGCCGATACCCGACCCGATCAAAACGCCGGTGCGCTCGAAATCTTCGTCGCTCTGCGGGGTCCAGCCGGAATCCTCTACAGCTTGCTGGGCAGCAGCCATGCCAAACAGAATAAAGGTATCGACCTTACGCTGCTCTTTGGGTTCCATATAGGTATCGGCGTTGAACGTATCATTGCTGCCATCACCCAAAGGCACTTCGCACGCATAGGTCGTGACCAATCCTTCGGTGTCAAATCCGGTGATCGGACCCGCGCCCGACTGACCGTCCAAAATACGGCTCCACGTGGCCTCGACCCCATCGGCCAATGGCGTCACCAGCCCCAAGCCTGTCACAACAACTCTGCGCATTGATATGCCCCTTTGTCTCGTTTTGACGCTCATAGCCCGTCAAAGCCCGCGTGTTCAAGTCCCGCGCGACGTCACCAGCGACCTAGCTGCACAGCATCCAGCCGCGATGTTGGCCGATTTTCGCCGTCATGCACTGCCCATTATGGCGGCGATCTGCGTATCATCAAATCTACGGGCATGCCATCTTCCTCAGTCCGGCGCAGCGGTTTGTACCCCAACGCCTCAGCCAGACGCAGCGACACGGCGTTATCGGGGTTGATCCGGCACACCAGCGGTCCGGTGACCACGCGGTCAAACCAGTCATGCGCTGCCTGTGCCGCCTGCCGTCCCAAACCGCGCCCCTGAAAATCCGGTGACAACACCCAAGCGGCTTCGGGATAGGCATCAAAATCTGTACCAAGCCCACGCACGCCATAGAAAAAACCGGTCTGCCCCACCAGCGACTTGGTGCCCTGCGCCTCGATCGCCCATTGGCCAAAGCCCGTCATCTGCCAATGCCCCGCATTGCGCAAAAACGAATCCCACGCCCGACTGCGGCTCCACGGCACGCCGCCGGTATATTGCACCACGTCCGCCATCGCCCAGATCGCCGCATAGCGGTCAAAATCATCGGGCCTCAGCGCACGTAACGTCAATCCTTTGGTGTTGATGGTGGGGATGACGCGCGACATTAGAATGTTGGGGGCATTGCTTTAGGTTCCTGCTTTGGCCTCTTGTTCTCCAAGGCTCTGCGCCAACAGTGTCCCCGCACACGGACGCATGCAATACAGTTTTGCCCCAAAATCAAAAAAACGGCGCCTTTCCGCATGGAAAGACGCCGTTTCGATCGCCCGAAAGCGTTTGGACTTAGGTCGCTTCAGAGATGAATTTAACCGCATCACCGAACGTCTGGATCGTTTCCGCCGCGTCGTCGGGGATCTCGATGCCGAATTCTTCTTCGAACGCCATCACCAGCTCGACAGTGTCGAGGCTGTCAGCGCCCAGATCATCGATGAACGACGCGTTCTCGACAACTTTGTCTTCTTCAACACCCAGGTGCTCTACAACGATCTTTTTAACGCGGTCTGCGACGTCGCTCATTTCCAAGTCCTCATTCCAAGCGGGTAAATATCTTACCCTTCAGTGGTGCCGTTCCTATTGGAGCGGCATGGTCGTGCCCCCCAAGGGGCGGCTATTCCAAAGACACGTCACCGCGCCCCCGGTTCAAATCTGCGCCGCCTATAGCATATCCCGAAAAGATGGCAAGGCTTCTGGCGCGGCTCCTACAACATGGCCATACCGCCGTTCACGTGCAAGGTCGTTCCTGTGACATAGCCTGCTTCAGCACTGGCAAGATAGGCCACGGCCGCCGCAATTTCCGAAGGCTCGCCCATACGTCCGGCAGGAATTTGCGACAAAAGCCCTGCTTTTTGGTCATCTGTCAACTTTTCTGTCATTGGGGTGGTAATAAATCCCGGCGCTACAGCATTCACTGTAATCCCACGGCTGGCCACCTCATAGGCCAGACTTTTCGACATGGCGATCATGCCTGCCTTGCTGGCCGCATAGTTCGCCTGACCGGGGTTGCCAATTGCCCCCACAATCGAACTGATGTTGATGATCCGGCCCCAACGGGCCTTCATCATGCCGCGCAGAACGCCACGGCACAGTTTCATCGTGGCAGTCAGGTTCACGTCCAGAACGCTGTTCCAATCGTCGTCCGACATCCGCATAAACAGATTGTCGCGGGTAATACCTGCGTTGTTGACCAGAATATCAACGCGTCCCATCGCCTCGATGGCCTGCTTGGGCAGCGCGTCAACCGCCTCCGCGTCGCTCAGGTTGCACGGCAACACATGCACACGGTCGCCCAATTCAGCCGCCAGTGCCTCCAACGGCTCTACCCGCGTACCAGACAGCGCCACAGTGGCCCCTGCCCGATGCAGCACCCGTGCAATCTCGGCACCGATGCCACCCGATGCGCCGGTGACCAGCGCCGTTTTATCCGTCAAATCCATAAACTGTTCCTCTTCACCAAGTTACGCTTTGAGTGCGGCAATATCAGCGGCCACGCCAATGTTGCGCGTGGCGACATCACGGTCGATCCGGCGGATCATCCCGCTCAGCGCCTTGCCTGCGCCAATTTCCCACATCTCGGTCACACCCTGTGCGGCCATCCACATGACACTTTCCCGCCAGCGGACAGATCCTGTGACCTGCTCCACCAGCAGATCGCGGATAATCTTGGCGCTGTCCACGGCCTCGGCGCGCACGTTCGCAACCAACGGCACCGCCGGCGCATTGATTTCGACAGCGTCCAATGCCTCGGCCATCTTTTGCGCCGCAGGTTCCATCAAAGCACAATGAAAAGGCGCACTTACCGGCAGCAAAAGCGCACGTTTGGCACCCTTCGCCTTGGCGATCCCGATGGCCCGCTCGACAGCGGCCTTGTGACCCGACACCACAACCTGCGCCGGATCGTTGTCATTTGCCGCCTGACAAACCTCGCCCTCGGCCGCTTCTTCGGCCACTTCGGTTGCCGTGTCGAAATCCAGCCCCAGCAAAGCAGCCATTGCGCCCATGCCAACCGGCACCGCCTCTTGCATCGCCGCACCGCGAATCCGCAGCAACCGCGCCGTATCCGCCACCGAAATGGCGCCGGCAGCCGCCAAAGCGGAATATTCGCCCAGCGAATGACCTGCCACGAATGAGGCCGTGCCAATACCGTATCCCTCGACCTCAAGCGCGCGCATCGCCGCCAGCGACGTGGCCATCAGCGCAGGCTGCGCATTCTGCGTCAGGGTCAGCGTTTCAACATCGCCCTCCCAGATCAGGTCGCTCAGCTTTTCGCCCAAAGCGTCGTCAACCTCGTCAAAAACCGCCCGCGCTGCCGGATAGGCCTCGGCCAGATCGCGGCCCATGCCAATGGTCTGTGCGCCCTGTCCGGGAAATACAAATGCTATGCTCATGGGCTGCTGCCCTCCCTCGTTTGCCGTTCTGCGCGGTTTAGAGACCTCGCGCGCCGCACACAAGCCGCACGAACCCAATCACACCAATTCCCGCACGATGCCTGTGCAACTATTTGCAGTTACAAAAACATGCCAATAGGTCACATTAACGATCAAGCCCGCCTCAGGGCAAACCCTTCATCCGTCCACTTCGGAGACAGATATGCCACTGACCAACGCCGACGACCGCTATGGCACCGTGACCAAAACCTTTCACTGGCTGATCGCCCTGCTGATCATCACCCTGATCCCACTGGGGCTGATTGCCAACGCAATGGCCTATGACACCGCAGAACAACTGGCGACCAAGGCGCGGCTGTTCTCGCTGCACAAAACGCTGGGGATCACGGTGTTCTTCGTGGCCCTTGCACGCATCCTGTGGGCCATAACCCAAACCAAACCCGCAAACCTGCATCCGGAACGCAAGCTTGAAACCTTCGCCGCCGAAACCGTCCACTGGCTACTCTACGCCAGTCTGGTGATCGTGCCGCTGTCGGGCTGGATTCACCACGCCTCCTCCGCAGGTTTTGCCCCGCACTGGCTGCCCATCGGCCAGAACCTGCCACTGGTGCCCAAATCCGAAACCGTCGCAGGCGCATTCGGCGCGATGCATGAAATCGCCACCCATGTTTTAGAAGCATCCCTTGCGCTGCACATTCTGGGCGCGCTCAAACACCATTTCATCGACCGCGACAGCACCCTGCGCCGGATGTGGTTCGGCACCACCACCGCTACAACACCAGGCGGCCAACACAGCCCCCGCCGCCCCGCAATCACCGCCGCTGTCATCTGGGCCTTGGCCATTGCCTTTGGCGCAGGGCTGGGCGTCGCAGGGGCAGAAAACGCCCGCCCCGGCCCTGCGTCTCTCACCGAGGTGCAATCCGACTGGCAGGTACAAGACGGCACCCTGTCCATCGTGGTCAACCAGTTCGGGTCCGATGTGACTGGCAGCTTTGCCGACTGGACCGCCGACATCACATTTGACGACACCGTCCAAAACGGCATTTCCGGCGCGGTCGAAGTCACAATCGCCATCGGCTCGCTCACGCTGGGCTCGGTCACCGATCAAGCCATGGGCCCCGACTTTTTCAACGTCGAGCAATACCCGACAGCGACCTATTCGGCCGAAATCATCACGACCATCGACAGCACCACAGCCCGTGGCACCCTGACGATCAAGGATCAGTCGGTCGCACTGGACCTGCCCTTTGATCTGACCATTGACGGCGACACCGCCACGATGAAGGGCAGCACCACAATCGACCGACGCGATTATAACATCGGTGCCAACATGAACGATGAGGGCAGCCTGAAATTCCCCGTCGACATACAGGTCGAGCTGACCGCCACCCGAAACTAAAGCGCGCAGACATCTTTCTTTTGGCTCAAAATATCCCCGCCGGAGGCACCTTTCCCCATACGCGACGCCAAATACCGACCCGCAACAGAAATGGCCGCCGGATCACTCCGGCGGCCATTCTCGCAGAAACATAGAACGGCTTAGTCAGCCTTCATCGCCTCGATCGAGATAATGATATCGACCTGATCGCCGACATAGGGCGCAAACATGCCCATGTCGAAATCTGTCCGCATCACCGAAGTGGTCGCGCTGAAACCGGCCCAGGGTTTGCCCGCCTGCGGGTGATCCCCCATCTGCGTCAGCTTGGCGTCCAGAACGACAGGCTTGGTGATGTCGTTCATGGTCAGATCACCGGTGATCAGAGCGGTGTCGTCGCCGGTCACTTCGATGCTAGTCGATGTGAACGTCACCATGTCATCTTCGGACGCACCAAAGAAATCATCTGTCATAAAGTGGTTCAGGCGCGGCTCCCAGCCGGTGATCATGCTGGTGGCAGGAAAAGACACCGAAACGGACGACTTTGCAGGGTCTTCCTGATCAAAGCTGATTTCACCATCAAAGCCCGAGAACATGCCGTATGTTGTCGAAAATCCAAGGTGTTCATAATGGAACACAATTTGGCTGTGTCCGGGATCAAATGTGTATGTATCGGCAGCAAAGGACATGGTGGCAGCCGTTGACAGGGCCGTGGCAAGCAGAAGGGATTTCATATTAGGGGTCACTCCGTGTTGATGAAACTGTGCCCTAAATGTCGTGCGATTTAGCGTTTATTCAAGTCGGCATTGATCAACATCTTCTGCGCGCCTCTGAACAGGGGGACTGTGCAGACTTGCGCAGTGCGATCCGGCACGATCGCCCTAAAATGGTCACAGCTTGCCTGCGTCGCGCAATCCAGACACAAGAAACCGCAGCGTCCCGCGATCTGTGGGGGCCACTTCGGCCAGCAAGGCACCACGCGTGTCCCACAACGTGACGATGTTCTTGTGATTTTCGACGCGTCCCAGTTCGGCAAAGCTGCAATCTTGCAAAACCTTGTCCCCGCGGCGCGTCCGGCGCACCAGACGCACACGGCGGCGCACCACGTCAATCTCGGCTTCGGGGGTGTCGGGCGCGGACCAGCTTTGCACCAGTGCCAAACCGACCAGCCCCGCAACCAGCGACAGCACCAACTTGATCAACACCGCGTCCGCCGTCCAATTGCTGCCCGGTGCAATCCACAATCCCGCCGCCGCAAGGATCAACGCCGCCCCCGTTATCCGGCGGGCCATCCGCACCACTGTGCGGCCCCCGTCCAACGATCGCACTGGTGTGCTCAGGGTGGATGTGGTCATGGCGGTGTCGGTCATAAAATCGGTTGTAGCGGTCATGAGCGTATCCTTCGTTCGCGGGCAAACCGAAATGATCTGTGCTGCATCTTTTTTGGCCAGCGAAAAGGGCAAGAATACGGCACACCAAGGACCGGTGCGGGGCATTGTAATGGAAACTGGAAACAATCACGCGCAATTCGCACAGCTGTTCACGCTCTGCCCTGCACAGCCTGCGCCCCGCATACTTGCACACCGCAAGCTTGCGCCCCCGCCCAAACCGTGTATATGGGCACTTCCTTTTGCACCTCATCTGAACCGCGCAGACTCTCGTGCCGAAGCCGCAAAGGGACTTGAAAGCTTCGTCTATGAAATGCGCCTTGATATAAATGGAGCGAACATGCCCCTTTACGAGCATGTCATGATCGCACGCCAAGACTTGTCGAACACACAAGCCGAAGGCCTGATCGAACATTTTGGCACCGTCCTCGCCGACAACGGCGGCACCCTGGTTGAAAACGAATACTGGGGCGTCAAAACGATGGCGTACAAAATCAACAAAAACCGCAAAGGCCACTACGCCTTCCTGCGCACCGACGCACCGGCCACAGCCGTGCAAGAGATGGAACGCCTGATGCGTCTGCACGACGACGTCATGCGCGTGCTGACCATCAAAGTCGACGCGCACCAAGAAGGTCCGTCGGTCCAGATGCAGAAACGTGACGAACGCGACACCCGTCGCGAGCGCCGCTGAACCCCGAGCAAAAAGGAGCTAACCCATGGCTGCAAAACCATTTTTCCGCCGTCGCAAAGTGTGCCCTTTCTCGGGTGAAAACGCGCCCGCGATCGACTACAAAGACACACGTCTGCTGCAACGCTATATTTCCGAGCGCGGCAAAATCGTGCCGTCGCGCATCACCGCCGTTTCGGCCAAGAAGCAACGCGAACTGGCCCGTGCCATCAAACGCGCCCGCTTCCTCGCCCTGCTGCCCTACGCAGTGAAATAAGGAGCCAAGTACATGCAACTGATCCTTCTCGAACGCGTGGCCAAACTGGGCCAGATGGGCGACGTCGTCGACGTCAAAGCCGGCTTCGCACGCAACTACCTTCTGCCCCAAGGCAAGGCGCTGTCTGCTTCCGAGCAGAACATCGCAGACTTCGAAGCCCGCAAAGTGGTGCTTGAAGCGCAAAACCTTGAGACCAAAAAAGAAGCCGAAGCACTTGGCGATAAACTCAACGGCCAACAGTTCGTTGTGATTCGTCAGGCGTCGGACGGCGGCAACCTTTACGGTTCGGTCACCACCCGTGACGCAGCCGAAGCCGCCACCGCCGAAGGTTTCGCTCTGGACCGCAAGCAGGTTGTCATCGTTCAGCCGATCAAACAGCTGGGCCTTCACGAAGTGCAAGTCACCCTGCACCCCGAAGTCGAAGTGACAATCGAACTGAACGTTGCACGCTCGGTGGAAGAAGCCGAACTGCAAGCAGCAGGCAAGTCGATTCAGGAACTGGCCGCGGAAGAAGAAGCCGCAGCCGACTTCGAAATCTCCGAGCTGTTCGAAGACCTCGGCGCGGCTGCGAATGACGACGACGATCTGGCCGAAGCTGTGTCCGAACAATCCTCCGACGAGGACAAAGGCGAAGACCAGACAACTTCCAACTGATCGCGCCATCGCGCACAGTGAACATTTCAAAGACCGCCCCTCGGGGCGGTCTTTTTTATTGGGCAAAGCAAATCAGCCCGGCCCTGCGGCCATGCGCATCATCCCGACACGAGGCCCGCGCGCTTTGATGCCGCTCACGTCCCCATTGACGCATCGCCACCTCCACAGGCATCATCCAGTCATCCGCACGCCCCTGTCATAGCCCTGTCATATGCGGGGGCGATAGCCGGTCGCAGATGTCTCAAAGGATCGAACGATGCCCCTTACCCTCTCCCGCCGTGCCTTTATCGCCAGTTCCGCCAGCCTTCTGGCCGTTCACCCGTTTTCGGCCAATGCCGCCGCCAATCAGGCCCACCTGCGACTGATGGAAACCACCGATCTGCACGTGCATGTCTTTCCCTACGACTATTACGCCGACAAACAGGTCGACACGGTGGGACTTGCCCGCACCGCGTCGATCATCACGGACATCCGCGCCGAGGCGACCAATTCACTGCTGTTGGACAACGGTGATTTCCTTCAGGGCAACCCGATGGGCGACTACATCGCCTACGAGCGTGGCATGAAAGAAGGCGATCTGCATCCGGTCATCGCAGCCATGAACACCGTAGGCTTTGACGCCTCGACGCTTGGCAACCACGAATTCAACTATGGCCTTGATTTTCTGATGAAATCCCTTGCGGGTGCAGAGTTTCCCGTGGTGTCCGCCAATGTGGTCAAGCAGATGGGCAGCGCGCCGACCAAGGACACAACACTGATCCAGCCCTATGTGCTGATCGACCGGATGATCACCGATGGCGCGGGCAACACCCACCCGATCAAGATCGGGCTGATCGGATTTGTGCCGCCGCAGATCATGAACTGGGACCGCCGCCATCTGGAAGGCAACGTGCAAACCCGTGATATTGTACAGACTGCCCGTGCTTATGTACCACAAATGAAAGAACAAGGCGCAGACATCATCATCGCCCTGTCCCACTCGGGCATCGGGTCGGCGGACTATACCGACGGGATGGAAAACGCCTCGGTTCCGCTGGCGGCCATCGACGGCATCGACGCGATCATGACCGGCCACAGCCACCTTGTGTTCCCCTCGGCAACCTATACGGACTATGCCGCCGTTGACGCGGGTGCAGGCACCATTCACGGCAAACCGGCCACGATGGGCGGCTATTGGGGCAGCCACATGGGCCTGATCGACCTGATGCTGGAACGTGACGGCAACGGCTGGCGCATCGCCGGTTCCGCCTCCGAGGCGCGGCCGATTTCGAAGCGCAACGAAGACCGCAGCGTGACGGCGCTGGTGGAAAGCGATCCGCAGGTGCTGGCCTCGGTTCAGGCCGAACATGACGCCACTCTGGCCTATGTCCGCCGCGCCGTGGGCAAAACCGACGCGCCGCTGCACAGCTATTTTGCATTGGTGGCCGATGACCCCTCGGTGCAGATCGTGTCGATTGCCCAGACATGGTACATCGCGCAGATGATGAAAGGCACCGAATACGAGAGCCTGCCGATCCTCTCTGCCGCCGCCCCCTTCAAGGCTGGTGGCCGGGGTGGCCCCGAATATTACACAGACGTGCCCAAAGGCGACGTGGCGATCAAGAACGTATCGGACCTCTATCTTTATCCCAACACCGCCCGCGCGGTGCTGGTCACAGGCGCCGAGGTCAAGGACTGGCTGGAGCGCTCTGCGGGCATGTTCAATCAGGTGACTCCGGGCGAGGCTGACCAGATTCTGCTGAACCCGGACTTTCCCAGCTATAACTTTGATGTGATGGACGGCGTCACCTATCAGATCGACCTGTCACAGCCGTCAAAATTCGACAGCAAGGGCGCGGTGATCAACCCCGACGCCAACCGGATCATCGACCTGAAGTACAACGCAGAACCAATTGATCCAGAGGCACAATTTATCATCGCCACCAACAACTACCGCGCTGGTGGCGGCGGCAGTTTCCCCGGAGCAATGGGCGACAGCGTCGTATTCGAGGGCCCCGACACCAACCGCGATGTGATTGTGCGCTATATTGTCGAACAGGGAACCATCAGCCCGCGTGCCGACGCCAACTGGACCTTTGCACCCGTCGAAGGAGCCAGCGTTCTGTTCGACACCGGCCCCAAGGCTGCTGACTATGTGGCTGACGTCAAAGGTGTGAACATCGCCCCCGCAGGTGACGGCGCTGACGGTTTTGCCCGCTTCCGCATCCAGCTGTAGCACCCGAAAATCCTCCGAGGCACACAAGCGCCGATGCGCCCACAACGGCCCGCATCGGCGTGTAAACGCCCACTTGGGCCATAGTGTCTGGCCGGAATCACCCGGACGAGTCTACATCGCCGGCATATTCACTGCTTACGGTTTAAAAATGTCTCTTCTCACACGCCGCACCGCCCTGTTGATGCTGGCCTGTACGCCTGCCCTGTCCGCCTGCAGCGCAGCCCCGTCCGAGCCGCAGGCCCCCGAATTCATGGAACCGCCGCTGTACCCGAACGAAACGCCCCAGTTGCGTCGCCTGATCAACCAGTACGCCGACCACTACGACGTTCCGCGTCCGTTGGTCCACCGGCTTGCCATCCGCGAAAGCACCCACCGTCCGGGCGCACGCAATGGCCCCTATTACGGCCTGTTGCAGATCCTGCCCGCGACTGCCCGCAGCATGGGGCATCAGGGCTCTGCGTCTGATCTGCTGGATGCCGAAACCAATCTGAAATACGGCGTGAAATATCTGCGCGGCGCATGGCTTTTGTCAGATGGCGACATGAATACGGCGATCCAATGGTATGCCCGTGGCTATTATTACGAGGCCAAGAAACGCGGGATGCTGGTGCAAACCGGCCTGCGTAAAGGCTAAGACCACCACACGGGCGGCACGCGGCCCGCGATCAACTGTTCCCCTAACGCAAAAGGCCGCCCCGAAGGACGGCCTTTTTCATTTCAAACCCGAAGGCTGCGAAAGACTTATTCGTCTTCCAGCGCCTCAACGGCTTTTTGCAGCTCGTCCTTCGAGATTTCTTTCTCGGTGACAGTTGCCTGATCGAACACGAAATCCACAACCTTGTCCTCGAACAAGGGCGCGCGCAGCTGTTGCTGCATCTGCGGGTTCTGCTGCACGAATTCAAAGAACTGACGTTCCTGACCGGGGTACTGACGCGCCTGATTCATCACCGCTTGGCTCATCTCGGCGTCGGTCACTTCAACCTCGGCCTTCTGTCCCAGCTCGGCCAACAGCAGGCCCAAACGCACGCGGCGTTCGGCCAGTGTCTTGTGCTCGTCTGTAGGCGTTACGTCAGGGTGATCATGACCTTCGACGTCGGGGTTTTCCTCGTGCCACAGCTGGTGCGCGATCTGGCCTGCTTCGGCGTCGACCAGCGACGGCGGCAGGTCAAAGCTCACGGCCTTGTCCAGCGCGTCCAGCAGGCCACGCTTCATGACCGCACGTGCGGCACCGGCGTACTCTGCTTCCAGACGCTCTGCGATTTGGGTTTTCAGCGCGGCAAGGTCTTCGGCGCCAAACTTCTTGGCCATCTCGTCGTTGATTTCGCCAGCTTTGGGTTCTTTGACTGCCTTGATCGTGCAATCGAACACGGCTTCTTTGCCAGCCAGATTTTCAGCCTGGTAATCGTCGGGGAAGGAAACCGTCACGGCTTTTTCTTCGCCTTCTTTCACGCCAACCAGCTGATCCTCAAAACCGGGGATAAAGCTGTTCGAGCCCAGTACCAGCGGATAATCTTCGGCAGAACCGCCTTCGAATGCTTCGCCGTCAACCTTGCCAACGAAATCCATCACAACCTGATCGCCGTCCTTGGCTTTCGAGCCTTTCTTGCGGTCTTTAAAGTCTTGTGCGGTTTCGGCAAGGTTGCCCAGCGCTTCGTCCACCGCCGCGTCGTCGGATTTCACAACCAGCTTGTCCAGCGTGATCGTGCTCAGGTCCACTTCGGGGATCTCGGGCAGTTTTTCATAGGACATCTCGACATTGACGTCGTCGCCCTCTTTCCAGTCCTCGTTGGTCATTTTGACCTCGGGCTGCATTGCGGGACGGTCGCCACTGTCTTCGAAATGCTTGGACATCGCGCCGTCAACGCTTTCTTGCATGACTTCGCCCATGATGCGCGGACCAAACTGCTTTTTCAGCAGCGCCATCGGAACTTTGCCTTTGCGAAAGCCCTTCATTTCGACTTCGGGCTGCGCCTCGGCCAGCTTTTCGTTCACTTTGGCTTCGATCTCAGCCGCGGTGATCGTAATGGCATAGCCGCGTTTCAAACCTTCGTTCAGCGTCTCGGTGACCTGCATGTGTGCTCCATAGCGTAATCGCGCCCCATTGCGGAGCGCTTGGCAAAATTTGCGCCGTTCTATTGGCCCTACGGACCGGGCGCAAGGGGTTCAAGGTGCAAATCCGCGCAGCTTGGCGGGCTGCGCGGATTCATTTGGTGTGGTGGACGGTGCAAGCCGTCCGGTCAGTTGTAGAACAGGTTCGGCAGATACAACGCGATGCCCGGGAACAGGATGATCAGCAGGACACCGATCAGCGTCACGATCACATAAGGAATGACCGAAGTGTAAATATCGCCCATCGTCACATCCGGCGGCGCCACCCCCTTGAGGTAGAACAGGTTAAAGCCGAAGGGCGGCGTCATATACCCCACCTCCATCATGATAATGAACAAGATGCCGAACCAGATCGGATCAAAGCCTGCCGCCTGCACCACCGGCAGGAACACCGGCAGCGTAATCAGCATGATCCCCACAGGGTCCAGCACCATCCCGAAAAAGAACAGCACCACCAGCATAAAGGCCAGCGCACCCCAGCGTCCGCCGGGGATGAACTCCATCAGGTCGCTGATCAGGCTTTGCGCCCCCAGCGCCGTATAGGCGGTCGAAAAGGCGTGCGCCGCGAACAGGATCCAGATGATCAGCGCCGTCAGCTTCAGCGTGGAAATCGACGCCTCGTGGATCACCTTCCACGACAGTTGGCGGTTCACACCGGTGGCAAACAGCGCACCGAACACACCGATGGCCGCAGCTTCGGTCGCGGTGGCAAAGCCGCCAAAGATCGCGCCCAGAACGATGGTCACGATCAGGATCGGCAGGATGACAGCGCGCAGCGACCGGAACTTTTGCCCCCAGCTTGCCCGCTCTTCCAGCGGCAGCGCCGGACCCAGATCAGGCTGCAACCAGCAACGTGTCCCGATATACAGCGACACCAGAATGAACAATGTCAGACCGGGACCGACACCGGCAGCGAACAGACGGCCCACCGACACTTCGGTCAGCAGCGCATAAAGCACCATCAGGATCGACGGCGGGATCAGAATGCCCCAGCCCCCGCCCGCGTTGATCGCCCCCAACGCCAGCTTCTTGTCGTATCCGCGCTCCAGCATCTTGGGCAGTGCGATGGTGCCCATCGTGACAACAGCCGCACCGGAAATCCCCGACATGGCCGCAAAGATCACGCAGATCAGCACCGTGCCGATGGCCAGACCGCCACGCAGGCCGCCCCACCACTGGTGCATCATATCGTAAAGATCATTCGCAACCCCCGACTTTTCCAGCAGGATCGCCATAAAGACAAACAGCGGAATCGCCATCAACGTGGGGTTTTGCATCGTCTCCCACATCTTGGAGGCCAGCAGGTAAAACCCGATCTCGCCCATCTCGAAGTACAGGAAGACCACCGAAACACCGCCCAGCACAAAGGCCAGCGGGGTGCCGAGCAAAAGAAAGACCAGCAGGCTGCCGAAAAACAGCAGGGTCAAAAGTTCGACGCTCATTGCTGCATCTCCTTGGAATGTTCGGGCTGATGTTCAGGCGCTCCGGGTTTGCCGAATACATCGTCGGGCACCGGCAGGCCCATGACCACGCGCACATCCGCCCACAGGCGGATCAGCCCCTGAAGCAGCAACAGCGTAGCTGCCACGGGGATCATGATTTTAGTGGGCCACAGCGGTGGCCTCCACATCGACTGCGAGCGTTCCCAATCGTTGACCGCTTCTGCAGCAATGTCATAGCCCTGCCACAGCAGCACACCGACAAAGAGAGCAAACAGCGGCCAGGTCAGAATATCCAGCATCGCGCGGCGCCGCAGGCTTTGCGCACCATAGATGATATCGACGTTCACGTGCCCCCGTTCGATCAGCAGAAAGCCACCGCCGATAACCGCATAGACACCAAAGATCAGGGTCGCCAGTTCCGCCGTCCAGATCGCCGGACGTCCGACCAGATATCGCATGACCACATCGGCCAGCAGCAGGGCAAAGATCACCAGAACGGCCAGCGAGGCCCATTTCCCGATAAACCTGTTCACGCGCGTCACGGCGCGGGCCAGTTGAAACATGTTACTGTCTCCACAATAAGGGCAAAGCGCCTGCGCCACCCCGTCAGGACAGCGCAGGCGTTATGAAACCGGATGCCGCGACACGCCCCGGCAGGGGCATGACGGCATCCGCAGACTACGGATCAGGCGTAGCCGAGGTCGGACATCAAGGTACGATAGATATCGGCAGCCTTGGCTGCTTTCTCGCCCTTCTGACCCTCTTCCTCGAGGATGGTTTTCGAGGCGGCTGCCAGCATCTCCAGCACGTCTTGCGGCAGTTGCATCACTTCGACACCGTCATTGGCCACACCTTCGGATAGCGCGATGGCTTCCTTGTGCTGGTATTCGGCGGACCGCAAGAAAAAGCGGTTCGAAATCAGGTCAACCAGCGCGGTGCGCAGATCGTCGGGCAGTTCGGCCAATGCGTCTTCGTTCAAGATGAACGCATCGGTGGTCTGAGCTAACACGGGTTTGTAGTGATATTTGCAAACCTCCCACAGCGACATCGACTGCGCACCAATGGCCGCACCCCAATGCGCGCCATCCACCACGCCCGACGACAGGGATTGGTACAATTCCGAACCGGGCACAAATTGCGGAGCGGCACCGGCGGCGGCCAGATAGTCCAGCATCTTGCCCGACGAGCGGATTTTCAGACCTTGGAAATCGGCTGCGGATTCGATCTTTTTCGACACGACCATTTCGGTCGGCAGCACTTTTTCCGACATCAGGCGCACACCTTCGGATGCCAGATCCTCGTTCACCAGATCTTCGATGCCAAGGTTCTTGATCGCGTGTTCCATTTCCCACGACTGACGCAGCGTGCCCGGAATACCATAGGCAAAGGACGCCGCTTCGGCGCTGTCGAGGATATAGGACGGGCTGATCGTGCCCATCGGCACCACGCCCTTGCGCACGATGTTGTAAATGTCGGGGCCTTTGGCGAATTCGCCGGCACCCAGCAACTCCAGCTTGAACGCACCTTCGGTGCGCTCTTCCAGCAATGTGGCCACCACTCCAAGACTGTCGGTGAACGAACTGGACGCTTTGGGCCAGTGCGCCTGTACGCGCCACGTAACTTCGCCTGCGGCGATCGCCTTGCCGACCAGTGCGGGTGTGGCAACGGCAGCAACGGCGGCTCCGCGCAACATGGCGCGGCGATTCATACCTTGTGGTTTGTTCGTCATATCTTCCTCCCAAAGAATGGCTTGGCGCCCCCTCGCGGTGCAGCCAACTTGGCGCTTCTGAAAAGACGCCCCTGAAAGACAGAGTGTGACTCGGAAACCCCTTTCCCTCAACTGGTCTTTTAACGCGCGACCCAACGTCCAAACGGCGAAATTGACTTGAAGAATCTGCAAGGAACCGTTGGCCGGACACGGATCGGACTGTTCAAAGCTTCAGATAGCTGGCCACTGCGTGCTGCGACGCCTTAAGCAAATCCTCGCTGAACCCCGCTGCACGCTGCAAATCGGCAGGATCGACATCCTTGCCCGACACCGCACTCTGCAGGATCGGGGCAAGCCGCTCCCATATGCTGCGCACGCGCGCCAGCCTCCCCTTGGCGCGTACATTCGGTGGTGCCAGCACACCATGCTCGTCGCTGCCAGTCTCCAGCAGTTCCAGACTTCTTTCAAACATCTTGATGGTTGTCGCCATCTGTTGTTGTTGTCGCCGGGTGTCCACCCCCAGACTGACGTAGCAATACTCCTTCAACACCTTTTGGGACAGCATCCGCTGTCGTCCTGCAATGTCGATGGTTTTGATCAATTGCGCGCCCTGCGTGGCCGACACCCGTTGGTGTTCTATCGCGCTGACGGTCAGGTTCAGTTGCTCAAGCATCAGAAAATCCAGATTGGTCACCTGCGCAATCACAACCGATTGCAGGTCTTGGTGGCTGACCTGAAGAACTGCCCGCCCGAAGGTGTCGAAAATGGCATCGGATCTGTCCAGCAACACCAGAACCGCCGGATCACGCTCGGCCTCGATGTCCTGCCTCGGGTCGCCCTGACGCAGCGTGCGCTGGCCAACCGCCAGCGCGTCATACGCCTGTCTGGCGATATCGGCATAGGATGCTGCCTCGACATTGCCCATGACGAAACAGGCCGCCATCCCCATGCGTTGCGACAGCATACGTTGCCGCCCGGCAATATCGATGCGATGCACCAACGCCGCCTCTGTCGCTTCTGCCTGTGCTGCGGGGGCGTGACCAAACAGCACGAAACATCCCGACAGGATCATGAAAACAGTCAACAATTTCATCCGGTTTTGGCCCTGTCTGGCGAGTCACAAAGCCAGTTAGACCCGCAGGCCTGAACAAGGGGTTAAGCCACGCGAAAACATTTCATCCACGGATCGGTGTTGCCTGCACAGCACTGAAAACGGGCAGGTCTGCGAGAAACACAGGAGGGCGAAGCCCACGCCGCTCTGGCGCAACCGCTTCTGTGCCGAACAATAACGCGCCGCTGTCAAAAGGGCAAAAAGTACAGGTTTCTGTGGCATCGCCGCCAACCCGACAACTTTCACTGCGTCTCGTAAGTTATTGAAATGGTGCGGGTGAAGGGACTCGAACCCCCACGCCAAAGGCGCCAGAACCTAAATCTGGTGCGTCTACCAATTCCGCCACACCCGCACTGTCAGCGCGCCTGCATCACACGGGCGCTGGCGCGTCAGATACCAAAGCCCCGACAAATAGGCGAGACCAAAAATGCCGCAGGCCGGTCCGGAAAATTTTACAGTCATTATTCTGACGACATTAACCTTATGTTGGGGTATATTGTCTTCAACCTTGAGGCAGGTTGTACAAAAAAGAGAGACGCCCATGAAACCGAAAACGGTCGGGCGCGTCGAAAGCGGTCATGTGCCGCAGCTGCGCGCAGAAATCCTTCACGTCGGCCTTGTTGCCGGCACAATTCTTCTGACAGCCGATGGCGAAATACCGGTGGAATACCTGTCCCCCGGCGATCGTATCATCAGCCGCAACGCCGGTCTGGTGACCTTGAAAGCGATTAGCACCACACGGATCAAATCCGCCGCTGTGGCCATCGCAGCGGGATCATTGGGTCAGACACGGCCCGAGACAAACGTGATCCTGCCCGCCGCCCAACAAGTGCTGGTGCGTGACTGGCGCGCCAAGGCGCTGGTCGGTGCGTCACAGGCCGTCTTGCCCGCAGGATGCCTGATCGACGGCGAGTTCATCACCGATCTGGGCGTGCGCAACCTGTCGTTGATCCAGCTGGGCTTTGACGCGCCGCATGTGGTCTATGCGGACGGGTTGGAACTGTCGGTGCCTGCGATGGTCGCCGTGCAGGAACTGGCAGCCTAGAGCGCCAGATCGCGAAACACCGCCGGAAGACAATCCGGCAAATCCTCGGCAATCAGGCCGGGGCCAAAGTGCAACGCGCAAGAGACATGCAGCCACGTCGCGGCCTTTGCCGCCTCGGCGGGTGCCAGTCCGCGTGCCAACAACCCGGTGATCAGCCCCGCCAGAACGTCCCCTGCCCCTGCGGTGGCAAGCCACGGAGCCGCACGATCACCAGTGGCGCTGTGAACCGTACATACGCCGCCCGGATGCGCAACGACGGTTTCAGAGCCTTTTAATAGCACCACAGCCCCTGACCGTGCCGCCGCTTTGCGGGTGGCATCAGCTTTGACCGCAATCGGCGCGTCGCCCTGCACTGTTTCGGCGATGTCCGGAAACAAACGCGCAAACTCGCCGCCATGCGGCGTCAGAACGCAGCCACCGTGCAAGGCCTGCATCAGCGCCCGATCGCGTGCAATCAGCGTCAGCGCGTCCGCGTCCAATACGCAATTGCGCCCGCTGTGCAGCAACACGCGCACCAGATCGGCAGCGCGATCGTCAAGCCCCAGCGCAGGTCCGGCACAAAGCGCGTTCAGGCGGTTGTCTTGCAGCATATCGCCCAAGGCCTGTGCATCACCGATGCGCTTTATCATGATGGCGGTGACCTGAGCCGCCACCTCCATCTGTGCAGCAGGTGGCACGCCAAGTGTCACAAGCCCCGCCCCCACCCGTAACGCAGCGCGCGCCGCCATCCGCGCAGCCCCCGTGCGCCCCGGTCCACCGCTCAGCACCAGCGCGTGGCCATAGTCGAATTTGTGGCCCGCTGCTTTGCCAAGGTCGGGCAAGGAGTCGCGGGTGATCAGGTGCGTTGACATGGCAGGAGCCTCCGGCAGGGATATTTCGGGCCAAAAGAAATCATCGGTGACCGTGTCACAGGCGTCGGGACCGGCAACACTGGCCTTGTCTTGCATGACTTATTTTCAAACTGCACAAATTTTGATCACTTCGCACAAAAAATACCCTCTTCATTTCCAAAACCGCCGCATCCCCTTGCATTCCGCCCGCCCCTCATAGACGCATCATACGCAAAATGGTCTGACGCCCAACAACGGCATGTAAAGGGAGGCCCGCATGAAGAAGATCGAAGCCATCATCAAGCCATTCAAGCTCGATGAAGTCAAAGAGGCCCTTCAGGACGTGGGCGTCCAAGGCCTGAGCGTTATCGAAGTCAAAGGCTTCGGGCGTCAAAAAGGCCACACGGAGCTTTACCGTGGTGCTGAATATGTGGTCGATTTCCTGCCAAAAGTGAAGGTCGAAGTGGTTCTGGACGACGATCAGGTCGACAGCGCCATCGCGGCCATTGTCGACGCGGCCAAGACCGAGAAAATCGGAGACGGCAAGATTTTCGTCACCTCCGTCGAACAAGCCATTCGCATCCGCACCGGTGAATCCGGTTCGGACGCACTGTAAACGTACAAATCTGCACAAGAAGGACAGACACACATGGGAAACAAAGTTCTCGACATGATGAAGGATGAAGGCGCTGAATACGTCGACGTCCGTTTTACCGACCCGCGTGGCAAACTGCAGCACGTGACCCTGATTGCCGATCAGGTTGACGAGGATTTCCTCGAAGAAGGCTTTATGTTCGACGGGTCGTCCATCGAAGGCTGGAAATCGATCGAAGCATCGGACATGAAGCTGATGATCGATCTGGACAGCGCATATGTCGATCCCTTCTATGCAGAAAAAACGATCTGCGTGCATTGCTCGGTTGTCGAACCCGACACCGGCGAAGCCTATGAGCGCGACCCGCGCGGCACTGCACAAAAAGCCGAAGCTTACCTGAAATCCTCGGGCATTGGCGATGTGGCCTATATGGGCCCCGAAGCCGAATTTTTCCTGTTCGACGACGTCCGTTACCAAGTTTCGATGAACAAAGTGTCTTACCAAGTGGACGCATCCGACGCGGCATGGAACACAGACACCGAATACGAGATGGGCAACATGGGTCACCGTCCGGGCGTCAAGGGCGGCTATTTCCCTGTAAACCCCATCGACGAGGCCCAAGACCTGCGTTCGGAAATGCTGTCGACAATGAAACGTCTGGGCATGAAGGTCGACAAGCACCACCACGAAGTAGCGTCGTGCCAACACGAGCTGGGTCTGATCTTTGACAGCCTGACAAAACAGGCCGACGAGCTGCAGAAATACAAATACGTAATCCACAACGTGGCCCACGCCTATGGCAAATCGGCAACCTTTATGCCCAAACCCATCGCGGGCGACAACGGCACCGGCATGCACGTGAACATGTCGATCTGGAAAGACGGCAAGCCTCTGTTCGCAGGCGACAAATACGCCGACCTCAGCCAGGAAGCGCTGTATTTCATCGGCGGCATCCTGTCCCACGCCAAAGCGTTGAACGCCTTCACCAACCCCGGCACCAACAGCTACAAGCGTCTGATCCCCGGCTTTGAAGCCCCCGTTCTGCGCGCCTATTCGGCCCGCAACCGTTCGGGTTGTGTCCGTATTCCGTGGACAGAAAGCCCCAAAGCCAAGCGCGTCGAAGCCCGTTTCCCCGATCCTTCGGCGAACCCCTATCTGTGCTTTGCGGCGCTGCTGATGGCGGGCCTTGACGGCATCCAGAACAAGATTGATCCGGGTGAAGCGATGGACAAAAACCTGTATGACCTGCCCGCAGAAGAGCTGGCCGGTATCCCCACGGTTTGCGGTTCGCTGCGCGAAGCTCTGGAAGAGCTGGAAAAAGACATGGACTTCCTGCTGGCAGGTGACGTGTTCACCCGCGATCAGATCGCAGGCTATGTCGATCTGAAAATGGAAGAAGTACACCGTTACGAACACACGCCCCACCCGGTCGAGTTCGCGATGTACTACTCCTGCTGATCGGGCTGCGGGCTTGGTCCCGCATCCGGTCCAGACACATCGGAAAAGGCGCCCCTTTGCGGGCGCCTTTTTCATGGCACCGGCCCGCGTTTGCACAAGGAACGGATGTGAATGGACACGCGGACAGGCTGCGGCACGCTTTCTCAAATCGTCTCCTGAAACGCTCTTCCGAACTGACCCGCCCACAAGGCCAGTTCTGCGATTTGTCAGATGTTCACGGCCACCAGAACGGGGTGTGGCGACGACATCAGCAAGAATCTACTCCTTGGTGCTTTATTGACGGGTGGCAAATTCATCCCCTTGATCATGCCCACGACACTGTCGTGTATTGCGCGATCCATTTCCGGACATTCCAAAAACCGGCATGGCTTTGCCCTATTATTGCCGCTTCTGTGTGGCAAATTGCCGGGTAAGCATTCCCAGCCCCAGCGGAGATCCCATGGCGGATACATTGCCCATGCACACCGATGTGCCCGCAACAGCCCACGCGCTGGGTGTGCAGACGCAGCGACCCGACTTTGCCGAAGTGGGCGTATGTGTGAATGCCGCCATCCGCGACACCGGCATGACGCTGACCGAAATCGCTGACCAGCCCCAAGGGCATGTGCTGTTCAGTCACCCCCGTGTGCATCTGTCGATTGTCACCCACCGCCGCAAACTGCCCCGCACCACCATCACTGGCGCGTTGGCCAGCCCCTTTGCCAAGGCGCGCACCCCCGATTATGACCGCCTGTTCGACGGGCATACGCGCTATATCACGTTGGACGTGGGCCACGGCCCCGCGCCGGATGACCTGACAAATGCCCCCCTGCCCTTGGTGCTGCGCCTGCAGGTGCTCAAGGCTGCGCTGGACGCGCTGATCGACACGGTGCCGCTGACGCTGGTGCATTGGTTGCAGTCGGACATGGTCTTTGTCCCCTCTGAAATGGAAATCTGGAAAGACCGGGATCTGCCCTTTGCGCTGGTGATACAGCCCTTGCCCCTGCCTGCGCCCCCCGATCTGGACGGCGCGTCGCGTCTGGGCATGGTTGCCGCCTGTTCGGAACATCTGCTGGGCAAAACCCTGTATCTGGACCCGATGCCGCGCGATCAGGCCACCGGTTTCCGCCAACTGGTGTCGATACTGAATGAACACCACGAAGGCCGCATCCGGCTAGAGCATGGCGACAGTCTGGAACTGACGGACGGTACGGTGCTGTATGTGCGTCACGAAAAACCCACCTCTGCCGACCGGCCCGGACGCATCCACGTCGGCCCCACACCACCGCAAGAGCGCGTTGCCCTTGCCACCGATGCCGCGGGTTTTGGCGACCGCGTGGCGCGGCTGAAAGGGATTGCGCACAGGCCCGACAAAATGATCATCGACATTCAGGACAAGGTGGATGCCGAAGCGCGCCCGCGTAAATCCCGTGCCGCGCAGCTGGCGTTTTCGTTGCTGGTGCGCGGCGTGGTTCTGCCTGCGTTGTTGCTGGTGCTGTATTACCAGTTCTTCGCAGCACATGCTCCGGCGAAGGTCACAGGTGTTCTGCCGTCGGCAGAGGTGGTGCACCAGTCTGCATTGTCCGGTGGCACGTACCCCGAACAAAGTTCTGTGCAAGGAACCGCGCAGCCCTGACCGCAACTTCGACCAAACGCTTTACGCAAACATGCGAATTCGGCAATACTGCGGTGTCTGTTGTTGATACCGGGAATTTTTTCATGTCATTTCGTAGCATTACCCAATCCCTTGCCTTCTCTTTTGCCACTGCCCTCTGCGCAATCCCTGCCGCCCACGCCACCAGTTGCGGCAACACTGCGTCGGGGTTCGAAGCGTGGAAAGGCGAATTCGCTGCCGAAGCCAAACGCGCCGGTGTCGGTGAACGCGGCTTGCAGGCGCTGGCACAGGCGCGCTATGCCTCGGCGACCATCTCGGCGGACCGCAACCAGAAGTCGTTCAAATACACCCTGCCAAAATTCATGCAGCTGCGTGGTGCCGATACAATCGTGGCTCAGGGACGCAAACGCAAAGCCCAAAGCCCGTCATTCTATCAAGCACTCGAACGTCAGTATGGCGTGCCAGCTGGTGTGATCATTGCCATTCACGGCATGGAAACCGCCTTTGGCGGATTTATGGGCAACAGCTCGGTGGTGTCTGCGATCACCACGCTGACCTATGACTGCCGCCGCTCGGCGTTTTTCCAGCCGCACGCCATCGGCGCGCTGATGCTGGTGGATCGTGGTGCAATCACCGCCTCCACCAAAGGTGCCAAACACGGCGAGTTAGGGCACACACAATTTCTGCCCGGCAATGCGTTAAAATATGGTGTGGATGCCAATGGCGACGGGCGGGTTGATTTCTACAACCAGACCGACGCGCTGGCCTCGACCGCGAACTTCCTGCGCGCCAAAGGCTGGCAACCCGGCAAAGGTTATCAGGAAGGCCAGCCCAACTTTGCCGTGATCAAACAGTGGAACGCGGCAACCGTCTATCAGCAGGCCATCGCGATCATGGGTGCGCGCATCGACGGCTGATGTATCCATGTCGCAGGTGCGCGCGGGCACTTGTCCCGCCGCATCTGTTCTTGAACCAAACCCGCACTTGCCCCATATGCAGTGGCAAGGGTCCAAGACCCCTGCCGCCTGCATGAGGTGAAGTCTTGGCTGAACAGTCACGTCTGATCCCCTTTGTGATCGCACCGGACACCGGCAACGCAGGCACCCGGCCCCCATTTGCGATCCTGACAGGATTGAAGACATGGAAAATCACCTTCCCTCACGCGACGTGCTGAAGGCACAGGCCAAACGGCTGCGCGCCGATCTGGCGGCCCAAGGCACGCCGATCTCCCACGCCCGCGCACTGGAAACGCTTGCCCACCAATGGGGCGCGCGTGACTGGAACACGTTGTCGGCGCGGCTGGGCAATGACGCGCCTGCAGGCTTTACCCCGGGTATGGCTGTCACTGGCCGTTATCTTGGGCATTACTTTACCGGGCAGGTCAAGGCAGCGCGGATGCTCGCGCAGGGGCACTGGCAACTGACCCTGCGCTTTGACCGCCCCGTGGATGTGGTAACGTCGGCGCTGTTCAGCAACTTTCGGCAACAGCTGAATTGCACCGTGGATGCCAGCGGCGCCAGTCCGCGCAAAACCTCGAACGGTCAGCCGCAGATGGTTATCGACATGGGTTAACTGCCCTTGGGCACGTCCTGCGCCCGTACCAAATAGGTGTGGATCGCAAAAACCACCGTGCGTGACTTTGGCAGACGGATCAGCGTTTGCCGCTCCGACCGGAAGTACTCCGCGCCGTCGCGCTGGCGGCGCGGTTCGGTCGCACTGCGCGGTTGATGCAATTCGGGGTCAACGTACCACAACCCGTTAAAGCGCCACAGCGGGCGGTCGGGCTGGATGCCGTCAAACAGCCGCTGAACCCGCTTGGCGATATTGTCGTCATAGGATGCCACCGGCGTGTGGATCGCCACCATCGGCCGCCCCGCCTTTTCGTCCAGCCGCCAACTGGCCGGAAAGCACAGCACTGCCCCCGTCAGCACGTGTTCGTCACCGCGTTTGTCCAGCAGCACAAAATCGCATTGTACCAGACGGCCCAGCGTTGCCATCGGGTCGCTGCGGTCCACCGTTACACGCCGCCCGTCGGGGCATGTGACCGTATCGCCATCGTGGGCAAAACCAAGATCCGGCAACAGGCCCAGTACCATATCCAACAACTCTTCTGCCGCGGGGCAGGCCGGCGGTTCAAGATAGAGCACATCGGCGGCTTTGGTCTCGAGCAGAGTGATGCGGCGGGCCATCTGTCCCGCATATGCTTCGTCCACACGCAGCCACGGCTCCTTGACCGGCTGGATACCGGGCAAGGCACGGGGCGTGACATCATAGGGAATAGAGCGGTGTAAAATCGTCATCGCTTATGGCTAACCGCAGCGCCGGACCAAGGCAAGACAGGCAACCACACCAACAAGATACAAAAAAGGCGCGCACCCTGCGGTCCGCGCCTCTCGTGAAATATAACGGGTGCAGATCAGCCGCGTGCGCGGTCAACCAGCTTCCATACGGCGGGCAGCATCACAGCGGCCAGTGCAAGTTTGATCGCATCACCCACCAGAAACGGTGTCAGACCCCATTGCAGGATCGGTTGGTCCCAACCGTAAAGCTGACCCAGCCACGCCAGACCGGGCAGGTAAATCGCCACGTTCCCGATCAGCATTGCCAGCGCCATCCAGCCAATTGACCGGTCCCAGCCGCGTTGTGCCAGCAAGCCCAGAATCACAGTTGCCAGAACATAGCCCACCAGATAGCCGCCCGTGCCGCCCATCATATAGGTCAGGCCAGTTGCTTCGGCAGAAGAGCCTGCGAACACATCCATGCCCAAAGCGCCCAGCAACATATAGCCAAGGATCGTCACCAGACCCAGACGCGCACCATATGCCGCACCTATGGTCAGCACTGCAAATGTGCCCATTGTGATCGGAACCGGCCACATAGGAACTTTGATTTTTGCTGCAACTGCAAGCAACAGAATACCTGCGGCCACCATCATCACCTGACGTGCGCCCTGTGTCAGTTTATTCTCTGAACTAAGAAGATCGCTCAGCACTCTGTTTTGGATTGTATTTTCCACCTAGCAGCTCCGTTTGTTGCTAAAATCGTCCCGCCAATGGTGCCAAGCCGCCAAGGTTTCCGCAAGCGCGAATTTCCGCCTGAACCGGAGGACTCACGCAAGGCTGTAGCGGCTGACCATCCGGTAAGCCTTGCGCGGACCGCGCACCGACCATGTCACAGTGAAGGCGGGCCACTGGCTAAAGTCATAATTGCCGTCATATTGGTCGGGATCGCACCAGTGGCCCGTGTCACCGCCCGTGGGTGGTACGCGGTGAAACGGTCGCCCGTCGTCAAAGTAAACCCAAAGGTCGGCGTCCCAAAAATACACGCGCTGCCCTGACATCGGTGGACTGCTGCCGATGCGCATTGTGCCAGCCTCGACGCAGCGCAGCCTGTCGCCCTCGGGCATCCACTGTGCCGTGCCCGAAAACTGCGCCAATGTGCCATCGTCATGCACAATCTCGCGCTCCAGCCGCCACAGGCCAGCAAAATCACTCAGGGAACGGGCGCACTGTGAGAGGGTCATAGCAGGTATTGTCACTCCAAAGGTTGTGGTGCCGCGCGCCGCAGTTTATGAGCCGCAGCAACTGCTGAACAGCCATGAAAAGGTGCGCCCATGATCCCCCGCTATTCCCGTCCAGATATGGTTGCGATCTGGGAGCCAGCTACAAAATTCAAGATCTGGTACGAAATCGAAGCCCACGCCTGTGATGCGATGGCCGATCTGGGTGTTATCCCGCGCGAAAACGCCGATGCCGTGTGGAAGGCCAAGGACGTCGAATTCGACGTGGCCCGCATCGACGAGATCGAAGCCGTGACCAAACATGACGTCATCGCCTTTCTGACGCATCTGGCCGAACACGTCGGCAGCGACGAGGCCCGATTTGTCCATCAGGGCATGACATCGTCCGATGTTCTGGACACCTGCCTGAACGTGCAGCTTGTGCGCGCCGCCGACATTCTGCTGGCCGATCTGGACGCGCTGCTGGCGGCGCTGAAAAAACGCGCGATGGAACATAAAAACACCGTCCGCGTCGGGCGCAGCCACGGCATCCACGCAGAGCCTACAACCATGGGCCTGACCTTTGCCCGTTTCTACGCCGAGATGGACCGCAACCGCGACCGCCTGAAGGCCGCGCGTGCAGAGATTGCCACAGGTGCGATTTCCGGTGCTGTCGGCACCTTTGCCAACGTCGATCCTGCGGTCGAAGCCCACGTTTGCGCCAAGTTGGGCCTGACACCCGAGCCGATCAGCACGCAGGTGATCCCCCGCGACCGTCACGCGATGTTCTTTGCCGTTCTGGGCGTCATCGCCTCGTCGATCGAAAACGTCGCCATCGAAATCCGCCACATGCAGCGCACCGAAGTGCTTGAAGGTGCGGAGTTCTTCTCGATGGGTCAAAAGGGCTCGTCCGCGATGCCGCACAAGAAAAACCCTGTTCTGACCGAAAACCTGACCGGTCTTGCCCGGCTGGTGCGTATGTCAGTGATCCCGGCGATGGAAAACGTGGCCCTGTGGCACGAACGCGACATCTCGCACAGCTCGGTAGAACGGACCATCGGCCCCGACACCACCATCACGCTGGACTTTGCACTGGCGCGGCTGACGGGCGTGATCGACAAGATGCTGGTCTTCCCGCAGAACATGCTGGACAACATGAACAAATTCCCCGGTCTGGTGATGAGCCAGCGGGTGCTGTTGGCCCTGACGCAGGCCGGCGTCAGCCGCGAGGACGCCTATGCGATGGTGCAGCGCAATGCGCTGAAGGTCTGGGAAGACCGCGTTGATTTCCGCGAGCAACTGCTGGCTGACGACGATGTTGTTGCCGCATTGGGCAAGGACGCGATCAACGAGAAATTCGACATGGATTACCACACCAAACACGTCGACACGATCTTTGCCCGCGTGTTCGGCGACTAGACCAACAGTGCGCGGCGGGCCCGAAACAGGTCTGTCGCGCTGGCCCTCTTGGGCATCCGGTGGGGTCAGGCACAGGCTTCGATACCTCTGTCTCTCGCGCCTGCCTCTGCCAATACCCTCCGCACAGTGGAACTTTTGATGAAACCCGTCTGTTGGGTTGATCAGGAGGGCAAGACCCATGAAATTCGCACGTACAAGCGCATCTTCCGGCGCAGGTTCGCCAGATGTTACCGGGTTTTACGACGATGCCACCGGCAGCATCCAATACCTTGTCTCGGACCCGTCCACCCGCAAAGCTGCGCTGATCGACATCGTACTGGGCTTTCGCCCGCAAAGCGCGTCCACCGATCCCGACAGCGTTGACGCCATTCTGCGCTTTGCAGAACACGAAGAGCTTGAGATCGAGTGGATTCTGGACACCCACCCACATGCCGATCACCTTATGGCCTCGTCCCTGCTCAAAGAGCGTTTGAACAAGCCCAACGCCATCGGCGAGAAAGTCATCGAAATTGCCGAGCTCTGGCGCGGTCATTACAACATGCCGGATGCCTTTGACCCCCGTGCAGATTTTGACCACCTGTTCCAAAACGCAGACCAGTTCGAGATCGGCGACCTGCCCGTGCGGGTGATCCTGTCGCCGGGCCACACGCTGGGGTCGATTTCATATGTGGTCGGCACCGACGCGGCCTTTGTGCATGACACATTCATGCAGCCCGACGTGGGCACATCGCGCGCCGACTTTCCCGGAGGGTCCGCCGCGACGCTTTACGACAGCCTGCAAACCATCCTGCAACTGCCGGACCATACGCGTTTGTTCATCGGCCACGATTACGGCACCGACAACCGGCCTGGCCCCGCGTGGGAATCGACGGTTCTGGAGCAGCGCAGACACAACGCCCACATTGGCGGCGGCACCTCCAAGCAGGCATTTGTCAAACAGCGCGAGGCCCGCGACAAGACCCTCGCCCTGCCCGACCGGATGCTGCACGTCTTGCAGATGAACCTGCGGGCGGGCCGTCTTCCTGATCCGGAAGACGACGGAAGGCACTATCTGAAAATTCCAATGAACACATTTTAAGGAGCAAGTGATGGAATCCGAAACAACAGACCACGGCGTTCTTGAACACTGGACGCCCGAAGAGGTGAAAGCCGCGTTTGACCGCAGCGAAATCATCCTGATCGACGTGCGCACCCCGCAAGAATTCAACTTTGAACGGATCGACGGTGCTCTGTTGGCCCCAATGCAGGCGTTCAAACCCGAACATATGCCCGGCCAATCCACCAAACAGATCGTGTTTCACTGCGGTTCGGGCGTCAGGTCCGGCAAAGTGGCCAATCAATGCCTTGAAAGCGGTTTTGAGCGTGTTGCCCATATGAAGGGCGGGTTTGGCGCATGGAAAGAGGCCGGTTTGGAATACACCGGAACGGATATGGCCACCGGCGCCCCGACCGCGATGAAAAACTCCACCGGCTAAGGGCGCAGCACGTAACCGGCAGCTTCGGGCGTGAACTGTGACCAAGCAACAGACATCTATTGCGCCATCCTGCTCTGATCCGGCGTTCACGACCTCTTGATCGTGAATACCGCTCGCGTTTTCGAAAAATACGCTATTTATTTCCGTATAACGATTAACTGGAGCTTTAACGATGCGTATTACCCTTTTGGCGGCGGCTCTGACCCTGCCCCTGTTCGTGGCAGCACCGCTTTACGCGGCAGGCAGCGGCAATGACACCGCCCCCAAGCCGACGCAGACCAGCAAGGATTGCAAGGGCGTGCGCGTCTGGGACGAAACGAAACAGCGCTGCGTCAAACCCAAAGAATCGCGACTGGACGATGGTCAACTGTACGAGGCAGTGCGCGAACTGGCTTATGCGGGCCGTTACAAGGACGCCCAAGGGGTGCTGGACGCAATGTCCGACCAGTCCGACGACCGCGTACTGACGTATCGCGGCTTTACCGCGCGCAAGCTGGGCCATGTCGATGTGGCGATGGCATTCTACCAGCAAGCACTGGATGCCAACCCCGACAACCTGCTGGCGCGATCCTATATGGGTCAGGGTCTGGTGGCCCAAGGCGATTCTGTGGCGGCGTTGGCGCAACTGCGCGAGATTAACGCACGCGGCGGGGCTGGCACTTGGGCTGCGACATCGCTGCGCACAGCGATCGAAACCGGTGTGACGTATAACTACTGATTTCGGACAACGACGGGTCTCGGGCTGCGCCTGATTTCAGGGTTTGTTCACCAATAGATGCCAAAACCGACAGGTCCGTTTTCCTGTGTGTCGAGGCTTCTGGTGAATGATCTGATTCTGTCCTCCCCCCTGTCCGGCCTGCCTGCTGCCTCTGGGCCGCAGGTGTCCGGCGCACCCGTCCAGCTAAGCCGCCGCGCCAAGGCTGCCGTTGTCGTGCGCCTGTTGCTGAACGAAGGGGCCGACATCCCGCTGGAAGATCTGCCCGAAGAATTGCAGGCCCACCTGACCAAGGCGATGGGCCAGATGCGCACCGTCGACCGTGACACCCTGTCTGCCGTGGTATCCGAATTCGCCGAAGAGGTTGAACGCATCGGCCTGCGCTTTCCCGGTGGTATCGCGGGGGCACTGAACGCGCTGGACGGCAAGATCAGCCCGCAAACCGCCGCGCGGCTGCGCAAAGAGGCCGGCGTGCGCCAGACGGGCGACCCTTGGGCACGCATCCGCGAGATCGGGGCGGAAAAACTGTTGCCGGTGCTGCAAAGCGAAAGCATCGAAGTTTGCGCCGTGGTGATGTCCAAGCTGGAGGTGAAAAAGGCCGCTGGCCTGCTTGGCATGCTTGCGGGCCCCCGCGCGCGCCAGATCACCTATGCGGTGTCGCTGACCGGCTCTGTCACGCCTGACGCGGTGGAACGCATCGGCCTGTCGCTGGCGATGCAACTGAACGCGCAACCGTTGGGGGCCTTTGCCAGCGGGCCGGTAGAACGCGTCGGCGCGATCCTGAACTCCTCAACCTCGGTCACCCGCGACGACATGCTCGAGGGGTTGGACGAGACCGATCAGGGCTTTGCCAATGCGGTGCGCAAGGCGATCTTTACCTTTGCCAACATCCCGCAACGCATCGCCCCCCGCGATATTCCGCGCGTCCTGCGCGAGGTTGATCCAGCCGATCTGTTGGTCGCAATGGCCGGTGCCGAGGCTGCGGGCATGAAAGCCTCTGCCGATTTCATTCTGGAGAATATGTCGGGGCGTATGGCCGATGCCCTGCGTGAAGAAACGCAGGAGGCACCGGCCCCCAAACCCGTCGATCACGACGCGGCCACCGCCAATATGGTCGCCGCCATCCGCAAGCTGGAGGCCGAGGGCGAATTGATCCTGATGGCAGAAGAGGAAGATTAGGCCGCTGCGTCCGCTCTGGACAGGGCGCGCACCCGCCCTTAAGCGCGGGGGATGAAGATGCCTCACACCGCCGCCAACCCCGCCCGCGCCATCTTGCTGGCCGTTCTTGCCATTGCCTGTTTTGGCGGCATGGATGCCAGCGTCAAGGCGATCAGCCCGCTGACCGGCACTGTTCCCGCGCTGTGGGCGCGCTATGGCGGGCAGATGCTGGTGGTTCTGATCCTTGTGGCCCCGCGTCTGCGCACTGTCGCACGCAGCGCATACCCCAAGCTGCAAATCGCGCGATCCTTGCTGCTGATGATCGCCACCGGCTTTTTCTTTACCGCTCTGGGCCAGATCGGACTGGCCGAGGCGACCGCAGTCATGTCGCTGAACCCTGTTCTGATCACCCTTGGCGGGGCGTTGTTTCTGGGCGAGGCATTGGGCCCGCGCCGTATCTTTGCCATCGCCGCCGCCCTGATCGGTGCGCTGATCATAATCCGCCCCGGATCGGATGTGTTTGCACCCGCCGCGCTGTTGCCGCTGGGTTCGGCTGTGTGCTTTGCCGCGTATACGCTGATCACGCGCCGCCTTGGGTCGGACGAGGATGTGTGGACATCGCTGTTCTACACCGGGCTTGTCGGCTCGGTCGTGATGAGCTGTCTTGTCCCCTTCCACTGGACCCCGCTGACGCCGACATCGGCCATCTTGATGGTGATGATCGGCTGCTTTGGCACTGCCGGACAGTTGATGCTGATCCGCGCCCTGTCGCAGGCCGAAGCGGGGCTTCTGGCGCCGTTCAACTATACCGGGCTGGTATTGGCCGTGCTTTGGGGGCTGCTGTTATTCAACGAATTCCCCGACGTGTGGACGCTGGTCGGTGCGCTTGTGATCGTGGGGGCAGGTCTATATGTCTGGCATCGCGAAACCCGTCTGGCGCGTGCGCCGGCCCTGCCTCAGGTGTGATCCGCCCATGCCCAAAGCCGACCCATCGACCATGCCGCTGCGTGAACGCGCCGGACACTATATTTCCAACGCGATCATCTACACGCTGATCCGCGTGGCGCTGGTGCTGCCCTATGCCACGCGCGTGGCGCTGCTGGGCGGGCTGGTGGAACGCGTGGTTGGGCCACTGGTGGGCTACCGCCGCCGCGCCGAAGCCAACCTTGCTCTGATCTTTCCCGAAATGCCCACCCTCGAACGGCGGCGTATCGCGCGGGCCTGCCTGAACAACGCAGGCCGCAGCATCATCGAGAATTATTCATCGCAAGAGTTCCTGAAACGCATGGACAGCCAGCCGATCAGCGGCGCAGGGTTTGACGCATTGCGCGAAGCTGACGCCGCCGATCGTCCGGTCATTCTGGTGACGGGGCATTTTGGCAACTACGAAGCAACGCGCGCAGCACTGGTGGCACAGGGTTTTGCCGTGGGCGGGCTGTACCGCGACATGGCCAACCCCTATTTCAACGCCCATTACGTCAAAACGATGCAGGCCTTTGGCGGCCCCGTCTTTCCGCAAGGGCGGCGCGGCACGTCCGGTTTCGTGCGTCATTTGCGCGGTGGCGGGCAGTTGGTGTTGTTGTTTGACCAGCATGTGTTCGAAGGCACTGTGCTGGATTTCATGGGCCAGCCTGCAAAAACCGCGCTGTCAGCGGCAGAGCTGGCGTTGCGGTTCAATGCGCTGCTGATCCCGTTTTACGGCATCCGGCAGGACGACGGTCTTAGTTTTGAAACCGTTCTGGAAGCACCGATCGCGCATTCCGATCCCGAAACGATGACGCAGGCGCTGAACGACAGCCTTGCCGTCCGGGTACGCGAGCATCCCGAACAGTGGTTCTGGGTGCATCGCCGTTGGCGGGCCTACAACGCCTGAGCGTGCAGTCAGGTGCCAGCCTCTGCTGTAATATCGGAACAAAGATCAGCGCAGCGCGTCAGCCGCTAAAATGGCGCCATGCGCTCCCAGTTGGATCAACACAACCAAAGGCGCGTCGCCAGTCACCCGTGTGCTCATCGCCAGATCGCTGCTGCCGTCCCACGTGTCCAGAACCTGCCAGTCATGCGCGACATTGGCGTATTGCAACGTCATCCCCGCATTTTCACCCCGGGTTATGCTGGTCTCGGTCATTGGGGTATAACGCACCAGCTGAACCGTCATCTGCCCCGGCGCGCCCGTAGTCTGTGCAGAAATGTTCAGCACATCCCCATCGCGTGTAATGCCCAGCGTCACAGGTGACGCAATAGCCGCATGTTCGGCAATAACCTCGGACAATTCCATCGGGCGTGCGCCGACGATGTCGGTCTGTCCGTTCACAACCATTTGCGGCGTATAGATCGACCGACGGTGCGCTGCGGCGGCATAACCGCGTTGGCGATCAGCATAGGCGGGAACGGCCAGTTCGTCCTTCCAACCGATATAATCCCAGTAATCCACATGCAGCGCCAAAGCGATCACGTCATCGCGGCGGGCCAGTTCTGCAAAAATCCTGTCTGCGGGCGGGCAGGATGAACAGCCCTGCGAGGTAAACAGCTCGACCACCACAGGCGATTCTGCGGCACCGGGCGTGGCCACGGACAGCAACGCTGCAGTGATGACAGACAGGACAGATTTCATGAATTGGGTACCTTTGGGTCTTTGGATGTTGAATACACCTAACCATGCGGCCCTGTAATAACCAATCAAGCTTTGTTGAAACCCTGCGATGGACCGTGCAGGATAGCGCCCAAAGCGCCAGTTCCGTGTGCGGCTCTTAACTTTCGGTACACAATGGTATACTAAATGCTAGAAACCTGTTGATCCGAGCTGCATTTAAATGCAAATCAGGCGCGAAGACTGCCCCCTGCCACCTGCCCTGCTCGATTGGGGCACAATAAGCCAAAGGAGCCACCCATGCCCATCACTGTTGGCCATGATACGTCCAAAACCCGCAAGACACTGACCGTGGGCGACCAGTCGGTTGCCTATTATTCCATCCCCGCCGCGACCGAAGCAGGCTTGGGCGATTTTTCGAAGTTGCCCGCCGCGTTGAAAGTGGTGCTGGAAAACATGCTGCGGTTCGAAGACGGCAAGACCGTCACAACCGACGACATCAAGGCATTTGCCGAATGGGCGACCAAAGGCGGCAACAACCCGCGCGAGATCGCCTATCGCCCGGCGCGCGTTCTGATGCAGGATTTCACAGGTGTGCCGGCCGTGGTCGACCTTGCCGCGATGCGTGACGGTCTCAAGGCATTGGGCGGCGACCCTGAAAAGATCAACCCGCTGAACCCTGTCGATCTGGTCATCGACCACTCGGTGATGATCGACGAATTCGGCAACCCGCGCGCGTTCCAGATGAACGTCGACCGCGAATACGAACGGAACATGGAACGCTATGTGTTCCTGAAGTGGGGCCAGAAGGCGTTTAACAACTTTCGCGTGGTGCCCCCCGGAACCGGCATCTGCCACCAGGTGAACCTTGAGTATCTGGCGCAGACCGTCTGGTCGGACGTTGATCAGAACGGCGAAACCGTGGCCTATCCCGACACGCTGGTCGGCACCGACAGCCACACCACAATGGTCAACGGTGCCGCCGTTCTGGGCTGGGGCGTGGGCGGCATCGAGGCCGAAGCCGCAATGCTGGGTCAGCCGATCTCGATGCTGATCCCCGAAGTTGTCGGGTTCGAGCTGACAGGCCGGATGATGGAAGGCACCACAGGCACCGATCTGGTGCTGAAAGTTGTGGAAATGCTGCGCGAAAAAGGTGTGGTCAGCAAATTCGTCGAATTCTACGGCGAAGGTCTGGATCACCTGCCGCTGGCAGACCGTGCAACCATCGCCAACATGGCACCGGAATATGGTGCCACATGCGGGTTCTTCCCGATCGACGACGAAACCCTGCGCTACTTGCGCAACACCGGTCGTGAGGAGGACCGCATCGCGCTGGTCGAAGCCTATGCCAAGGAAAACGGCATGTGGCGCGGCGCGGACTATGCGCCGGTCTACACAGACACGCTGCATCTGGACATGGGCGAGATCGTGCCCGCCATCTCGGGCCCCAAACGCCCGCAGGACTATATCGCGCTGACATCGGCCCATACTGCATTTGCCGAATACGTCAACGGCCTGCGCGGCGGCACCGATGCTTCCGCAAGTTCGGAAGTGCGTTGGGAAGGTGAAGGCGGACAGCCCGAACCCAACGACATTCCCGGTGACGAGGGCAACCACAAGCGCGGCTACGTCAAAACCGACGATGGTCACTACCAGCTTCACGACGGGTCCATCGTGATCGCCTCAATCACCTCGTGCACCAACACATCCAACCCCTATGTGATGATCGGTGCGGGTCTTGTGGCCCGCAAAGCCCGCGCCTTGGGTCTGACCCGCAAACCTTGGGTCAAAACATCGCTGGCCCCTGGCTCGCAGGTTGTGTCGCATTATCTCGAAGCTGCCGGTCTGCAAGAAGATCTGGACGCCATCGGCTTCAACCTTGTCGGCTATGGCTGCACCACCTGCATCGGCAACTCGGGCCCGCTGGACCCGGAGATCAGCAAGGCGATCAACGACTATGACCTGATCGGCACCTCGGTCCTGTCGGGCAACCGCAACTTCGAAGGCCGGATTTCGCCCGACGTGCGCGCCAACTATCTGGCGTCGCCGCCGCTGGTCGTAGCCTATGCGCTGGTCGGTGACATGAACGTGGATCTGGCGAACGGCGTCTTGGGTCAGGATCAGAACGGCAATGACGTCTACCTGAAAGACATCTGGCCCACCACGCATGAGGTGGCTGAACTGGTGGAACAAACTGTCACCCGTGCCGCTTTTCAGGACAAATATGCCGACGTCTTCAAGGGCGATGAAAAATGGCAGGGCGTCGAAGTGACGGACAGCATGACCTATGACTGGCCGCCGCAATCGACCTATGTGCAAAACCCGCCCTACTTCCAGAACATGAGCAAGGAGCCGGGCGTGATCACCAACATCCAGAACGCCAAGGTACTGGCCGTTCTGGGCGACATGATCACCACCGACCACATCTCGCCTGCCGGTTCGTTCAAGGAAAGCACGCCTGCCGGTCAATATCTGGTGGAACGTCAGGTGCCGGTGCGCGAATTCAACTCGTACGGCAGCCGTCGCGGCAACCACGAGGTGATGATGCGCGGCACCTTTGCCAACATCCGCATCAAGAACGAAATGCTGGACGGCGTCGAGGGCGGCTATACCAAGGGCCCCGATGGCGAACAGACCTCGATCTTTGACGCGGCGATGGCCTATCAGGAAAACGACACGCCGCTGGTGATCTTTGGCGGCGAACAGTACGGCGCGGGTTCTTCGCGCGACTGGGCGGCCAAGGGCACGGCGCTGCTGGGCGTCAAGGCCGTGATCGCGGAAAACTTCGAGCGTATCCACCGCTCGAACCTTGTGGGCATGGGCGTCATCCCGTTCGAGTTCACCGGCAGCGACACCCGCAAGTCGCTGGGTCTGACCGGCGAGGAAACCGTGTCGATCAGCGGTCTGGACACCATCAAGCCGCTGCAGGAAGTACCTTGCAGCATCACGATGGCGGACGGTACGGTGAAAGACATCAAGATCAAGTGCCGCATCGATACGGCAATCGAGATCGAATACATCGAACACGGCGGCGTCCTGCACTATGTGCTCCGCAACCTTGCCAAAGACGACGCTATCGCGGCGGAATAGTCCCCGCGCGATAACATTTCGGAAAAGCCCCCGCACGCCTTGCGTCGGGGGCTTTTTCATGGCCGGATCACGAAGAGGATCGTCGGGGAGAGACTTTCAATGCGCACGGTTCTGGTTACGGGTGCTGCGCGCGGCATCGGACGCGCCATCGCGGCCAATTTGGCCGTCGATCACGCAGTTGCCATCACCCACAACACCACCCCGCCCGATGCGTTGCTGGCGGATTGGCCTGCGGTTCACGCCCTCCATGCCGACCTTGCCGAACCGGCCAGTGCTGCGCGGGTGGTCGACGCGGTCCTCGCAAAGTTCGGCAGGCTGGATGTGATCGTGAACAACGCAGGCGCCATTGAAATGGACGATGGCAACGCGCACCTGAACCACACGGTGAACGTGGCCGCCCCGATAGCCTTGCTTGACGCCGCTTTGCCGCAGCTGACCGCAGGGGCATGTGTCATCAACATCTCGTCGGTCAACGCCACCCTGCCCGCCAAGGGTGCCGCCGCCTATTCCGCCAGCAAGGCCGCGCTGAACCTGTGGACACGTGCAATGGCCAAGGAACTGGGCCCGCGCGGCATCCGTGTCAACGCAGTGGCCCCCGGAGCCATTGAGCGCAGCGAAAGCCCCCGCCCACCCGAACTGGTAAAGGCATTCGTCGACATGACCGCACTGGGCCGTGCAGGTGTGCCCGAAGACATCGCAAAGGTGGTGCGTTTTCTGGCATCGGAGGCAGCGGGTTTCATCACCGGAGAGGTCATTACCGTGTCGGGCGGATACAGGCTTTGACGCGCGCGCACAGCTTTAGGATTTCTTCAGCCCTGCCCTTTTCATCCTCTACGAATTCCACCATTCAAGCGGTTATATCTCAACCCATAAGAGAAAAGGAAAGCCGTCATGCTGAATGCGATTTCGCGGCCAATGGTCCGTATCGTCGACCGTTATCTGCCCGATCCCTTCGTCTTCGTCGTCGTTCTGACATTGGTTGCAGGGCTTGCTGCTGTGGGCATCCAAGGCAGCAGCCCGCTTGAAATCATAGGCTTTTGGGGTGACGGGTTCTGGTCCCTGCTCAGCTTTTCGATGCAAATGCTTCTGGTGCTGGTCACGGGCTATATGATGGCCTCGACGCCGCTGGTCAAACGCGGCCTGCAGGTGCTTGCAGGCCTTGCCAGCAGCGCAGGCGGGGCGATCTTGCTGGTCAGCGTCGTGTCACTGGCAGCAAGCTGGATCAACTGGGGTTTTGGCCTTGTGGTCGGTGCGCTGTTCGCCAAAGAACTGGCCCGCCAGATCAAGGTGGACTACCGGCTGCTGGTGGCTTCTGCCTATTCAGGGTTCATCGTCTGGCACGGCGGGCTGGCCGGATCAATCCCGCTGTCCATCGCCACCGAAGGACATCCCTTTGCCGATCTGGCAGGCATCATTCCCACATCGCAAACCATCTTTTCCATCTATAACCTGATGATCGTGGCGGCCCTGTTCGTTGCCGTACCGCTGGTCAACCGCGCAATGATGCCGTCACAGGCCGACAGCGTTTACATTGATCCTGCACTGCTGGAAACGGACGAGCCGACGCCATCCGAAAACCGCAGCCCTGCCGAGTTTCTGGAAACAACGCCGGTTCTGTCGATGCTGATCGGGGCCGCAGGCGTGGCATGGCTGATCCAGCATTTCGCAGCGGGCAACGGGCTGTCGCTGAACGTCATCAACTTCTTGTTCCTGACGCTGGCTATCTTGCTGCACGGCACACCGCGCCACCTGCTGAACGCCCTGAACGATGCCGTCAAAGGTGGCGCAGGTATCGTGATCCAGTTTCCGTTTTATGCAGGGATCATGGCGATCATGGTGCAGACCGGACTGGCCGCGACTGTCTCGCAGGGGCTGGTGGGGCTGGCATCAGACACAACCCTGCCGTTCTGGGCGTTCCTGTCGGCGGGCATCGTCAAATTTTTTGTTCCGTCAGGCGGCGGGCAATGGGCGGTTCAGGCGCCGGTGATCCTGCCCGCAGCCGAAGCCCTTGGCGCGGATCTTGCGCGGGCGTCTATGGCTGTGGCTTGGGGCGATGCGTGGACCAACATGGTGCAACCCTTCTGGGCGCTGCCGATCCTTGGCATTGCGGGACTGCAGGCCAAGGACATCATGGGGTTCTGCGTAATCCATCTGGTCATCACGGGGGTAATTATCGCCCTTGGACTGACCTTTTTGTAACGACTCAATCTGCCTGCGCGGCTTCCAGTGCAGGCAGAAACCGCTGTTCGTAATCGCTGCCCACCAGCGGGCCGACAAACCGAAACAGCACAGTGCCGTCGCCATCTACGATGAATGTCTCAGGCGGGGCGGTCACACCCCAGTCGATGCCGGTACGCCCCGCAGGGTCAAAGGCAACTGCGGCAAACGGATTGCCATCATCCTCCAGATAGGACGTCGCGGTGCCCTTTTGGTCCTTGTAGTTCACGCCGATGATCGTCAGCCCGTCTGCCTGCATTTGCAACAGGCGCGGATGCTCGGCGCGACAGGGCGGGCACCAGCTGGCCCAGAAGTTCACCAGCGTCACCTCGCCTTGCGCAAACATATCCGGCGTGACACCGGGATAATCCGCAAGCGTTTCGGTGGTGATCGCTGGCACCGGCTGCCCCACCAGCGTCGAGGGCAAGCCCTCGGGGTCATCACGGAACATGCCGAACGCGGCCAGCGCCACAAAGGCGGCAAAGACCAGGGGCGGTGCGATCATCATGGGCGACAGTCTAGGCATCGGTGCGTTCCCTGGCTTCGGCGTGCTGCATCTCGGCGCGCACGCGGCGTCCGCGCAGCAGCGTGGCAATCACCAACGCCACCAGCAAAGCAGCGGTCGCGCCATAGGCGGACCACACCGCAACGGCATATTTGCCCAACTCTGGCATCATACCCCTGCCCCCCGACCCTGTCGTTGATCGTAACGCGCCCGCAATGCACGGGTGCGGCGCACGCGAATCTCGGTGCCGGTCCGATAGAGAACCAGCGCCAGAAACAGCAGGACAAAGCCCGCAATGCACACCAGCAGCGGGAAATAAAACACATCCGCCACGTTTTCTTCCTTGTCCAGCGACAGCGACGCGCCCTGATGCAGCCCCTGGTTCCAGAAGTTGACCGCATAGCGCGAGAGCACCGCAAAAACCGAACCCACAAGACACAGAACCGAGGTCAGATCGGCAGCGGTGTCGGGGTCTTCGATTGCGGACCACAGCGCCATATAGCCCAGATAAAACAAAAACAGGATCAGAAACGAGGTCAGTCGCGGATCCCACGCCCACCACGTGCCCCACATCGGCTGGCCCCAAACAGCACCGGTGATCAGCGCGATCAGCGTCATCGTCACACCCACGGGTGCCGCAGCCCGCGCGGCCAGCGCGCTGACATGGTGGCGACGGATCAACCAGACCAACGAGGCAACCAGCATCATGAACCAGCCGTTAATCGCCATCAGCGCCGCAGGAACATGGATATAGATGATCTTGACGGTCGACCCTTGGCGGTAGTCATCGGGCGTGCCGAAATACCCCCACGCCAGCCCGCCGATCAGACACAGCGCAGCCAACGCCCACAGCCACGGCAGAACCCGTTCGCTGAGGCGCAGAAACTTGACCGGATTGGCATATTCCCACAATGACATGGCGTTTTCCTAATGGGTTCGGCGCACGGGCTCAATCCCCGTCGCACGGCTGCGGCAATGCGCTCACCGCAAGTTGACGCGCAGGACGGCGGCACTGGCAAAGGGCATCAGCGCCAGCACACCCGCGCTGATCCCCGCCAGCATCAACAGCGGGGTTGCGGCGTCCAGTCCGGCGGCACTGCGCCGCGCGGCTTCGGCGCCGAAAATCAGCGTGGGCACATAGAGCGGCAGCACCAGCAGCGACAACAGCAACCCGCCGCGTTTGATCCCCACGGTCAGCGCCGCACCAAAGGTGCCGATCACCGACAGCGCGGGCGTGCCCAGCAACAGCGACAACACCAGCCCGCCGTAGCCCGCTACAGGCAGGTTCAGCAGCACCGCCAGCACAGGAGCAGCCACCACCAACGGCACCCCCGTGGTCAGCCAGTGCGCCAGCGCCTTGACGCTCAGCGCCGCCTCCAGCGGCAGCGGGGCAGTTGCCAGCACGTCCAGCGTGCCATCCTCGAAATCCAGCGCCAGAATACGGTCCAGCGACAGCAGACAGGCCAGCAATGCCGCCAGCCACAACACGCCCGCTGCGATGCGCCCCAGCAATTCGGGTTGTGGCCCCACGCTGAACGGCACCAGCACCACGACAATCAGGAAAAACGCCAGCCCAAGGCCAAAGCCGCCCCCCGCCCGCAGAGCCAGACGCAGGTCGCGCACCAGCAGCGCCCTCACAGAAACGCCTCGTCGCTGGCACCCAGTCGTGTGGCCTCATGCGTCACGCGAAACGGAGAGACATCCAGCACCGCCGCTTCCAGCCCCAAATCAATATGCGTGGCAATCAGCGCCATGCCGCCCGCCGCCAGATGCGCGTGCACTGCACCCGCAAACAGCGCCACAGCGTCTGCGTCCAGTGAAACGGTTGGCTCGTCCAGCACCCAGATTTCGCGGCCCGTGACCAGCAACCGCGCCAACCCCAGTCGCCGTTTCTGCCCCGCCGACAGCGTGCCCGCCAGACGATCCGCCAGCGGCGTCAGCGCAAAGGCCGCCATCGCCTGTGCCACGTCCCGCGTGCCAAAAACCGCCGCCCAGAATATCAGGTTCTCGGTTACAGTCAGCATCGCCTTCAGCCCGTCGGCGTGCCCCGCATAGGCGATGCGATCCTCGGCGCCCGTCACATGGCCGGCCAGTGCGGGTTGCAGACCGGCGATGGTGCGCAAAAGCGTGGTTTTGCCCGACCCGTTCGGTCCGCGCAGCACTAGCGCCTGACCGGGTGACAGCGACAGGCTGACACCTGCCAGCACCGGCACGCCACCGCGCGCCACAGACAGATCGGATACATTCAATTCCATCAGGCAGACCTAGCGGATGCACACACTTGCGGAAACCCCTTTCAGCGGGGCGACCACATCTGCCCGCGCCGCCCTCTCAGACGGGCAACATCGCCAGCGCAATGCGGCGACCTTCGCTGAGCAGTACATTATAGGTGCGCGCCGCTGCGGGTGAGGCCATCACCTCGACGCCGACACCGGCCTCTTCCAGTTGGGTGCGCAGACCAGTGGGGATGTGGGCAATTTCGGCACCGGTGCCCATAAATAGCACATCAATCCGGCCCGCCAGCGCCAGCAGCGCCTCGGGGGCATCATAGCCATCCCAGATTTGCGTGCCATCCGGACCAGTCAGCACTGCGCCCTGAAACACTTCGCCGCCGATGCGGAAAAAGCCGGGGCCATACCCCTCGACGGGCTTGGCGTCGTTATAGGTCACTTCATTCAGACGCATCTTAATTCCCCCAGACAGGCAGGCCCATAATGGCCGAGCTTGCCACAACCACATAGGCAACACTACGGTATATGCCAGCTTTATCCGGGTTGAAAATGGCAGCGCCGATCATATTGCCGATCATCGACGGCACCGCCAAAAGCAGACCAATCACCACAGGCAGCCAGACCAGATCGCCGCGCAGGGCAAGCACTCCGACCAACAGGAAATCAAAGGCGAACAAATAAAGCAGCACATTCGCCCGCACCACCGCCACCGGCAGTGCGCTGGCCATATAGAACAGAATCACCGGTGGCCCCGGCACGCCACTCAGGCCACCCGAAAACCCCGCCAGCGCGCCGATGCCCCCCACCAGCGGCGGTGTCAGCCGACCGTGATAGCGCAGCCCCAGCGCCAGACAGGTAACCAGCGCCAGCGACAGGATACACACAAGATAGCGGTATGTTTCGCCCGACATCAGCGCCAGCAGCGCCAGCCCCACGGGCAACAGGCAGATGGTGCCCAACAGCAGCAACACCAGATCGCTGCGGTGCGCCTGACGCAAGGCGCGTGGCACGATGGGCATCGGCCCGAATACGTCCAGCATCACCAAGGAAAGGATCGCCCAGATGGGCGGCATGACCTGTGCTGCAATCGGCAGATAGATCATTGCGGTGCCAAAGCCGGAAAAACCGCGCACGATCCCTGCGATCAATGCACCGCAGACCAGCAGCCAGAGGCCCGGCAAAGCCAGAGCCTCTGACAGGATATCAGGCATCGATGTTGGCAAACTGGTTGCCGGTATTGCCGTCCTGTTTGGTCCAATCGCGCTTAACGCCCAGATACAGCAGGATGGTCGAGGCGACAAAGATCGACGAATATGTCCCCACAACCACGCCCCAGATCATCGCAAAGACGAACCCGCGGATCACGTCGCCGCCAAGCACATAAAGCGAGATCAGCGCCAGCAGCGTGGTCAGCGATGTCATCAGCGTCCGGCTGAGGGTTTCGTTGATCGACAGGTTCAACACCTCTTTCAGCGGGCGCTTTTTGTACTTGCGCAGGTTCTCGCGGACACGGTCAAATACCACCACCGTGTCGTTCAGCGAATAGCCCACGATGGTCAGCAGTGCCGCGATAATCGCCAGATCGAACCGTATTTGCAGCTCTGAAAACACGCCGATGGTCAGGATCACGTCATGTACAAGGGCCGCAACAGCGCCCAAAGCAAACTGCCATTCGAACCGCAGCCAGATATAGACCAGCACCGCCCCGATCGCGAGAACCACAGCCAGCACAGCCGTCTGGATCAACTCGCCCGAGACCTTTGGGCCCACGGATTGGACCGAGATAAACTTGATATCCGGCACTTGTTCTGCCAGCGCCGCTTCGACTGCCTCGATGGTCTGCGTGGTCACGGCTTCCTGATCGTCTTGGGCCTGAATACGCACCATCGCAACGTTCTGGTCGTCGCCAAAGCTGGGATCGAACACTTCGGTGATCGAAACGTCACCCAATTCCAGCGTCGCAATCGCATCGCGGTACACTCCGATGTCCACCGGTTGGGTGCTTTCGGTGCGGATCGTTGTGCCGCCGCGAAAGTCGATGCCGAAGTTCAGACCCTGTAACAGGAACGAACCAAAGCCGATTACAACCATCAACGCAGAAATGCCCAGCCACATCTTCCAGCGACCAAAGAAGTCAAATTGCGTCTCGTCGGGAACCAGTTTCAAACGCATATCAAACCTCGATCTGCTTGGGGCGGCGGCGTTCATACCACATGACCACCATCAACCGCGTCACGAAAACGGCGGTGAAGACGGACGTCAGGATGCCCAGACCCAGCGTGATGGCAAAGCCGCGCACCGGGCCAGAGCCCATGACGAACAGGATTACGGCGGTAATGAATGTGGTGATATTGGCATCCAGAATGGCGCTGAGTGCTTTTTCATAGCCAAGTTCGATCGCCCGTGCAGGCCCGCGTGCCGATTTCAGCTCTTCGCGGATACGTTCGAACACCAGCACATTGGCGTCCACCGCCATACCGACCGTCAGAACGATGCCCGCAATGCCCGGCAGGGTCAGCGTGGCGCCAATGGTGCTGAGCAGCCCAAAAATCAGCGCAATGTTGATGATCAACGCGATGTTGGCAAATAGACCGAACAGCCCGTAGCAAAGCACCATGAAGATCAGCACAGCGGCAAAGGCCACTGCCGTGGCAAGTTTGCCCGCCTCGATGCTGTCCTGCCCCAATTCGGGGCCGATGGTGCGTTCTTCAAGAAAATTCATATCGGCAGGCAACGCCCCGGCCCGCAACAGAACCGCCAGCTTTGTGGTCTGTTCGACGTTGAAGCGCCCTGTGATAATCCCCGACCCGCCGGGAATATGGCTTTGGATCACGGGGGCACTGACGACTTCGTTATCCAGCACGATGGCAAAGGGGCTGCCGATGTTTTCAGCCGTATAATCGCCAAAACGCCGAGCGCCGGTAGAGTCAAAGCGGAAGCTGACCGCAGGGCCGCCGTTCTGGTCAAAGGTCGGCTGCGCGTCCACGAGGTCTTCACCCGAGACGACAGCAGCCGTTTCGATCACATAGAACATGCCCTGTTCGTCCAGCGACGGCACCAGCTTTTCACCCGGCCCCACGGATGTGGCGCCATCGGTTGTGCGGGTCACGACGGGGTTGAACGTCAACTGGGCCGTAGTGCCCAACAGTGCCTTCAATTCACCGGCAGAACCGATGCCCGGCACCTGAATCAGGATCCGGTCAGTGCCCTGACGCTGGATCGTGGGTTCGCGCGTGCCGACCTCGTCGATGCGGCGGCGCACGATTTCCAGCGATTGCTGCATGGTGCGTTCGTCGGTGGCCTGTTTTTCGGCGTCGCTGAGGGTTACGGTGATCAGATCACCCTGCCCGCTGGCCACGATGTCGCTGGAACCCGCACCGGTCAGTGTCTGAACGGGCCGTGCCAGCCCGCGCACGATCTCAAGCGCGCGGGGCATGCCCGCCGGTTCGCTGATGCGAATACGCAGGGTGCCCGGTTCGGAATCTTGCAAACGGATGGTGCCCACGGAGGCCCGCTCGGGGCGCAGCGCATCGCGGATTTCGGGCCAGCTGGCCTGCATCCGTGTCTCGTAGACATCCGCTACCTGTACTTCGGCCAGCAGATGCGCGCCGCCGCGCAGATCAAGCCCGAGATTCACAAGGTTCGACGGCATCCATTCCGGCCACTGCCCGGCAATTTCCTGATTTTCAGGGGTATCGGCACCGGCCTCGATGGCGGCGACCGCATCATTCGACTGCTCGACCCGCGTGTAAAACGCGTTCGGCAATGCCAACAGCAAACCAAGGGCAATCAGGCCCCAGATAAACAGCCGTTTCCAGAAACCGATTTGCAGCATTTACTTGGCTGGCTCGGTTTTCGAGATCACTTGCGCGATCGTGCTTTGGACAACGCGCACTTTTACGCCATCCGCCACTTCGATCTCGACTTCGTTCTCTTCCTTGACCTTGATCACTTTGCCGATGATGCCGCCCTGGGTCACGACCTGATCACCCCGGCGCAACGCCTGAACCATGGCCTGATGTTCTTTGACCTTTTTCTGCTGCGGGCGGATCAACAGGAAATACATGATAGCGAAGATCAGGATGAGGGGAACGAACTGGCCGAGTTGTTGCATGTAGATTGGTCCTTTTGGGCGGCCTTCATCGGCCTGATGTCGATTTTGGCAGAACCTATGGGTGGCTTGGCATGTGTGCAAGGTGCTTATGGCACTTATCTGCGGCATCTCGACCCGTTTCGGGCCATCCAGAGGCTACCTTTCGGGGGCGCAATGGGTCATAAGGCGCGCACCGACTCAAAGCTGACACATTGCTCAGAGGAACAGACCATGCACGATATCCGCGCCATCCGTGAAAATCCCGCCGCTTTTGATGCGGCCCTTGCCCGCCGCGGGGATGCGCCGGTATCTTCGGATCTGTTGTCGCTGGACGAAGCGCGCCGTGGCAAAATTCTGGCCGCTGAAACCGCGCAGGCCGAGCAGAACAAAGCCAGCAAGGAAGTAGGCGCCGCCAAAGGACGCGGCGACGAAGCCGAGTTCGAACGCCTGCGCGCACTGGTGGCTGCCAAAAAAGCCGAGATCGCCGAGATGAACGATGCGGCCAAGGCGCTGGATGCGCAATTGACCGACAAGCTGGCGCGCATCCCCAATCTGCCCGCAAATGACGTACCCGACGGCGCAGACGAGGCCGACAACGTCGAAGTGAACCGCTGGGGCACGCCGCGCAGCTTTGAGTTCACCCCGCGCGAACATTTCGAGCTGGAAGGCGTTGCACCGTCGATGGACTTCGAGACCGCCGCAAAAATTTCCGGCAGCCGGTTTGTGTTGTTGTCGGGCGCAGTGGCGCGCATCCACCGTGCGCTGGCGCAATTCATGCTGGACACCCACGTAGACGTGAACGGCCTGACCGAAACGAACACCCCCGTTCTGGTCAAATCCGACGCTATGTACGGCACCGACAAGTTGCCCAAATTCGGTGAAGACAGCTATCAGACCACTGATGGCAACTGGCTGGTGCCCACATCCGAAGTGCCGCTGACCTATATTGCCGCAGGCGAAGTGATCGACGAACGCAACCTCCCGCGCCGCTACACCGCGCACACGCTGTGCTTCCGCTCGGAAGCGGGCAGTGCGGGGCGTGACACATCGGGCATGTTGCGCCAGCACCAGTTCGAAAAGGTCGAGATGGTCAGCGTTACCTTGCCCGCAGAATCGGACAACGAGCAAAAGCGGATGCTGCGCTGCGCCGAGGATCTGCTGGAGCGGCTGGGCATTCCCTATCGCACTGTGATCCTGTGCACCGGCGACATGGGTTTTGGCGCGCGCCGGACCTATGACATCGAGGCGTGGTTGCCCGGTCAGGATGCCTATCGCGAGATCAGCTCGGTTTCGACCACGGGTGATTTTCAGGCCCGCCGCATGAACGCACGGTTCAAGCCAGCAGACGGCGGCAAGCCGCAGTTCGTGCACACGCTGAACGGTTCGGGTCTGGCAGTCGGGCGCTGCCTGATCGCGGTGCTGGAAAACGGCCAGCAGGCGGACGGCTCGGTCGATCTGCCGCAGGTGCTGGCACCCTATCTGGGCGGCAAGACCAAGCTGGGCGCAGACGGTACGCTGATCTAGTCCGGAAACATCCCGAGCAAGCTGTGCGGGCGGTAATCCGTACGCCCGCGCAGCCGCGCATAGGTGGATGAGTGCATTTCCCATGTCTGCTGTGGCCCGTCGCGCCAGCCGTTCAGCTTGTCCCACAGCCAGCCGGTTTTTCCCCCAAGCTCGTCCGTATCCACCAGCGCATCCACGTCCACATGGGGAAAGCGCACCCCGTCTTTCTGTTTCAGCACCGTGGCCCCTTCGTAAATCCATTGCAGTGGAAAGGCTGACAACTGCTGCACCCGAGCGCTGCCGCCGACCACGCTGTGGGTGCCGACAAACCAGACCTGCTGGTATTTGCGCGTAGGTCCGGTGTCGCCTTTGTTCAGGCCTGTTTTGCCGCCCTGATCGTCCAGATTATCCCATTTCGCAGGCCGGTAGAACAACCGCCGTTCGTCCACCGCCAGCGCATGGCGGGCGCTGCGCACAAGGCTGGACAGGGCCATATCGTGAAATTTGTACTGCTTGTTCCAGAGCGATGCGACAAAACCAAAAAGGGCCACCGGCACGCCGCGCGCGCCAACCGTGTCCCAGACGCCGATATACGCAATGTTGACCAGTTCCGAGCCGTCATTCCGCCAGTCGAGATCCTCTTGCGAGGTGGCAAATTCAGGCGACAAAGCGCGGCGTTCGCGCAGGATGTGCGGTTTGTCCGGATGATTGCGTTTTCCGGGCATGCGGTAGAGTTTAAAGGCGGCATTGATGCCATCGGGCGATGTGTCCGTGACAATGCCGCACTTGCGGATCATTCCGCCCACGGACCGCGCGGTGAACGCCCCGCGCGAAAAGCCAAAAAGGTAAATCTCGTCTCCGGGCTGATAGACCTGTGCGATGAACTGATAGGCCTGCTTCACTTTGGCGTCCAAACCCCAGCCGAATATCCCGCCCCCCCATTTATTAAAGAACTTCCTGACCGGCCCGTCAAAACGCTCGTCGGTGCCAATCCCCTTGAAATAAGCCGAGACCTGCCCCTGCGCGGGGTCGCTTATCAACGTGTGATGCAGCTTGTGAACGCTGGTGGGTTCTTCGATCGTGGGTGAATTCCACGTGCCATCGCAGAAAATGGCGATACGGGTCATGGGATTAATCCTTGGCAGTGCAATGAAACGGCTTAGGTGAATAGGTAACAACATTAACTTTCTCGTTAGAAGTGTAAATATCATGCCCCTCGCCATCCTTGTTCTGATCCTCAGCGTCGCCTTTGCGGCCTCGCCCTTGCTGGTGCCGGGGTTCGGCGGATTTGATCCCGATCAGTTCCCGATTTCGCAAGACAACCCGCCGGTGCAGCCTGCGGGCTATGCGTTTTCGATCTGGGGGTTGATCTATGTCTGGTTGATCGTCAGCGCCCTGTTTGGCCTGAAACGCCCGACGGAATGGGCCGGTATGCGTCCAATGTTGGCGCTGTCGCTGGCCGTCGGGGCCACATGGTTGCCTGTGGCGATGCTCAGCCCTGTCTGGGCGACCATCCTGATCTGGGTGATGCTGGTGACAGCACTGATCGCCCTGTTCCGCACCCCGCAGCTAGATGGTCTTTGGGCGGCGTGGCCCGTGGGGCTTTATGCAGGCTGGTTAAGTGCAGCGTCTTGCGTGTCGCTGGGCCTGCTGGCGGCAGGCTATGGCTGGATGACCGAAAGCACCGCAGCCTATGTCTTTGTGGTGCTGGCAATCCTGCTAGCGATGGGGGTGCAGACATGGCTGGCCCGCGCACCAACCTACGGTCTTGCCGTGATCTGGGCACTGATTGCGGTTGCGGTGCAGAATTGGGGTACCAGCGACACAGGTGTCGGATGGTTGGCGTTGGTGGGGGCCGTGGCGATGGTGGTGCCAATGGTGCGCAGCGCACGTCTGTGACGACGTGCGCTGAGAGGTCGCAGCATCAGCTGCTGCGACGACCGTCGGTGTGTTTGCGCAGCTTGGAGGGCGGCGCCTTTTTGCGGCCCTTGTAGGGGTTCGAATCGTTCTGCCCGCGCATATACAGACGGATCGGCGTGCCCGGCATGTCGAAATCAATCCGCAGCGCATTTACCAGATAGCGCGAATAGCTTTCCGGCACCTTGTCGGGGTGCGAACACATCACCACAAACCCCGGCGGCCGCGTTTTGGCCTGCGTCATATACCGCAACTTGATGCGTTTGCCCTGCGGCGCGGGAGGCGGATGTGCCTCAACCATGCCGCTCAGCCAGCGGTTCAGCGCGGCAGTAGGCACACGGCGGTTCCACACGTCATAGGCTTTCATGATAGCAGCGTGCAAACGGTCCAGACCACGGCCCGTTTTGGCCGAAACAGTGATCAACGGCGCGCCGCGCAATTGTGGCAGCAGCCGCTCGAAACTTTCCTTCAGGTCACGCAGCTTGTCCTGCTTGTCGTCCTCGATGTCCCATTTATTCACCGCAATGATGACCGCACGTCCTTCGCGTTCGGCCAGATCGGCGATGCGCAAATCCTGTTGTTCAAAGGGAATCGCCGCATCCAGCAGCACAACCACAACCTCGGCAAACTTCACGGCTCGCAGCCCGTCACCGACGCTGAGTTTTTCAAGTTTGCCCTGAACCTTGGCCTTTTTGCGCATACCGGCGGTGTCGAATATCCGCATCGGTACAGGCACACCGTCATCACCCGCCCAGTCGATCCGCAACGAGATGGCGTCGCGGGTGATGCCTGCCTCGGGGCCGGTCAGCAGACGTTCGTCACCCAGAATCTTGTTGATCAGCGTCGACTTACCCGCGTTGGGGCGGCCCACAACGGCCACTTGCAGCGGTTTGGCATTGGTGGGCACCGGCACGACATCCATGTCGTCCTCGTCCTCATCCAGAATCACGTCGACTTCGGGGGCATCTTCGGCGGCGCGTTCGGCGAATTTATCGGCCAGCGGCATCAGATGGGTGTACAGATCGTTCAGCCCCTCGCCATGTTCGGCAGACAGGCGGATCGGTTCGCCCAAACCAAGGCTATAGGCCTCGATTACGCCGGCATCGGCGGCAGAGCCTTCGCCCTTGTTGGCGGCCAGAATCACATGGGCCGAGCGTTTGCGCAGGATTTCCGCGAACACTTGGTCGGTGGGGGTGACCCCTGCCCGCGCGTCGATCATGAACAGGCAGATGTCGGCCATGTCCACGGCACGTTCGGTCAGCTTGCGCATCCGTCCTTCCAGGGATTCGTCGGTGGCCTCTTCCAGACCGGCGGTGTCGATCACGGTAAAGCGCAGGTCGGCCAGACGGGCCGCGCCTTCGCGCAGGTCGCGCGTCACACCGGGTTGGTCGTCGACCAGCGCCAGACGCTTGCCCACAAGGCGGTTGAACAGCGTGGACTTGCCCACATTGGGCCGCCCCACGATGGCGAGGGTGAAAGACATGACAGTCTCCGGTTCAGGTCAGGCGCGTGGATGCGCGCCCCAAAGAGCACGCCCTAGCGCAATTCCGCATCAACGGAAAGCGTGCAATTGCCCGTTGCGGCCGACAACGTACAACGTACCACCCGCGACCACGGGTGCAGTGGTTGCGCCACCCGGTATTTCAGCGGTGCCGACAAGCGCGCCACTGACCGGATCAAAGCTGCGCAGCAGACCATCGGACGAGGCGACGCGCACGCGACCACCAGCCACAACGGGGCCATTGTGGGCATAGACTTCCGCGATTTTCTTGGGGCGGTCCTTGACGTAATTGGGCAAACGGGTGCCCCAGATACGGCTGCCATCAGAGGCATCAAGACGCACCAGCTCGTTGCGGTCGGTCACCGCAAAGATGCTGCCGCCAATGGGGTACATCGTGTCGATCGCGCCATCGTTGGCAGTCCACTGGCGCATACCCGACACAGCATCAAGCGCCACCATACGGCCCGCCTGATTGCCCGCATAAACAGTATTGCCAACTACAACAGGTGTACCGGTGACATCATCCACCTTCGACAGAGCACGGCCCGGACGTTCACCCAGCACCGACGCATCCCAGCGGCGCAAACCACCCTTGCGGAACACCGCCTGCAACTCGCCCGAGCCAAAGGCGAAAATCGCCAGTTCATCGGTCAGTGCGGGAGCAGGGGCGCCCAGAATATTCGACACCGACGTCGGTCCCGTTACCTGCCAGCTTATGCGGCCCGTTTTGGTATCAATCGCCCAACCTGTGTCGTCTCCGGCCATCAGATAGACCAGATCGCCATAAACCGTGGGCGCACCAGAGCCTGTAGCATCCAGTTGCTGGGTCCAGCGCACGCCACCGTTGGTGGTGTCCAGCGCAGTCAGCACGCCATAGCCGGAGGACACATAAAGCGTGCCATCCTTGACGGCCAGACCGCCACCGGTGGCATCGCCCGCATCATCGCGTTCGGGGCGCACATCAGCCTGCCAAAGGGTTTCGCCCGAAGTGGACGTGGCCGTGACGGTCGATCCGCTATCAAGGGTAAAGATACGGCCCGCGTCCACCACCGGATCGGCGGTAATGCGCTGGCGACGGCTGTCGCCCTGACCGATGTTGGCGCTCCAGATTCGTTGGGGCGCTGCTGACAGGGCCGGATGCACGGTGCGATAGGCAGGTGTGCCGATGGAATGTGTCCACGACCCGTTGTTCTGCGCCACAGGCAGCGAAATCGCCTGTGTGGTGTTTTCCGGTGCAACCGACACATCAAGATCGGCAGGATCGGGGTTTTGCAACACCGACCGGACAGGCTCGCGTTTGCCGGCCAGAATGGTTTCGGGCTCGTTACACGCGCTTAGGATCAGGCTGCCGCCAAGGGCCAGAGCCAAAGGCAAACGCGCCGCGAAAATGGGTTTCGATCTCATGGCTCTGCTCATTGTCGTTTCTGGTCCCGAGGCAAATTAGTCGTGTATTCAGTTGCCGTTGGCGCCGTTTGCGCCAAGGTCGGGCTCCCCACCCAGCGCCACAATCACCTGTAGCGCCCGCTGTTGCAAGTCTGGCGTCACTTCACTGTCGTCCAAAATGGTTTTAAGACGGGCAATCGCGGCATCTGTATCGCCGGTTTCCACGTCGATCATCGCCAGTTGCTCTGTCGCCAGCAGGCGCAGCGGCACCCCCGGTTGCGCCAGCGCCTCATAGCCTGCGCGGCGGTCCTCGACCGACATCGTGGCCGCGCCCTGCCCCAATATCTTGAACGATGCGATCTGGCGGTAGATCAGCGGCACGTCGTTGTTGTTGGCAACCTCTTGCAACTGCGCATTGGCCTCTTGGACGTTTCCGGCCTCGAATTCCTCCGACGCGGTCAAAAAGTTCAGCACCGCACGGGCCGAGGGCTGGCCAGTCTCGATTTCCGAGAATGCAGCCGCGCGCGCGGCGCTGTCGTCCAGCTTCAGCGCGCTGAGCATTGCGTCACCCAAGGCTTCTGCCTCGGCGCGGGTCTGTGCCTTGCGCCATTCGGTAAACGCCGCCCCGCCCACGATCAGCACAATGACCAGCACTGCGATCCAGCCATAACGACGCAACATGCCATACAGGCGGTCGCGGCGGACTTCGTCGTTCACTTCGTCAATAAAACTGTCGTTATTGCTCATGGCGTGGCCTCGGGTCTGTCACAGGGTCCGACCCTCTGGTGGGGCGCGGTTTCGCCCCTCTTAACGCGCACATGCCCGCAAGCCAAGGGGCACGCGCCCGAACCCGCCACCTGCGACCTTTTGCGAAATTGCACCGCAGGATGTAATTTTATGATCTGAACTGGTCAGTTCAGTGTATTAGGTACATATACTGTCAGCATCTGCATGGCAGAAGCGACACGTAGAATTCGAATCGGGGCGCATATGCGTATTTTTTCTATCCTTGCGGCGATTGTTGTCGCTGTCATCGTGCTGGCTTTTACCGTCGAACGCGAGGACACAATGGCCTATCTGCGCAGCGACACCGCCCCCGAGGCCGGAACCGAAACAGCCGCCCCCCGCCAGGAAGCGCCGGCCGCCGCGCCGCTGATCCGCGTCGTGGCCCAACATTCCACGGCGCGTGAAATCGACAGCGCCGTGGTGCTGCGCGGCCAAACCCAAGCCAAGCGTCAGGTCGAGGTCAAAGCCGAAACGACATCCACAGTCATGTCCGAACCGCTGCCCAAGGGCACATATGTCGAGGCGGGCCAGTTGCTGTGCAAATTGTCTCCCGGCACCCGCGGTGCGGCACTGGAAGAAGCGCAGGCGCGCCTTTCGGAAGCAAGCGCAGGCAAGTCCGAGGCACAAAGCCGCGTGCCCGAGGCACAAAGCCGCGTGGCCGAAGCGCAGGCACGTCTGGACGAAGCCCTGATCAACCAGAACGCCGCCACCAAGTTGAGCGAAGGCGGCTTTGCCGCTGAAACCCGCGTCAAAAGCGCCGATGCCACGGTCGCCTCTGCCCGCGCCGGATTGGAATCGGCCCGTGCTGGTGTCCAAGCCGCCCAATCGGGGCTGCAATCGGCGGATGCGGGTATTCAATCCGCCCAAGCGGCTGTGGCTGCCGCCGAAAAGGAAATTGAACGGCTGGAAATCCACGCCCCCTTTGCCGGCCTGCTGGAAAGCGACACCGCTGAACTGGGCAGTCTGATGCAACCCGGCGCGCTGTGCGCCACGGTGATCCAGCTGGACCCGATCAAACTGGTGGCCTTTGTCCCCGAAACCGAAGTGAGCCGCGTGCATGTGGGTGCCATCGGCGGCGGGCGTCTGGCCTCGGGTGGCGAAGTACAGGGGCGCGTGTCCTTTCTGTCGCGCTCTGCCGATGCGACCACCCGCACATTTCGGGTCGAAATTGAAATTCCCAACTCGGATATGAACCTGAGCGACGGCCAGACTGTCGAGATCCTGATTGCCACCGATGGCGCACCCGCGCATCTGTTGCCGCAATCGGCCCTGACCCTGAACGACGAGGGCACCTTGGGCCTGCGCACCCTGACCACTGACGGTGTGGTGCAATTCCAACCTGTCAAACTGCTGCGCGACACACCCAAGGGCGTCTGGCTGACAGGATTGCCCGACGCAGTCGATGTGATCGTGGTCGGACAGGAATTCGTGACCGCCGGCGTCACCGTCGACGCCACCTTTCAGGAGGCTGCTGAATGAGTGGCATTGTCGATTGGGCCGCGTCACGGGCGCGGATGGTTCTGGCCTTTGTGGTGCTGTCCCTGACGGTCGGCGCCTTTGCCTATGTCAGTCTGCCCAAAGAGGGCGAGCCTGACATCGAAATTCCGATGCTGATCGTCACCGCCCCCTTCCCCGGCATTTCGGCGTCGGATGCCGAGGCGCTCTTGATCAAGCCGATGGAAACCGAACTGGCCGATTTGCCCGGCCTGAAAAAGATGAGCGCCACCGCCGCCGAAAACTATGCCAACATCGTGCTGGAATTCGAATTCGGCTGGGACAAGACCCAAGTCATGGCCGACGCCCGCGACGCGCTAAACAACGCACAGGCGAAATTCCCCGACGGGGCTGAACAATACACCGTGGAAGAGTTCAACTTTTCCGAATTTCCGATCATCATCGTCAACCTGTCCGGCCCCGTGCCCGAACGCACGATGGCCCGCGTGGCCAAGGACTTGCAGGACGAGCTTGAATCGCTGGACGCTGTGCTGGAGGCTCCGATAGCGGGCAACCGCGACGAGATGCTTGAAGTGATCATCGACCCGCTGCGTCTGGAAGCCTACAACGTTACCGCCGCCGAGCTGGTGAATGTGGTGCAGAACAACAACCTGCTGATCGCCGCAGGCGAGATCACTTCGTCCCACGGTAGCTTTGCGGTCAAAATCCCCTCGTCGTTCAAAACCGCACGGGATGTTTATGCACTGCCCGTCAAGATCAACGGCGACCGCGTGGTCACGCTGGGCGACGTTGCCGAGATCAACCTGACCTTTGAAGACCGCGAAAGCACCGCACGCTTTAACGGTGCGGATACGATCGCCCTGCAGGTGGTCAAACGCAAAGGCTTCAACCTGATCGACACCGCCGACGTGATCAAAGCAACTGTGGCCGAACAGACCGGCGAATGGCCCGAAGGATTGAAGGCCGCCGTTACCATCGGCACCTCGAACGACCAAAGCCGTGTGGTCAATTCGATGGTGCAACAGCTTCAGGGGTCGGTCTTTACCGCCATTGCGCTGGTGATGATCGTGGTGCTGGCCGCCCTTGGCCTGCGCGCCTCGCTGCTGGTGGGCTTTGCGATCCCCACATCGTTCCTGCTGTGTTTTGTTCTGCTGGCGCTGATGGGTATCTCGATTTCCAACATTGTCATGTTCGGCCTGATTCTGGCCGTGGGGATGCTGGTGGACGGGGCCATCGTGGTGGTCGAATATGCCGACAAACGTCAGGCCGAAGGCGTGGGCCCGATGCAGGCCTATGTGGATGCGGCCAAGCGGATGTTCTGGCCAGTCATCTCGTCCACGGCAACGACCTTGTGTGCATTCCTGCCGATGCTGTTCTGGCCCGGTGTACCGGGCCAGTTTATGGGCATGTTGCCGGTCACCATCATCTTTGTGCTGTCGGCCTCTCTGATCGTGGCGCTGATCTATCTGCCTGTGATGGGTGGTGTGACCGGACGGTTGGAGCGCATGGTATCGCAAAGTGTTGCCCGCATCGCATCGCTGCCATTGTTCGCGCATATCGGGCTGATTGTGGGGTTTGTCGCTGTTGCCGGTGTGGTGATGGCGCTGACGTTTGTGCCCCACGGGCCAGATGCCGGCCCGCCCGTCTTCGCCCTGCTGGGCGATGTCTTTGCTGCGCTGGACCAGACCAACCTTCAATCCATCATGGTCACCTTTGCGACCGCCTTTGGCGTGATCGTGCTGACGGCCGCAACAGGTGGTGTCGTGCTTGCCTGTGTGGGCGGGTTGTTTCTGGCCGCGCTGGCGGTAATCGCGCGACTGGGACGCGGTGGCCGCTGGCTGGTGGCCAAGACCATCGGCAAACGTAAACAGCGTGTGCGCGCGGGCTATCAGCGTTCGCCTTTTGGTCATGTGATGGCCTTTATCGCGGGCAATCCGGTGATGCCGCTGGTGATGGTGGGCGCGGTTTTCGTCTTTGTCGGCACCACGCTGATCACGTTCATGAACAACAACAACGGCGTCGAGTTTTTTGTCGAATCCGAACCCGAGCAGGCAATCGTCTATGTGATGGCACGCGGTAATCTGGGGCTTGACGAAAAGGACGATCTGGTTCGGCAGGCCGAGCAGATCATCCTGCAACACCCCGGCGTGGCCACCGCCTTTGCCTTTGCGGGCACCGGCGGGCTGAACGCCAACACCGGCGGCGCGCAATCCCCCAAAGATGCGATCGGACAGGTGCAGATCGAAACCATCCCGTGGGAAGACCGCCCCAGCCACAAAGAGCCGGTCTTTACCATTCCGCTGATCAACTACACCTTTACGCGCGACGTACAGGATCCCGACTTTGACGGCGATGTGGTGATCGACGACCTGACCAGCCAGCTTGGCCAGATTCCCGGTATTCGTGTCGAAATTCTCAATCTGGCGATGGGTCCGGCCTCGGCCAAGCCGGTACACCTGCGCCTGAAGGGCGACAACTGGGAAGACCTGATCACAGCCACGACCATCGCACGGACCGAGTTCGACCAAACCCCCGGCCTGAAACTGATCGAAGACACCCGCCCCCTGCCCGGCATCGACTGGCAAATCGATGTGGATGTTGAAAAAGCGGGCCGGTACGGCGCTGACGTGGCAACAGTGGGTGCGATGGTACAACTGGTGACCCGCGGGTTGCTGCTGGACACCATGCGCGTTGACACCTCAGACGAAGAGATCGAAATTCGCGTGCGTCTGCCCGAACAGGACCGCCTGTTGAGCACCTTGGATACGCTGAAAGTGCGCACATCGGACGGGCTGGTGCCGCTGTCGAACTTTATCACCCGCACGCCGGTGCCAAAGCTGGCGCAGATCAGCCGTGTGAACCAGAAACGCTATTTTGACGTCAAAGCGGGCGTGCTGATCGATCTGCAAAAGCTGGTCTCGGCACAGGCCACCGGCGCGGACGCGACCACAGCCGATGCGGTCGCTACGCTTGCCGCTGACCCGAACGGCCCCCTGCGGGCCGAGGATGGCACGACCTATGCGATACTGGACTCCACCAGCACCGCGGCCGACCTGCAAGCCGATCTGGACCAAGGTAGCCTGCACATGGTGCCGGTCAACGCCAACGAACGCATCGCGGAAATCACCAAGTGGCTGGACACCAAACCCTTGCCTGCGGGCGTCGAATGGGAATGGACAGGCGATCAGGAAGATCAGGCCGAAAGTCAGGCATTCCTGAGTTCCGCCTTTACGGCGGCCTTGGGGCTGATGTTCATTATCCTGCTGGCGCAGTTCAACAGCGTCTACAATTCGCTGCTGGTGCTGGGGGCCGTGGTACTGTCCACCGCCGGTGTGCTGATCGGGATGATGGTCATGGATCAGGCATTCTCGATCATCATGACCGGCACCGGCATCGTGGCGCTGGCGGGGATTGTGGTGAACAACAACATCGTTCTAATCGACACCTATCAGGAATACGAACGCTACATGCCAAGGATCGAGGCGATCATCCGCACGGCACAGGACCGCATCCGCCCCGTGTTACTGACCACAATCACCACGATGGCGGGTCTTGCGCCGATGATGTTCGGCCTGTCGCTGGATTTCATCAACGGCGGCTTTACCATCGACAGCCCGACAGCGCTGTGGTGGAAACAGTTGGCCACCGCCGTGGTCTTTGGGCTGGGCATTGCGACGGTTCTGACACTGGTCATCACGCCCTCGCTGCTGGCGATCCGCGTATGGCTGGGCACCTATGTTCTGTGGCTGTCACACCTTCTGGCCAAGCTCAGCCTTGGCCGTGCCAGCGACGCCGCCCGCGACTGGGCGCTGAACCGGCAGGCCAAACGCGCCGACACACACGAGATCATCTGGGATGATGGTGCCACCGAGGCAAAGACGGCCAAGCCCACCGTTCCCAAAGACCCGCGCCTGGACAGCGGCCTGCGCGCAGCCGAGTAACGCACGCGCCTGCGGACCCCAACTGTGCCACTGTTGCCAGATGGTTATCCTTTGGTCTTTGTGCCTGCGTCAAGACCCGCCCACCACGCGGCATAGCTTGACGCTTCGGGGGCCGCGCCGGTTTCATCCGGCGCACCGTCGTCCCACCAGACCGGCCCGCGTTCACCCAAGGCAACCTTGGCCGCGTCCACGCGGGCGCGCGCCTCTTGCTGCGCAGCAGCATCCTCCGCCCGCCGCACTTCCAGACGCGCACGCATCATCCGCTTGATTGCAGCGCGGCGCAGGTCGTCGGGCAGCGCCGGATCGGTCATACGCCACAGCTTGCCCCTGGACAGGAAATAACGTCCGTCAGGGGTTTGCGGATGGTCCTTTGGCGCCATGCCTTCAGACCTCTTCAACCTGCTGGCGGTTCCAAAGTTGCGCATAGCGCCCCGATTGCGCCAACAGAGCCTCGTGGGTGCCGTGTTCGACGATCTTGCCCTTTTCCAGCACGATAATCCGGTCCGCCTCGGAAATGGTGCTGAGCCGGTGCGCAATGGTAACCACCGTGCGCCCCCGCCCTGCAGCCATCAATGCCGATTTGATCTCTTGCTCGGTCTCGCTGTCCAATGCGCTGGTCGCCTCGTCCAACAACAGGATCGGCGGGTCTTTCAACAAGGTCCGCGCAATGCCCACGCGCTGTTTTTCGCCGCCAGACAGCTTTAGCCCGCGCTCGCCCACTGCGGTGTCATAGCCATCGGGCAGGCTAAGTACGAAATCATGGATTTGCGCCGCTTTCGCCGCCTCTTCGATCTCGTCCTGCGTCGCACCACCGCGCCCGTAGGCGATGTTATAGCGGATCGTGTCGTTGAACAGCACCGTATCCTGCGGAACCACACCAATGGCGTCGTGCAGGCTGGTCTGGGTCACGTCGCGCACATCCTGCCCGTCGATGCGCAGCGCACCGCTGCCCACGTCGTAAAACCGGAACAACAGCCGCCCTATGGTAGATTTGCCTGATCCGGTCGACCCGACAATTGCCACCATCTGCCCCGGCTCTGCGGTCAGTGTGACCCCCTTGAGGATCGCACGCTCGGGATCATAGCCAAAATGCACATCGTCCAGTTCGATCCGCCCACCGGTCACGACCAGCGGCTTGGCGTCGGGCCGGTCCTGCACATCGGCGGGTTGCTCGAGCAGATCGAACATCTCGCCCATGTCCACCAGCGCCTGTCGGATTTCGCGATAGACCGAACCGAGGAAGTTCAACGGCATGGTGATCTGGATCATATAGGCATTGACCATGACGAAATCGCCCACCGTCAAACTGCCATTCTGCACACCGACTGCAGCCATGACCATCACACCAACCAACCCGCAGGTGATCAGAAACGACTGGCCAAAGTTCAGAAACGCCAACGAATAAGAGGTCTTGAGTGCCGCCGCCTCGTAGCCTGCCATCGCACTGTCATAGCGCCCCGCTTCACGCTCTTCGGCCCCGAAATATTTCACGGTTTCATAGTTCAGCAGACTATCGATCGCCTTTTGGTTGGCGTCAGTGTCTTGGTCGTTCATCTCGCGGCGCAATTTCACGCGCCATTCCGTAACTGTGAAAGTGAACCACACATAAAGCGCGATGGTGAAAGCCACGATGGCCAGATATACCCAGTCGAACAGCACCGTCAGGATAACCCCGATCAGCAACAGTTCCAGCACCAGCGGGCCAATAGAAAACAGCAAGAAGCGCAACAGGAAATCAACGCCTTTCACGCCACGTTCGATGATCCGGCTTAGCCCGCCGGTCTTGCGGGTGATGTGATAGCGCATAGACAGACGGTGGATGTGTTGAAAGGTCTCAAGCGCCAGCATTCGCAGTGCGCGCTGCCCGACGCGGGCAAAAATCGCGTCGCGCAGTTGCTGAAAGCCCACGTTCATCAGCCGGGCCACACCATAGGCAATGGTCAGACCAACAGCCCCTAATGCCAGCGCAGACACACCCTCGTCCGACAGCACGTTGACCGCGTCACGAAAGATGACGGGGATGTAGACAGACACCAGTTTCGACGCAAGCAACGCCAGCAGCGCCCAGACAACGCGGTGTTTCACCCACGGCAGATTGTCGGGCCACAGATAGGGCATGACCTTGCGGATGGTGCGCCAACCCGAGCGGCGCTCGGCCTCATTACGGTCAATTTCGATCCGGTCCGCGGCGTCGGTTTCCTGATCGGGGCTGGCTGTGTCGGCTGGCATGAAGGGTCCTGTTTTGCTGACCTCTTACATAGAGCCTGAAGCGCAGGGTTGCCAGTGCTGCGAAGGCCGTTCTTAGTCGGGCAGAGCAAAGACCTGACCGGGATAGATCAGATCGGGGTCACGGATGCTGTCGCGGTTCGCCTCGAAGACGCGCACGTAAAGCACGCCCTCGCCATAGCGTTCGCGGGCGATGGCCCAAAGCGTGTTGCCGGTCTGAACCGTCACCGCCTTGACCGGTGCATCCTGCGGGCCCGATTGGGCGGCCAGTGCGGCAGGGTCTTCGCGTTTGAACGGGGTTTCGGCGCGGCTGACCACGTCACCCGCTGTGTTCATCTCGTCCACGCGCATGGTATAGACGCCCGCATCGACCGCAGGCAGTTCGCCCCGCCAGCGGCCACGGTCATCGACGGGCAGCTCGACGATGGCCGCATTGTCCAGATAGACACGCACCGATCCGCTGCGCCCTGTGGCACGGCCGGACAGTTGCACACCGCCGTCTTCGGCATAGCCGATGGTGTCGATGGCGACGTTCAGTTTGGTCTGGGCTGACGGGTTGTTGACCAGTTCCACCCCCTGCGCATCGGATTTCAGGATGGCGACGCCGGAGGACGCGGGGGATGTTGGTGTCTCGGACGGGGTGTCGACAGTTGTGGTCTGCGCGGGTGCCCCTGTCGTGGCGGTGGCGTCGGGGGCAACTGCCTGTGCGGTCTGGTCTGAAACCTTGGGGGCTGCCGCCTCAGCGGTTTGCGGGGTGGCATCGGGTTCGGGCGCATCAGCGGTTTGCGCCGTGTCTGGTGTTGCCTCGGACGCAGCGGGCGCTTGCGCTGTTGCTTCAGGGGCGGCTTCTGGCGCATCCGCTGCAGCCGTGTCGACGGGGGCGTCATCCACAGGGGTGGTCGGGGTTTCGGGTGCGCCCTTGGTGTCCGCGGCGGTCACAGTTTCGGAAGTATCCGCGCCCGCCATGTCCACGGCCTCGGGCGTCTCAGCGGCAGGCGTGTCCTCAACCGGTTGCGCAGTATCGGCCATTTGCGCGGTGGCCGCAGCAGGGGGTGCGACAACCGGAGCCAACACAATCTCTTCCACGCCCGCAACATCACCATCCACGCCGCGCTGGATCACGGTCAATATCTGCGGCTGGTTGCTGGGTTCGATCAGGGTCACGGCGGCAAATGCACCCTGCCCGCTGGTCTGGGTCGTGGTATTTTCCAACCCGTCCAGCAGCACCGCAACGGTGCTGTCAGGGGCTGCGCGACCGGCCACGACAAAAATCCCGTCAGCCTCAAGGCGCACTTCGTCAATCGTGGGTGGCGTGGGTGTGTCGGCGGTTTGCGGTGTCGGGATCGCTTCGTCGTTGGGCACCGCCACTTCGGGCGCATCGGCGGCGGGTTGGGCGACTTCTCCCCCCCCTTCTGTCGTCTGCATCACCGGCACCGGCGCATCAACGGGGGCAGGTTTGAGAAAATACAAACCCACGCCAGCGACAACAACTACAACGGCTGCCGCCGTGACACCTGCGAGTGCTCCTGAAAATGATGAAAACTTGCTCATGTCGCACACGCGCCCGCACGGCGCCCCCCAGTTGGCCCAAGTGCCATTGAGGTTACATATCAAGCGCGCTAACACCGGTCAAAAGACTAGAGATGACAACACCGTTTATTTTCAAGCCACTGAGGTAAACCATGCAAAAATCTGTCTGTGTTTTCTGCGGCTCGCGCACCGGTGCCGATCCCGAATTTGCCGCACAGGCCACCGCCTTGGGAACGGCGCTGGCTGATAACGACTGGCGGCTGGTCTATGGCGCAGGCGATGTGGGCCTGATGGGCACCGTGGCGCGCGCGGCCCAAATGGCGGGCGGCGACACCTTTGGGGTGATCCCCGCGCATCTGGTCGCATGGGAGGTCGGCAAGGTCGATCTGACCCGCTATATCGTCACCGAAACCATGCACGAGCGCAAAAAAGTCATGTTCATGAACTGCGATGCTGTCGTTCTGTTGCCCGGTGGTGCCGGATCTCTGGACGAGATTTTCGAGGTACTGACGTGGCGCCAGCTGGGCCTGCATGAAAAGCCGGTAGTTGTTTTGAATTCAAATGGTTACTGGGACCCGTTCATCCAGTTGTTACAACATGTGGTTGATCAGGGCTTTGCCGACGCCAGCCTGCTGGACTATATCATTCCGGTGCCTGACGCCGCCGCCGCCGCCGCTGCCCTGCGCGACGCCCTGTCCTGAGCGAACATGCTTGCCGCATAGATCACCAGCGCGATCCAGATCAGGCCAAATGCGATCTTGTGCCAGCCTGTAAACGGTTCCGAGAACACGAACACCGCACAGGCAAACTGCAATGTGGGGTTGAGGTATTGCACCAACCCGAGTGACGTCATGCGCACCCGCCGCGCCGCATAGCTGAACAGGATCAACGGCAGCGCCGTCACCGGCCCCGAGACCAGCAACACCCCCATCGTCAACGGCCCCGCGTGAAAGGCAGACCCGCCCGTGTGTTCCGATTGCAACAACACAATCAGCGCGATGGGCAACATCAGCAACACTTCGGCAGTGACAGAGACCACAGGCCCCACATCCAGTCGTTTTTTGATCAGCGCGTAAAAGCCGAAACTGATGGCCAGCGTCAGCGCGATCCACGGTGGCGCCTGCAATCCGACGGTCAGCAAAACCACAGCGCCCGTTGCCAGTGCAACAGCCACCCATTGGCTGGGTTTCAGCGCCTCGCCAAAGACCACGCGGCCGATAACCACGGCCACCAGTGGCAGAATGTAATAGCCCAGACTACTTTCGGTGGTGCGCCCTGCCCCCACGGCCCAGATAAACAGGAACCAGTTGGTGGCAATCATCAGCGACGCCAGCGCCAGCGTGACGAATTTGGCCCGCGTATCCATCGCCTGACGAACCTGCCCCAGACGCCCCTGCAACGCCAGAACGCCACCGAAGAACACCAAAGACCACACCGTGCGGTGCGCCAGCACTTCGATGGCGGGCACATGGTCGACCAGTTTGTAAAAGATCGGCGACAGCCCCCAGATGGTGCAAGCGCCGATACCGGCCAGAACGCCTTTGGTCTGCGGCGACAGGATCAGGGGGGTGCTGCTCATGTGGCATCAAGAGCGCGATTGCCTGCGCCCTGCAAGGGCAAATGCCCGCGAAACGCAAAACGCCCCGCAGTCTCTTGCGGGGCGCTTGTTCTGATCGTGGCCTGTGGCAATTACATGCGCGAGGCGACGTTTTCCCAATCGACAAGGTTGTCGAGGAAGTTTGTAAGATAGTCGGGGCGCTTGTTGCGGAAGTCGATGTAGTAGGAATGTTCCCACACATCGCAGCCCAGCAGCGCGGTCTGGCCAAAGCAAACGGGGTTCACGCCGTTTTCGGTTTTGGTGACCTTCAGGCTGCCATCGGTGTCACGCACCAGCCATGCCCAACCCGAACCGAACTGGCCCGCGCCTGCGGCTTTGAACGCATCCTTGAACTTGTCGACCGAGCCAAAGCTTTCGATGATCGCTTTTTCCAGTTCGCTTGGCATTTTGCTGACGTCGGGGCCCATCATTTCCCAGAACTGGTTGTGGTTCCACAACTGGCTGATGTTGTTGAAGATGCCGGATTGCGCGACAGCTTTGGGGTCATAAGTCCCCTTGATGATCTCTTCAAGAGACTTGCCGTCCCACTCGGTGCCTTCAATCGCCTTGTTGCCATTGGTGACATAGGCGTTGTGGTGAATGTCGTGGTGGAATTCCAGCGTTTCTGCGGACATGCCTTTGGCAGCAAGTGCGTCATGCGCATACGGAAGGTCGGGAAGTTCAAAAGCCATGGTTCGGGCCCCCTTTTGAGATTGAATGTCTTCTGACTGACAGAAAGCGTCAGCTTCTGCAATATCAAGGCATGAGGCGCAGAAATGTTCCATGAACGGCGAAAACAATTAGGGCAATCCGCGCGCCAAGGGTGCCCCGCAGTTCGACGCACCCCGCAAGCAGCGCGGTTTTTCCTAGAAAAAACCGACCTCTGACCCCGGCTGGGCCGCCACTTTCAACAGATCAAACGCATATTGCGCGTTGCTGCGAAAGGTGATGATGCGGAACGTGTCAGGTGCGTGCAGCCAGAAGGCCGCAGGGATCTGCGCCATGCGGCTCCGGCGGAACATACCTTCGGTGAAACCGGCAGGCGATAGATCGACCGGCACCAGCTTGGCCAATACCTCGCGCGCGTTGGGGCCGCTAAGTTCAAACACCGCGCGGGCGTCCGACACATCGACGCACAGCGCAAACGCTTTCGCCAGACGGGTGTTCATCTGCGCGAGGGTATCGGCGACCGTGTCGCGCGGGCACAGCACCAACAGCTCGTCGGGGCTCATCCAGCAGATGCCGTTATTCTCCTTGCAGTTGGCGTGATTGGGCGCAGGCATGTCCATGCCCGCAGCACCGGTGGCTGCGGATTTGATCGCGGCACTGGCCAGATCCCCGCGCAGGGTGAGCATGCCTTGCAGGCCGATCTCGCGCACTTGGGCGATTCCATCTGCATAAGTTGCACCGTTCAAGGCGCTGAGAGTATTAGACATTCGGCTTCTCCCCTTCGGGATCATAAAACACGGGGCTGACGATCTTGGCTTTATACTCAGTGCCATCGGTGCCGGGAAAACCCAGAACCTCGCCCATGCGGTCGGGACCGTTCAGCACCAGACCCATTGCAATCCCCCGCTCCAGATTGGGCGAGTGATAGGTCGAGGTCACACGGCCCTGCGTCTCGCGCTGGCCGTTGGCATTGGTGCCCTCGCCGACAGCATAGGCCCCGTCCGGCAGGGTCGATCCATCAACGGTTTCCAGCCCCACCAACTGCCAGCGGGCCGGATCGACCATATGGCTGCGCTGTTGGCCCCGCTTGCCGATAAAGTCTTCTTTCTTCTTCGAAATCGCCCAGTGCAGACCCAGATCCTGCGGGATCACGGTGCCGTCGGTTTCGTCACCGATCATGATGAACCCTTTTTCCGCGCGCAGGATGTGCAGACATTCGGTGCCATAGGGCATCACGCCCAAACCCGCGCCAACGGCCATCAGCGCATCCCACAGCGCTTGCCCCTGCGAAGCCTTTACCGCGATTTCATAGCTCAGCTCGCCCGAGAACGAGATACGGTAAACCCGCACGTCAAACCCGCCCAGCGTGCCATCTGCCCAATCCATAAAGCCCAGGGCATCGGCGCTGACGTCCATACCACCCAGATGTTCAAGCGCGACACGTGCCTTAGGGCCCACCACGGCGATCTGGGCGTATTGTTCGGTCACGTTGGCAACGTAAACCTGCCACGTCCACCATTCGGTTTGCAGCCATTCCTCCATATGGGCATGGATACGCTCGGCCCCGCCGGTGGTGGTATGGCACAGCCATGTGTCGTCGTCGATGCGCGCCACAACGCCGTCGTCAATGAGAAACCCGTTTTCATCGCACATCAGGCCATAGCGGCATTTGCCCTGTTTCAGCGTCGACATCATGTTGGTGTACATCATGTCCAGAAACTTGCCCGCATCCGGCCCGCGCACGATGATCTTGCCCAGCGTGCTTGCGTCCAGCAGGCCAAGCGCTTCGCGGGTGTTCTTGGTCTCGCGCATTACCGCATCATGGGTGGTTTCGCCGCTGCGCACATAGGCATAAGGGCGACGCCACTGGCCGACGGGTTCCCATTCGGCACCGTTTTCATCGTGCCAGTCGTGCATCGGTGTACGGCGCAGGGGCTGGAACACATCGCCGCGCGCCTCGCCGCCGATGGCACCCATCGAGATCGGCGTATAGGGCGGGCGGAAGGTGGTGGTTCCGGTCTGCGGGATCGGTTGATTCAGACTGTCCGACAGGATCGCCAAACCGTTGATATTGCTCAGCTTGCCCTGATCCGTCGCCATGCCCAGCGTGGTATAGCGTTTGGCATGTTCAACCGACTGGAATCCCTCTTGGGCGGCCAGTTGCACGTCGCTGACCTTGACGTCGTTCTGATAGTCCAGCCACGCCTTGCTGCGCAGCTTGATCCCCGCCCCGTGCGGCATAAGCCAGACAGGGGCCATCGGAGCCTCGGGGGTATCGTTGGACTTGGGGGAAGTGGCTGCATTTTGGTCCGTTTTGTGGCCGGCGGCGGCTGCCGCGGCTTTGCCTGCGGCGTCGGCATCGGCCAGCACATCGCCCAGCAGCAACATTCCGCTGGCACTGCCTGCGGCGGTCACAAAGGGCAGACCGTCAGCGCCTGTCGGTGCTTTGTCCACATCCGGCTTGAACGCCGCTTGGGCCGCGTCCCAGACCAGTTTACCACCACAGTGCGACCACAGGTGAACCACCGGCGACCAGCCGCCCGACATGGCCACAACATCGCATGGAATCTCTTCCAGAACCGACCCTTCGCCAGCCTGCGAACAGACCGCAACGCCGGTCACGCGCTTGCCCCCCAAGACGGTCGCGACACCGTAGCCCATCAACACCCTAATGCCCAAAGCCTTGGCCTGTTCCATCAGCGCGCTGTCAGTCGGCAGAACCCGCGCATCAAGGATGGCCGACACGTCTAATCCTGCGTGTTTCAAGGTGATTGCCGTAAGGTAAGCGTTGTCGTTGTTTGTCACAACAACCGTGCGGTCGCCCGGCGACACGCCGAAATTGGTGACATAGTCGCGCACAGCCGATGCCAACATGACCCCCGGAATGTCGTTTCCGGAAAAGCTGAGCGGGCGTTCGATGGCCCCTGTGGCGGTCACGATCTGCCCCGCACGGATGCGCCACAGCCGGTGGCGCGGGCCTGCGGTATCGGGCGCGTGATCGGTCAGACGCTCGTAGCCCAGAACATAGCCGTGGTCGTAAACACCCGCCCCCATCATCCGGCGTCGCAACGTGACATTGTCCATCGCACGCAAGGCCGCCACGGTTTCATCCACGTAGTTATCCACAGGCTTGCCAGCGATCTCGCCGCCGTCCACGGGCGCGCGCCCGCCCCAGTGGGCGGTCTGTTCAATCAGCATGACGCGTGCGCCGGTGTCGGCAGCAGCCTTGGCTGCCTGCAAACCGGCCACACCGCCGCCGATCACCAGAACATCGCAAAAGGCGTAGAAATGTTCGTAGGTGTCCGCGTCGCGGTCTTTGGGTGCGGCGCCCAGACCTGCGGCCTTGCGAATAAACGGCTCGTAGACGTGTTTCCACAGCGGACGCGGGTACATGAACGTCTTGTAGTAGAACCCCGCAGGCATGAATCGCGACATTTGCGTGTTCAGCGCGCCCACATCAAATTCCAGACTGGGCCAGTGGTTCTGGCTTTTGGCGCTCAGCCCGTCGAACAGCTCGGTTGTGGTGACGCGCTGGTTCGGCTCGAACCGGCCCCCCTGCCCGAGGTTCACCAGCCCGTTGGGTTCCTCTGCACCGCTGGCGACAATGCCGCGTGGACGGTGGTATTTGAAACTGCGGCCCACCAGCATCTGGTCGTTGGCCAACAGGGCCGAGGCCAGCGTGTCGCCCTCGAAACCCTTCATGTGTTTGCCATTGAAGGTGAATGGCACGGCGCGGGATTTGTTCAGCAGGCGGCCGCCTGTGGCAAGACGAGTGCTCATGGTTTCAGACCTTTGCGCGGGCGGAAGGTTGGGGAGCCTCCGGCGGGAGTTTTGTCAGCAAGATGAAGACGGGTCATTGGAACTCTCTCCATGTCCAGCCGGGAACTTTGGCGGTTATCTTGTCACGAAGGGTTTGGGGTGGCTCGTGGGTTTGGGCGGCATAGGTGCCGTAAACCTCAAGCGTGGTGGTGCTGCGCGCGGCGTGAAACCACTTGCCGCAGCCGTTGACGTGACGCCAGCGTTCGAAATGCACGCCCTTTGGGTTTTCGCGCATGAACAGATACTCTTCGAACTGGTCCTCGGTCGATCCTGGGCCAAAGCGTTGCAGGTGCGCTTCACCGCCTGCGTGAAATTCGGTCTCTTCGCCGGTCATGCCGCAGCAGGGACAGGTCAGGATCAACATGGGCGGGCCTCGTTTTGATGTGCGGACATGACAAGGCCGCACGCATTGCTGCGCGCGACCTGATCGGAGTGCGTAAAAGTGATGTCGCGTGCGGCGGCGGGTTTAGTTGCCGTCGGTTGCGCTTTCAGCAGCGTCACCGACGCTTTCGGCAGCACCTTCAATAGCTTGGCCTGTGCTTTCTGCTGCGCCTTCGATGGCATTACCGGCATCTTGGGCGGCGTCGCCTGCACCTTCGACGGTGACATTGACGTCACTGGCGCCACTCGTGGTTTCGACGTCGCCGCCAAAGATGAAATAGGCCAGCACACCGACGACGACGACAAGTGCGCCGACGATAAAGGCCATGCTCGAATTGGACTTTGTGGTGGTTGTGTGGACAGGTTCGTTGGGTGTTGTGCGGGGTGTTTCATTGTCGGCCATTGGTCGTCTCCTTGCGTGATCAACGTCGCAAGTAGAACGTCAGAACAACCAAACCGGTTCCTGCCCCCCCAAACAGAGCGGCGAAAATCTGCCAAAGCGGCCATCAGTGCGCCACCCCTGCGGCAACGCTTTCGTCAATAAACTTGCCTTCGCGGAAGCGGTGCATGGAGAATTCATCGGTCAACGGCGACTGACCCTTGGCCATCAGTTCGGCCATCGCCCAACCCGATCCGGGGATCGCCTTGAACCCGCCGGTGCCCCAGCCGCAGTTGAGGAACATACCCTCGATCGGGGTTTTCGACAGAATGGGTGACCGGTCGCCCGTCACGTCCACAATCCCGCCCCACTGGCGCAACATCTTCAACCGCGAGATCATCGGAAAGGTTTCGATCAGCGCACGCACGGTTTCCTCGACGTGGTGGAAGCTGCCGCGCTGAGTGTAATTGTTATAGCCGTCAGTGCCACCGCCGATGACCATCTCGCCTTTGTCTGATTGCGACAGATAGCCGTGGACGGTGTTGGCCATGACAACCACATCCATACAGGGTTTGATGGGTTCGCTGACAAGGGCCTGCAGGGCGACGGATTCGATCGGCAGGCGAAAGCCCGCCATTTCGCACAGGTGGCCCGAATGCCCCGCAACCACGCCGCCCAGTTTGTCACAGTCGATGGCCCCACGCGTGGTGTCGACGCCCACGACCTTGCCGCCTTCGGTGCGCACGCCGGTCACTTCGCAGCGCTGGATTACGTCCATGCCCATGTCGGAACAGGCCCGCGCATAGCCCCACGCCACCGCATCATGGCGCGCGGTGCCGCCGCGGGCCTGATACAGTCCCCCCAGCACCGGATAGCGTGGGCCGTCGATGTTGATGATCGGCACCAGTTCCTTGACCTTTTGCGGGCCTATGAACTGGGTTGTGACCCCTTGCAGCGCATTGGCATGGGCCGTGCGCTGATAACCGCGCACCTCGTGCTGGGTCTGGGCCAGCATGATGACGCCGCGCGGGCTGAACATGACATTATAGTTCAGATCCTGCGACATGGTTTCATACAGGCTGCGGGATTTTTCATAGATCGCCGCCGAAGGATCCTGAAGATAGTTCGACCGGATGATCGTGGTGTTGCGGCCTGTGTTGCCGCCGCCCAGCCAGCCCTTTTCCAGAATCGCCACATTGGTGATGCCAAAATTCTTGCCAAGGTAATAGGCGGTGGCCAGCCCGTGCCCGCCTGCGCCAACTATGATCACATCGTATTTGGCTTTGGGCTGGGCGTCACGCCATGCACGGTCCCATCCGGTGTGATGGCGCGCGGCCTCGCGGGCGATGGCAAAGGCTGAATAACGTTTCATGGGCACGGTCCTGACAGGATTCGGGGCTAGGCGGTCGGCTGGTTCTGTATTGAGTGAGACTGCGATTTGAAAGGATACTCTCGGCGGCACTTTCTAACAGGTTTGCGACACGCGCAGCAATTGCCGCATGTGCGCAGGGGGCGCGGCCTTTTGCCCCTTTTTATGACAGGGCAGCTTGGATACACCCCGTGGGACATGAAAGAAGGCTAATATGGACATCTGGGGTTTCGGAATAATCGCGGTAGGGTTGGCACTGGTGGTGTCCGCCCTTCTGGCAGCAGCGCTGCGGGCGGGGCGTGCGCAGGCGCAACCGACGGCCTCTTATGATGTTCAGGTCTACCGCGACCAACTGGCCGAGGTTGACCGCGATCTGGCCCGTGGCACCATCGCCGCCGAAGATGCCGCGCGCGTGCGCACCGAAGTGTCGCGTCGTATTCTGGCCGCTGACAAGGATGCGCGGCTGGCCGACAACAAGGGCGGGCGCGGCAGCGTGGCACTGGCCGTGGTTCTGGGGATGCTGTTGCTGGCAGGCAGTGGTGTGCTGTATTGGCAACTGGGTGCTTTGGGCTATGCTGATCGGGGCCTGAAAACACGGATCGAACTGGCCGCCGAACGTCGCGCCGAACGCCCCACGCAGACGCAGGCCGAAGCGGGTCAGCCGCAGCAACCGCTGGCACAAGAGGACAACGCCGATTACGCCGCCCTGATTGAACAGTTGCGGGCCACCGTGGCGCAGCGCGCTGACGATCTGCAAGGTCACATCCTGCTGGCGCAGACCGAGGCGCGTTTGGGCAATTTCTCGCAAGCTGCCAAGGCGCAAGCCGTCGTGCTGCGACTGAAAGGTGACGCAGTCACCACAGCCGATCTGATCACCCAAGCCGAATTGCTGATCTTTGCGGCGGGCGGTTATGTCTCGCCCGAGGCCGAGGACGCGTTGCGCCGTGCACTGAACATCGACGATACAGACGGCAGTGCGCGGTTCTACTGGGGTGAAATGCTGATCCAGACCGGGCGGCCCGATCTGGGCTTTCGCATCTGGGACGCGCTACTGCGCGCAGGCCCCGCCGATGCACCGTGGATGGCGCCGATCCGCGACCGGATGCCCGAACTGGCCGATCTTGCGGGCGTGCAAGGCTATACCCTGCCGGAAAGCGATACTTTGCGTGGCCCCAGCCAGCAGGATATGAACAACGCCGCAAGTATGACGCCGCAAGAGCGGATGCAGATGATCGAAGGCATGGTGGCTTCGCTTTCGGATCGTCTGGCGACCGAAGGCGGCCCTGCCTCCGAATGGGCCAGACTGATCACGGCGCTGTCAGTTCTGGGCCGATTGGACGATGCCCGCGCGGTGCTGGACAATGCCCGCGCAACCTTTGACGATGACCAGACCGCGCTGGACATCCTGACCAGCGCCGCAGAACAGGCGGAACTGGAATGATTTTCGATGACACCGCCGAATTTATGGCTGCCCTGCCGCCGATGCGGTCACTGATCGGGCTGGATCTGGGGGACAAGACCATCGGCGTTGCGGTCTCTGACATGTTCCTGTCGGTCGCCACGCCGCTGGAAACCGTCCGGCGTAAGAAATTCGGCGTTGACGCAGCCCGCTTGCAAGAGATCATCACCCACCGCACCGTGGGTGGCATCGTGCTGGGCCTGCCGCGCAATATGGACGGGTCCGAAGGGCCACGGTGCCAGTCGACCCGCGCCTTTGCCCGCAATTTCGAAAAGCTGTGGGATGGCCCCGTGACCTTTTGGGATGAACGCCTGTCCACCGTGGCCGCCGAACGCGCATTGCTTGAGGCGGATACGACACGCAAGCGTCGCTCGGAGGTGATCGACCATGTGGCGGCTGCCTATATCCTGCAAGGGTTGCTGGACCGCTTGCGGGTTCTGCGCGCCCAAGGTTGAGGAAACCCGATGACCGACCCCGTCTGGACCCGAAACGAGATTGAAAGCCCCTGCGTGCGCATCTGCGTGGTGCATCCCGAAACCCGGCTGTGTACGGGCTGCGCGCGGTCCATCGACGAGATCGGTCGCTGGTCACGGATGACCGCAGAGGAACGCGCGGCGATTATGGCAGAACTGCCCGACCGCGAGGTTGCCCCCAAAGGGCGACGCGGCGGGCGGGCGGCACGGTTAAAGCGCTAGGCAAGCGGCATCCGGAAAGAGAATTCTGTCCGATCGACGTCTGATGTAACATCCAGTGTGCCGCCATGTGCTTTCGCAATTTCCGAGGCGATATACAGACCAAGGCCCAGACCATTGTGAGCGGCGTTGGTCGCACGTTGATGAAAAGGCAGGAACAAATCTGCAATCTGCTCTGGCGGGATCATCGCGCCTTCATTCGTGACGGACAACTGGAAAAACCCGTCATCGGTTTTGGCCACAATACGGATCGGCCGGCCCTGCGCGCCGTGGGTGATCGCATTTCCAAGCAGATTGGACAGCATCTGCGCAATACGGTCCCGGTCGCAGTCTACGTTCTGCGGCAGATCAATGTCGCATTCGATCACATGATCCGGCGATATTGCTTTCATTTCCAGGACGATCTGTTCGATCACCGGCTCCAATGGCTCTAACGCGTCGCGGTTGATGATAATTCCACCTGTTTGCCGTTGCCGCGCCTGATCCAGAAGGTTTTCAATCAGGTTGGTCATCCGCCCCAGTGAAGCAGTCATCAACGACACAATCTGCAAGGTACGTTCATCCTGCACGGCACGCTCGAACATGCGTAAACCAGCCCCGAGGGCGCTGACGGGATTGCGCAAATCATGTGCCAGAATGGAAATAAACTCTTGCTGCAAATTGGTCAGTTGCCGTTCATCGCGGACAGCGTTTTCGCATTCTTGCGGTGTGTCGTTGGTTTCCAGACTTTCACCGATCATCTTTGCAAACAGCCGGAACATGGCAAGTAAGTTCTCGTCTTTTACATTGCGCGGTTCGGTATCAATCGCACAAAGCGTGCCGAAAAACGTGCCGTCGTTCCTGCGGATCGGAATCGAAACATAGCTTTGGATGTTGTATTGCGCGGGGGGGTGATGTTTGCAAAAGGCCGGGTCACTTGAAACGTCGTCAATGACGATTTCCATGTCAGATTGCCGGACTTTATGGCAAAGAATGGTTTCGACATCCAGTTCGTCGCCCGGTGTCAGGCCGAATGAGATCTTGTCCACTGCGTAACAGGTTACCCACCGCGTTTCAGTCACGCGCGCAACTGCCGCAAACCCCATACCGGTTGCCAGTGAAACCGTTTCCAGAAAGGACGGAACAAGCGTATTGCGCCCGATTTCGTCTATGTCATCTTTTAAATCATGCATTTCGGATCATTATATCACATCCAGATTATACTTTATCGCAAAACAACTGGCACCGGTTCCAAAGGTCGCGCCATGCCATGGATACGATATTTCGCAACGCTCTCACCGCCATATAAAACGGCGCTGAACCCGATCAAGCTGTTAATACAGGCACCGCTTTATCAAGATATGCGCCGCGGATTGTGCACACCGACGTGCGATTGGCCTAAAGCTCGCCCCGTCAATATCCCATCGCGCGCCGCAGCATGTTCAGCGCCACCAGCACCAGAAACACCGCAAACACCCGCTTGAGCGGTTTGGGGTCCATCGCATGGGCCAGCTTTACCCCCCAAGGGGCCGTAACCAGCGTCATCGCGATGATGATGCCAAAAGCCACAAAGTTCACCGAACCAATGGTCAGCGGGGGCACCGGCATGGTCATGTCCACCGTCAGAAACCCGACCACCGACGGCACCGCAATCAACAGACCAAAGCCCGCAGCGGTCGCCACGGCGCGGTGAATGGGCACGTTGTGCAAGCTCATAAGCGGCACCCCAAAGCTGCCTCCGCCAATCCCCATCAGCACCGACAAAAACCCGACCAAGGGCGAATAGGTCCACCGCCGCGGCCCCTTGGGCATCTCGTCAGCCAAGCGCCAATGCGCGCGCCCAAAGCCCATATACAGCCCCACCACCAACGCCAGCGCACCAAAGATTGCCTGCAAAGTGGACGAGCGCAGTTGAGCGACCACCAACATGCCCAGAACAGCCCCGATCACGATGCCCGGCGCCCAACCGCGCAGGATCGTCCAGTCAACCGCGCCTTTTTTGTTGTGGCTGTGTACCGACCGCAGCGATGTCACGATGATCGTTGCCAATGACGTCGCCAGACACATCTGCATCAACTGCGGGCCGTCATAGCCAAGGGTCTGAAACGCATAGAAAAACGCAGGCACCAGCACGATGCCGCCACCGACCCCCAAAAGACCTGCCAACACGCCGGCAAAGGCTCCGATGATCATCAGCATGATCAGCATTTGCAACAAAAGCATGGTGTCCGGCATCTTGAATTGTCCCATTGGTGTATTTGCGCACATCTAGACCGCAGCTGACGCGCAACCACAAGTTCAAAGCCCACCTTGGCAATCAGAAATCACAGGCGTATGCCCCTGCTGCAACGCGGCACAACCGCGACCTGTCATTTCAATCCAAGGAGACACCGATGTTGCGCATAGCACTTGTTCTGGGGCTGCTGGTCATGATCGGGCCATTTGCGATTGATATGTATCTGCCTGCGATGCCCGACATTGCAGCCGATTTCGGAGTGGACGAGCCTGCGGTGCAAATGACGCTGACCGCGTATTTCCTGGCGCTTGGCGTGGCGCAACTGGTTTACGGGCCTCTGTCGGACCAGACAGGGCGCCGCTTGCCTGTGTTTTTGGGGCTCGGCGTGTTCTTCATCGGGTCGATGGGTGCCACGCTGGCCGGATCGGTCGAAGCATTGACCGGATGGCGTGCGGTTCAGGGGCTGGGCGGGGCTGCGATGATGGTCATGCCCCGCGCCATCGTGCGCGACCTGCACACCGGCAACGAGGCCACGCGGCTGATGGCGATGGTGATGCTGGTGATGTCCGTCTCGCCGATGCTGGCACCGCTGGCGGGCAGCTTTGTCATCTCGCTTGGATCCTGGCGCACTGTGTTTGCGGTGCTTGCGGGTGCGGCGCTGATCGCAGCCATGGTGATGGGCGTAACTCTGGGCGAAACGCTGCCCCCTGAAAAACGCACGCCGGTGCGGGTAAAATCACTGATGCAAAACGCCGGTATTCTGTTTCGCGATCGCGGCTTTATGGGTCTGACAATGATCGGCGGCTTTGGGATGGCCAGCTTTTTCGTCTTTATCGCTTCGGCCCCTTTTGTCTACGTGCAGGAATTCGGCCTGACACCCACACAATTCTCGCTGGCCTTTGCGGTCAACGCGATCGGCTTTTTCTCGGCGTCGCAGATGGCCGCCCCCTTGGGCGAGCGTCTGGGGATGCGTCCGCTTGTGCGCTTTGGCGTGACCGGATTTACGTTTTGCGTGCTACTGCTGTTGCTGATCGTGGCATCAGGGTTCCAGAACCTGCCTGTGGTCATCGCCGGACTGTTCTGCGCCAATGCCTGTCTGGGTGTGGTGATCCCCACCACGATGGTGCTGGCGCTGGATGCGCACGGCGAGCGGGCGGGTCTGGCTTCGTCTCTGGGTGGCACGCTGCAAATGCTGGCGGGTGGTCTGATGATCGCGGCCACGGGGCCGTTCTTTGACGGCACCGTACTGCCGATGCTGGCGGCGATTGCGATCTGCGGCGTGATGGCAATGGGCTTTGCCCTGTTCACCGTGCCCCGTCGCGTGCGGGCATAGCGCTCAGGCGCGTGCCACTTCGGCGGCTTGGGTGATATGGGTCAACGCCTGTTCAACCAGTTCCGGCCCCGCGCGCTCGCGGTGCGCCCCTTCGGACAATGCCCGACGCCAGCCGCGCGCACCGGGGCGGCCCGCGAACAGGCCCAGCATATGACGGGTGACCTGATGCAGACGGCCCCCCTCGGTCAGATGCGCCTCGATGTAGGGTAACATTCGGGCCACAGCCGCTTCGGCAGTGGTGTCTTCGCCCGTCCCGTAAATGCGACGGTCCGCGCTGCTTAGAATATCCCAAGGCTGATGATAGGCCGCACGGCCCACCATCACCCCGTCCACCCCCCCGTCAAGGAATTCAATCGCCTGATCCAGCGTGGTAATCCCGCCGTTGACCGAAATGTGAAGATTGGGAAACAGCCCCTTCACCTGCCGCACCAGATCGTAATCCAGTGGCGGAATATCGCGGTTTTCCTTGGGGCTGAGGCCCTGCAACCACGCCTTGCGCGCATGGATCGACACACGTTCAACCCCTGCACCCACCATTTGCGACAGAAACTCGGGCAATACCTCTTGCGGGTTCTGGTCGTCCACACCGATGCGACACTTCACCGTCACTTCGATGTCCACCGCGTCTTGCATCGCGCGCACACAGTTTGCCACCAACGCGGGCTGCCGCATCAACACCGCGCCAAAGGTGCCTGATTGCACGCGGTCAGACGGGCAACCGACGTTCAGGTTGATCTCGTCATAGCCTGCCACAGCGCCAATCCGCGCCGCCTGCGCCAGTTCGACCGGATCCGAACCACCAAGCTGGAGTGCCACGGGATGTTCGTCGGCATGATGCTGCAACAAATGCAATGCCCCGCCCCGCACCAGCGCGGGCGACGTCACCATTTCGGTGTAAAGCAACACGTTGCGTGACAGCAAACGGTGCAGATACCGACAGTGCCGGTCCGTCCAATCCATCATGGGTGCCACAGACAGTTTCGCTGCCCGGGCGGCGGTGGTGTGGGGCATTCGCTCGGTCTCCTATGGTCCGCAATCGGCGTTTGCGGCCATTTCAGGCGCATCCATTGTCCGCCGGTCTCGGGCGCACCAGCCCCCTTTATAATAGGAAGCGGAAGTCTACAAACCGGAAGGCCGCCCGCCCGATCATGCCACGCGACATTCCGAACGCAAAAGGCCCGCACGAATGCGGGCCTTTGTTCGTTATTTCCACATGATCAGCCCGCCAGTGACGGCAGCCAAAGCACAATGCCCGGAAAAGCCACCAGCAGACCGATGGTCACCGCATCAGCCAGAAAGAACGGTGTCACACCCCGGAACACATCCTGCACGGTCAGATCGTCACGCACGCCCGCGACGACAAAACAGTTGAGACCGATGGGCGGGGTGATCAGGCAGAACTCGGCCATCTTCACCACCAGAATACCGAACCAGATCGCGCACATCGGACCCGACATGCCAAAGGAACTTTCGGCAGCCGATACAAACTCGCCCCCGTTCAGCGCCATGACGGCGGGATATACAACAGGCAACGTCAGCAGCAGCATTCCGATCGCGTCCATAAACATGCCCAGCACCGCATAGGCCAGCAGGATGCAGATCAGGATCAGCATCGGTGCCATGTCCAGCGAGGTGATCCAGTCAGAAAACGCCCCCGGCAGGTCGGCAAAGCCCAGAAACCGCACATAGATCAGCACGCCCCAGATGATGGTAAAGATCATCACCGTCAGTTTGGCGGTTTCGATCAGCGCATCTTTCAGCTGGCTCAGCCGCATACCGCGATACAGTGCCATCAGGAACACGATGAACGCACCCACGGCGCCGCCTTCTGTCGGAGTGCCCCATGCCTCGCCAAAGGGGTTGTAGACAAAGAAGATGATGATCACGACCACCGCCACGATGGGCAGAGCGGGCGGCAGTGACGCAAAGCGTTCACGCCATGTGAACCCCGAAACCGGAGGCCCCACATTCTTGAACACCACCGCAATGCCGATGATCAGGATCGCATAGACCACAGCCGAAAAAGCACCGGGAATGAACCCCGCCAACAGCAGCTTGCCGACGTCCTGTTCGACGATGATCGCATAGATCACCAGAATGGCCGAAGGCGGGATCAGCGAGGCCAGCGTACCACCGGCCGCCACAACACCTGCGGCAAATTGCTTGTTATAGCCGATTTTCAGCATTTCGGGGATGGCGATACGGGCAAAAACCGCTGCGGTGGCCACAGAGGCGCCCGACACGGCAGCAAAGCCCGCAGTGGCAAAGACGGTCGAGACAGCCAGCCCCCCCGGCACCCATGCAATCCAGCGTTTTGCGGCCACGAACAGGGCCGTTGTCAGCTTGGCATAATAGGCCAGATAACCGATCAGGATGAAGGTCGGGATCAGGCTAAGCGCCTGCGACGAGACCTTGGAATGGGGCACCTGCCCCGCGATCTTGACGCTGATTTCCACAGCTTTGCCAAAACGTTCGGGGGCATAGTCAAATCCGTTCCAGCGCAGCCAGACCAGACCGACAAAGCCCGCAAGACCAGCGGCAAAGGCCACGCGCATACCCAGCACGACCAGCACCAGCATACCACCCGTGGTCCACAGACCAATTGTAATCGGATCCATCAGTCGTCTCCCAGCGCTTCGGCTTCAAGTTTGGCCTGTTCAGCCACGGTCAGGATCAGCGGCACCGCCACGGGATTTTCCAACCCCAGCACCAGCGCGCGGGTGTAGCCCCATGCCTGAAGAACCAGCCGCAATGCCAGCACCGAAAACGCTGCCGGCACGATCAGCTTGCTGGGCCAGATCGGAATGCCGATGTCAATGGAACTGTCGCGGCTGCAAAACGGGCGCGCGCAGTCGAACGAACGGTCGAAATGCGCCCAACTGCCCCAAATCAGCGCGACGATCAGCACAAGGATCAGCAGGATCGAAACCAGCTCGAACAGCCATTTGACACGTCCGCTCAGCGCACCGACCAGCATGTCCATGCGAATGTGTCCGCCGCTGCGCTGCACATAGGACACGCCCATGATCGCAATCAGCGGCATCGCCGCCTCGATATAGTCGACATAGCCCATCAGCGGGCTACCAAAAAACTTGCGCCCCAGCACCGACCAAGTGGCCAGAAACATCAGCGAAAACACGGCAATACCGCTGATCAGTGCAAAAAACCATTCAATGGGCAACAAGGCCCTGTCCAGTCTGCTGAGCAAACTGCTGTCTTCCAGAACCGATGACGTTCCTGCCATGTCTGTCCCCTTTAATTCTGTCGTGTGACCGGCGTTAAGGCCCGGTTTTGACGCGGTTCTCTTCCGATTGTGAAAAGCCACCGCAAGACGGGCTGCGGTGGCTTGTCGGTATCGGTTCGGGGCTGCCCGATTTCAACAGAGCAGCCCCGTGGTATCTTAACTGCCAGACTTGGCTTCGGCCAATGTCTTTTCGACCAGATCGTACAGATCTTGACCCGGCAAGCCCTGGCTTTCCATGTCTGCGATCCATGCGTCGCGGATCGGGGCAGCCGCCTTGGCGCGGAAATCGGCGATCGCTTTTTCGCTGAGCATGACTTTTTCAACGCCCTTCTCTTCCAGAACCGTATCCCAGCGCTTCAACAGCTCACCGTAGTTGACAAGGTAATGGTCGATCGCCTCGGACACCGAGCTGTCCAGCGCTTCACGCTCTGCATCGCTCAGAGAATCGTAGGCGTCGATGTTCACCACCACGGGGCAGTTTACTGTGCCGGGATTCAGGTTGGCGGTCCACCAGTCGGCCTGATTGATCGTGCCAAAGCTGAGGTGCGCGTGCTGGGCAAACGCCACCGTATCCACAACACCCGATTCCATTGCCTGATAGGCTTCGGCAGATGTCACCGATGTCGGCACGGCGCCCACCAGTTCGAACGCTTCGCCGATGCCGCCCGTGGCACGCACGCGCATACCGTCAAATTCGGCCAGTTCGTCGCGTGGCTCGCCTGTGCCCACAATGTTGTATTGCGGCATCGGCGACGTCATCAACAGCTTGGCATTCCACTGCGCCATCTCGTCGACAGCGGCAGGGTGTGCATAAACCGCGTTGGACACGGCGACTTCCTGTTCTAGGTTCTCGACGCCCAGAAACGGCAATTCCAGAACGGTGATCACGCGGTTCTTGTCGGGGTGGTAGCCTGCGCAGAACTGGGCGATTTCAAATGCACCAATGCTGATACCGTCAAGGTTTTCGCGGTTCTTTGACAAACCGCCATAGCTGATGTTCATGGTGAATTCGCCGTTGGTCTTTTCAGAGACCAGCTCGGCCAGTTTTTCGACGTGTTCGGTAAAGGCGCGGCGTTTGCCCCAGACACTGACGTTCCATTCGGTTGCAGCAGCTTCAAGTGCAAAGGTACATGTCAGCGCGCCTGCGACGGCGCCCAGCGTATATTTGTTCATAATACTCTCCCTATGCGCGCCTGCTTTGGCACGCTTGGGTCTAGGCTAACCTGCGATTTGCGTCCTGCCAATACCCAGTGACCCTACAACGACCGCCGTGGGGGGCGCGAAATATTGTTGCGTGATTCTGGCATTTTGCGACACCTGCGGCCATACGGCACAGGCATGCTGGATGCCGGTGCAGCGTCGGGGTGCCCCGAGAGCCGCAAACCGACCCGGACAGTGCCACTCCCGTTTGACATGCAATCGCCCGAAAATATGGGGAAATTGCCGCGCCTTGATGACAAATTTACAAAATGTTCGCGCTCTCGGAAAAAAATTTACAGCGAAACCGTTATATTCCCGTAAGTTATTCCCTTCTTTTCACTTCACGGTATGATCACGATCACATCAGGGAGGATGGACCAGCAGACACGCAAAGGCGTGTCCGCCCTCTTGCCCTGATCGACCAAGATCGCAAGGGAGGAAGCCACCGATGTCGAAAACCTACGCTCCGCACGCTGACATGGCCGCGAACGCGCATATCACTGCCGCTGATTATGAAGAGATGTATAACGCATCCATCGCCGATCCCGAGGCCTTTTGGGGCGAGCACGGCAAGCGCATCGACTGGATCAAGCCCTATAGCCGCGTCAAGGATGTCTGCTTTGATTACGGCAATGTCTCGATCAAGTGGTATGACGATGGCACGCTGAACGTCGCTGCCAACTGCATCGATCGCCATCTGGCAACACGCGGCGATCAGACCGCGATTATCTGGGAACCCGACAGCCCCGACGACGACGCGCTGCACATCAGCTACCGTGATCTGCACAAGGCCACCTGCAAGATGGCCAATGTGCTAAAGGGTCTTGGCGTCGAAAAAGGTGACCGCGTGGTGATCTATATGCCGATGATCCCCGAGGCAACCTATGCCATGCTGGCCTGCGCACGGATCGGGGCCATTCACTCGATCGTCTTTGCCGGCTTTTCGCCCGATGCGCTGTCGGCCCGTGTGAATGGCTGCAACGCCAAAGTGGTCATCACCGCCGATGAGGCTCCCCGTGGCGGGCGCAACACGCCGCTGAAAACCAACGCAGACAAGGCGTTGGCCAAATGCGACGATTCCGTGCAGGCATTGGTGGTGCGGCGCACAGGTGCGGATGTGCCGTGGTCCGACCGCGACCATGATTACAACGCGCTGGCCGCCGCTGCGTCCGACGACTGCCCCCCGACCGAGGTGAACGCCGAAGACCCGTTGTTTATCCTGTACACATCCGGCTCGACCGGCCAGCCCAAGGGCGTGGTCCACACAACCGGCGGCTATCTGGTCTATGCGGCGATGACGCACCAGATCACCTTTGATTACCACGATGGCGACATCTATTGGTGTACTGCCGATGTGGGCTGGGTCACTGGCCACAGCTATATCGTCTATGGTCCGCTGGCCAATGGCGCGACCACCGTGATGTTCGAAGGTGTGCCCACCTATCCCGACGCCAGCCGCTTTTGGCAGGTCTGCGAAAAGCACAAGGTCTCGCAATTCTACACCGCCCCCACCGCGATCCGTGCCTTGATGGGTCAGGGCGATGATTTCGTCAAAAAGGCCGACCTGAGCAGCCTTAAACTGCTGGGCACCGTGGGCGAGCCGATCAACCCCGAGGCATGGAACTGGTACAACGACGTGGTAGGCGGCGGGCGTTGCCCCATCGTTGACACATGGTGGCAGACCGAAACCGGCGGCCACCTGATGACCCCCCTGCCCGGCGCCCATGCCACCAAACCCGGCGCCGCGCAAAAGCCGTTCTTTGGCATCGAGCCCGTGGTTCTGGACCCGACAGACGGTTCCGTTATCGACGGCAACGACGTCGAGGGCGTCTTGTGCATCAAAGACAGCTGGCCGGGCCAGATGCGCACGGTCTGGGGCGATCATGAACGCTTCGAGCAGACCTACTTCAGCGACTTCAAAGGTTATTACTTTACCGGCGACGGGTGCCGCCGCGACGCAGATGGCGATTACTGGATCACGGGCCGCGTCGATGACGTGATCAATGTGTCGGGCCACCGCATGGGCACCGCCGAAGTTGAAAGCGCGCTGGTTGCCCACCCCAAAGTCGCCGAGGCGGCTGTTGTCGGGTATCCCCATGATATCAAAGGGCAAGGCATCTATTGCTATGTCACCTTGATGAGCGGTGACGAACCGTCGGAAGACCTGCGCAAAGAGCTGCGTACATGGGTCCGCAACGAGATCGGCCCCATTGCCTCGCCCGACCTGATCCAGTGGGCTCCCGGCCTGCCCAAGACCCGTTCGGGCAAGATCATGCGCCGCATCCTGCGCAAAATCGCCGAGGACGATTTCGGCGCGCTGGGGGACACCTCGACATTGGCCGATCCGTCTGTTGTGGATGAACTGATCGCCAACCGCATGAACAAAGGCTGACACCCATGACCCAGAGCAAGACCCCGGCAGATGTTGCCGCCGCCGCCATCGCGTCCCCCGTGCTGATCCTGCTGGGGCCTCCGGGTGCTGGCAAGGGCACGCAGGCGCGTATGCTTGAACAGCGCTATGGGCTGGTGCAACTCAGTACAGGCGACCTGCTGCGCGCAGCGGTTGCCGAAGGGTCCGAAGCAGGCAAAGCAGCAGATAAGGTGATGAAGTCGGGCGGTCTGGTCAGTGACGACATCGTAATCGCCATCCTGCGCGACCGTCTGGCTGATCCTGACACCGCCAGGGGCGTGATCCTTGACGGCTTTCCGCGCACCACTGTTCAGGCCGAGGCGCTGGACGATCTGCTGGCCGAAAGCGGCCAGCAGATTGATGCGGCCATCAGCCTTGAAGTCGACGACGAGGCGATGGTCCACCGCATTGCGGGCCGTTTCACTTGTGGTGCATGCGGCGAGGGGTATCACGACAGCTTTAAACAGCCCAAAGTCGAAGGGGTCTGCGACGTCTGCGGTGCCACCAACATGAAGCGCCGGTCGGATGACAACGCCGAAACCGTGGCCGAACGTCTGGCCGCCTATCACAAGCAAACGGCGCCGCTGATCACCTATTATGAAAAACGCGGCACCCTGCAACGCATCAACGCGATGGGCGCCATCGACGAGATCGCCACAACTGTCAGCCGCGCCGTGGCAGAGGCAACGCGCAACCGCAGCATGCGCTCGGCCTGAGCGACCGTGTTTAACGCGGGTATAATTGGGTTACACAACACACCAACCTTTGGAAATGCGATGGGGTCAGGCAACCGCTCGACCCCATCGATCAATCCACTTACGAAATCGCGCCGGTCAACTTACTGCGCAGGCACGGCCACCAGATCCATCCGGTTTACCGCGACGGCCAGATTGATACCGGTCTCGCCCGAGATGCTGAACGGTTGCAGGGCATATGTCTGGTCCGAACCGCCCAACATCGCGTTGGCGCCCAGCCCCACCCCGGCCGAAGCTGATGCGCTGACACCACGATAGGTGCCTGCAAGCGCGCCGGTAACGTGCGCTTGCTCTGTCGGGGCCAGAACCACCCATTTGATCACCGCACCATCGCTGCGGCCCAGATCAATGCCGAATTTCTCGATCGAACCGGTGTAAACCTCGTTCGGCAGACCTTCGGCAGCCGGATGGAATGTGCAGGCCAGATCCTTGGTCGATCCGAACACAAAGCCCTGACCGCCCTCGACCTTGCAATCCAGCAAACCCAGTTCGGCGCGGTCTTTTGCTTGGGCCTGTGCTGTGCTGGCCATGCCGAACGAACCAGCGGCAACGCCTGCTGTCAGGGCCAGTGCAGCGGTGATATTTCTGGAGGTGATGCGTGTCATATTCGTCTCCCATAATTTTGCGGTGCTGATGTTGCCCGCGCTGACAGAACAACGTGGCAAAGCACTGCAATGTTCCGGCGCCTTTGCGACAGCCCGTGCAAGCCTTGATGGGATATGGACACCACCGGCGGAACATGGCACCCGTCGTCGGATGAGCGTTTACGACGAAACATTTGCACCCGGCCCTGACACCGGTGTGCCCCTGCGCCACGCTTTCGGGCGCTTTGGCACGGGTGTGACCGTGATCACCACCGCGTCCAGGATCGGGCCGCTGGGCTTTACCGCCAATTCGTTTTCGTCCGTGTCGCTTGAGCCTGCTTTGGTGCTGTGGTCGCTGGCGAACACATCGCGTCGGCACGATGCCTTCGCCGAGGCGCAGCATTACAGCATACACATACTCACCGACGCACAAGCCGATCTGGCGCTGCATTTCGCCAATCGGGGCGACGGTTTTGACGCCTACCCGCACGATATCGGCCAGCACGGCGTGCCGCTGTTGCACGACTGTCTGGCGCGCTTTGATTGCACGCATTTCGCCGCCCATGCGGCAGGCGATCACAGCATCATCGTGGGGCGTGTGACGCAAGTGGCTGCCAAGGCCGACGGCGTCGGGCTGGCCTTTGATCAGGGCCAATACGGGCGGTTTCAGGCGTTTTGATCTTCAACCTTTGAAACGCAAAATGGCGCGGTTTCCCGCGCCATTTGCTGTCATTTCAAACGCGTGTCAGCAGATCACTGCCAGCCCACCTCGTTAAAGATTTTCTGGGCGGTAGGCACGTTTTCGGCCACCGCCGACAGATCGACATCATCAGGTTTAAACATGCCCAAAGCCGCGACCGACGGGCTGAGACCCACACCCGGCACGGCGGGATATTCGTCGTTGCCAGCCGAGAAATACTGCTGCGCTTGGTCCGATGCCAGATACTCGAGGAACGCCACCGCGTTGTCACGGTTGGGCGCATGTGCGGCCACACCGCCACCCGACAGGTTCATGTGCGCACCTTCGGCGTTTTGCGACGGGAACACCCAACCGATGTTGGCAATCGCCTCTGCTTCCAGTCCTTTTACATCGGTGCGTAGCGCACGGGCAAAGTAATAGGTGTTGGAAATCGAGATGTCGCACTCGCCCGAAACAAGACCACGCAACTGGTCGGTGTCACCACCTTGCGGATCGCGGGCAAAGTTGTCGACAACACCCTGGGCCCAAGCCTTGGCCTCTTCTTCGCCAAAGTTTTCGATCATCGCAGCCAGCAACGTCTGCGCATAGGCGTTGGTGGACGATCGGTGACACACCTGCCCCTTATAGGCCGGATCGGCCAGATCAAGATAGGTTAGCGGCGGGTTGGTCACGTTCGTCTTGTCGTAAAAGATGATCCGCGCACGCTGTGAGAACGCAAACCATTCGTTGCCCGCATCTTGCAAATAACCCGGAATACGTTGCTCCAATACATCGCTGTCCACCGATTGCAGAACGCCCGCGTCCTTGGCCCGTTGCAGGCGCGATGTATCCACTGTCAACAGCACATCAGCGGGCGAGTTTTCCCCCTCGGCCTGCATCCGCGCGATCAGTTCGTCGGCATTGCCTTCGATGCGGTTGATGGTGATGCCTGTGGCCTCAGTGAAGTCGGAATAAAGCCGCTCGTCAGTGTCGTAGTGACGCGAGGAATAAAGGTTCAACTCACCATCTGCATAGGCCGGAAGGGCCAACAGCGAAGCAAAGGCAAGGGTCAGCGGTTGTGCGAAGCGCATAGGTAAACTCCTGTTACGGCAAATTCTGATTAAAACAGTCAATTACTTAAATCAGCCCTTGCGTCAAGTACGTGACGCAAAAATAGGCCAGTTGCCAACGCACACGGGGCCCGCACCTGCGCCTGTTTCGCTTTCACGCGCGCGGTCTGCTATAGTGCAACCTGATCGCGCGCGGCCCATATTCGGCATCTATCTACGGGTTGAAAACAAAGTCCGTTAGCGCTAACAAGACAGCAGCCAAACGACACATATCCGCAAAGGGGGCGCCGAACATGGCACTCGACCCTAAGATTCAGGACGTTACAGCCCGCATTATCAAACGCTCGGAGGACAGCCGCGCGCAATATCTTGACCGGATGCGCCGCGCCGCCGAAGACGGCCCACGCCGCGCGCATCTAACCTGCGGCAATCAGGCACATGCCTTTGCCGCAATGGGCGCCGAAAAAAACCCGCTGGTCGAGGGTATCAGCCCCAATATCGGTATCGTCACGGCCTATAACGACATGCTATCGGCCCACCAGCCTTTCCAGCGATTCCCCGATCTGATCAAACAGACCGCTTTGGCCAACGGTGGCACGGCCCAGGTGGCAGGTGGAGTGCCTGCCATGTGCGATGGCGTGACCCAAGGCCAGACCGGCATGGAACTGTCGCTGTTCTCGCGCGATGTCATCGCACTGGCGGCGGGCGTGGCCCTGTCGCACAACACATTTGACAGCGCCGTCTATCTGGGTGTCTGCGACAAGATCGTGCCGGGGCTGATTATTGCCGCCGCCACCTTTGGCTATATCCCGTCGATCTTTCTGCCTGCGGGGCCGATGCCATCGGGCCTGCCGAACGAGGAGAAATCCAAAGTGCGGCAGCTGCACGCCTCGGGTGAAGTGGGCCGCGACAAGTTGATGGAGGCCGAAATGGCATCCTATCACGGGCCGGGCACCTGCACATTCTATGGCACCGCCAATTCGAACCAGATGCTGATGGAATTCATGGGCCTTCACCTGCCCGGTGCATCCTTTGTGAACCCCGACACAGACCTGCGCGACGCACTGACCCATGCAGGTGCCAAGCGCGCGCTGGAAATCACCAACCTTGGCAATGATTATCGCCCCGTTTGCGATATTCTGGACGAACGTACCTTTGTGAACGGACTGGTGGGGTTGATGGCAACGGGCGGGTCGACCAACCTTGTCATCCACATCATCGCAATGGCGCGCGCCGCGGGCGTGCAGCTTGACCTGCAAGACCTGTCCGACATCTCGGATGCCACACCATTGATGGCGCGGGTCTATCCCAACGGGCTGGCGGACGTGAACCATTTCCACGCAGCTGGCGGTCTGACCTATATGATCGGAGAGTTGCTGGACGCCGGCCTGTTGCACCCCGACACCGTCACGGTAATGGGCGACGGTCTTCAGGACTATACGCAAGAACCCAAACTGATCGGCAGCGAAGTCCACTGGCAAGATGCCCCGCGTGACAGCCAGAACACCCGCATCCTGCGCCCCGCCAGCGATCCTTTTGCCCCCCAAGGCGGGCTGAAACAGCTGAACGGCAACCTTGGGCGCGGCGTCATCAAGATTTCCGCCGTGGCCGACGAGCATCAGCTGATCGAGGCCCCTGCCCGCGTCTTCCATGATCAGGAAAAGGTAAAGGCAGCCTTTAAGGCGGGCACCCTGACCGAAGATTGCGTGATCGTGGTGCGGTTTCAGGGGCCCAAAGCCAACGGTATGCCCGAACTGCACGCGCTGAACCCGCTGATGGCGGTGATGCAGGGACGCGGGCAAAAGGTGGCGCTGGTCACTGATGGCCGTATGTCCGGTGCCTCGGGCAAGACGCCCGCTGCAATCCACGTCAGCCCCGAAGCACTTGATGGCGGGCTGATCGCCAAAGTACGCGATGGCGACATGATCCGGCTGGACGCCAAGGCCGGAACCCTAGAGGTTCTGGCAGAGGGAATCGAAGACCGCGCCCCTGCAACTGCCGATCTAAGCGGCAACACCAACGGCGTGGGCCGCGAGCTTTTCGCCATGTTTCGCGCCACAGTTGGCGGGGCCGACACCGGCGCTGCCGTCGTGGTTTAAGATTTAACAGGAGACAGACAATGACACCCCAAGACGCCAGCGCAGCAGCCCTGCGCATTGCGCAAATGGCCCCGATCATTCCGGTTCTGGTGGTCGACGATATTGCCCACGCCACCCCGCTGGCCCGCGCATTGGTGGCAGGAGGGTTGCCCGCGCTTGAGGTGACGCTGCGCACCCCTGCCGCACTTGATGTGATCCGCGAGATGGCAGGTGTTGAGGGCGGCATCGTGGGGGCTGGCACCCTGCTGACACCTGCGGACGTCCAAGCCGCCAAAGACGCAGGCGCGCAATTCGGTGTCTCGCCCGGTGCCACCGACCGCCTGCTGGATGCCTGCGAAGAGGCCGACCTGCCCTTGTTGCCCGGAGCCGCAACCGCATCCGAAGCGATGCGCCTGCTGGAACGCGGCTATACGATGCTGAAATTCTTTCCCGCAGAAGCCTCGGGCGGGGCTGCCGCGATCAAGGCCATCGGTGCCCCGATCCCGCAGGTGATGTTCTGCCCCACCGGCGGCGTCAGCCCCGCCAATGCCGCCGATTACCTGAACCTGTCGAACGTGGTCTGCGCAGGCGGATCGTGGGTCGCCCCCAAAGAAATGGTTCTGACCGGTGATTGGGACGGCATCACCGCATTGGCGCGCGCCGCAGCGCAATTGCAGCGCTAAGACAGAACCGCGCCTGACATGTCGTCATGCACAACAGAGCATTAGCGTTGTCCGGATCAATGGCCGCTCATTTTTCAAGACGGCCATTGATCCGGGTCAGATTGCGGAATGCATCGCGCAGGTAACTCGAAATCTGGCTGAAGTTTCTTGGCCTCTCCAAACCGCGTAAGTTGCCTTGGCGCATCCCTCAGGGTGCTTGTGACACCACCCCACACGCGCTTGGGGGCAAGACCGCCGCCACGCACTAGGGCGCGATCAGCGTCACCCCCGGCAATCGCTGCACACGCAGCATGTCTTCGTCGTAAATTTCGGTCATCTCATCGACCAGATCATCGGTCCAGCCGGGCATATCTAGCTCTTCCTCGATCTCGTCCTCCAGCGCGTATTTGTCCAGAAACGCAGCAATCACCCGCCGCTTTTGCATTTCGGTCATCACCGGATGGCTCTTGAGATAGGCTCGGAACCGCTGCATGCCCTCGGGTGACATGATGTCACCAAGAACGTCAAAGCCGCCGACGATCTTCTCGTTATGCTCCAACCCTGCCATCTCGCGAATGATTTCGGCCCAGATCAGTGGCGTGTCCTCGTTGCACCACACGGTGATGTTCACCTTGGGGGCCGCCGCGCGCACCTCTTCCAGCATATCCGACCAGCGCACATCTACCGGATCGACGCCGCCCAGAAACTCGTCGACAGTCTCATGCGGCGATGCCTTGAACACCGCAGGCAAGAACGCCGCCGGATTGCGCAGGGCCGTGAACATCTCGATCTGGTCGTTCGGAAACAGCTGGCTCATCTGCGCCATCCGCTCGGGTGCATTGGGATAAAGCCGCCCGTCACGCACCGAGGCGCGCGGCGCGCCGAAAATATGCGCGTGACTCAGGATCACACGGTCTGCATCTTCGGCATCCAGTATCGCATCCAGCAACACATCACGCGCGCCCGGCGCGGGGGCCGTATTTTGCATCGCCCCGAAAGTATCGCGCAACAATTTGCGATACCGTGACGGTCCAGGAACTGCCACACCCTTGGATGCAAAGTCTTCCTTGTTGCGAAGCAAGCATTTGACCAGCCGCTCCTCCTCGGTGAAATGCGCGCCTGTGTGAAGAACAATTTGCATAGGTGTGTGTTGGCTCCCGTAAGGCTTTGCCTGTGCATCTGTTATATCGGTTTTGACGGTCGGGAAAACCACCAAACACAAACTGCGTGCGGATGTGCATTTTGATCTTGCGCGTTTCGTAACAGCACAGTAAACGAGCGCCCGAGTGCCCCTATAGCTCAGCTGGTAGAGCAACTGATTTGTAATCAGTAGGTCCGCGGTTCGAGTCCGTGTGGGGGCACCATTTTCATTTCCAGATACGTAGACTGACACGAGATCAGGCTTTGTTTGCAAGGCTCGAGCAGAGACCCCGTCCGGCGTCGTCTTTTCGTGTCCGGCTGCCCCATCAGCTCCCGCTTCAACATAGCTCTTTAGCCAAGGCAAACACCGCTGCTGGGTCGCGATCACGGGGCGGTGATTTTGCCTTGGCACTGCCGGTCGCGCCTAATTTTAAGGCGCTTGCTGAAAATAGTGGCGCAAGTTCCGCTTTCGCATTGCCAATCAATCCCATGTCTGCTGACGGTTTCCCCTATGCAGCGGGTGCTTAAAATCACAATCGTCGAGACCGATCCGGCCCGTGCCGCGCTGATCGAAGAAAGTCTGGCGCGTGCCGGACAATATGAGTTGAACACCGTCAGCGACATGACGCGCCTGACTGCCGCCATTGCAGCACACAATCCCGATATTGTTCTGATCGACCTTGATAACCCCTCACGCGACTCGCTTGAGGAACTGACTCTCGCTTCGGCCCCGCTGGAACGCCCCGTGGCGCTGTTTGTCGACCAGAGCGACGCGAACCTTACCAGAATTGCCATCGAGGCCGGTGTGTCGGCCTATGTTGTCGACGGGCTGCGGGCGGACCGGCTGAAGCCGATTATTGACGCAGCTGTTGCCCGCTTCACCTTGTTTCGCCAGATGCGCACGGAACTGGCCACCACCAAACGTGCGTTGGAAGAACGCAAGGTGATCGACCGCGCCAAAGGTCTGCTGATGAAGGCCAAAGGCATTGATGAACAAGCCGCCTATGATCTGTTGCGCCGTGCAGCAATGGATCAGGGCCGCAAGGTCATTGATGTCGCCGAGGCGCTGGTTACCACGGCGGGACTGTTGTCATGACCACTAAAATGCCGGTTGCCTTCCTGCCGCTGATCGACGCCGCCCCGCTGATCGTTGCGGTTGAATTGGGTTTCGACAGGGCCGAGGGGATCACGCTGGACCTGCGCAGGGCACATTCGTGGTCCAGTTTGCGTGATATGGTGTCATTCGGGCAGGTCACAGCGGCACAGATGCTGTCGCCCATGCCAGTGGCAACGGCCCTCGGGCTTGGCGGCACCGGCGCGCCGCTTGCCAGCATGGCCGTTCTGTCGACGAATGGCGAAATCATCGGTGTCAGCAATGATATGGCGACGCGGATCAGAGGCAACGGTCACAGCTTTGGTGACGGCTTTGGCGATGCCCACGCGGCGGGTCGGGCCCTGATCGCGGCGGCGGACGGCCCTTTGCGGATCGCTGTCCCGTTTCCCTTTTCGATGCACGCAGAGTTATTGTATCATTGGCTGACGGCGCTTGGTCTGCCCGCCCCTGCTGCACTTGATATACGCACGGTTCCACCGCCGTTGATGGCTGGAGCCCTTGCCGCAGGCGAGCTTGACGCCATTTGCGTGGGCGAGCCGTGGGGGTCGATGGCGGTTGAAACCGGCTCTGGCGCTTTGTTGCTTCCGGGCTGCGCGGTCTGGCCCGGTGCGCCTGAAAAGGTGCTGGGCGTGCGCGCCGAACTGGCAGACGCCAACCCCGAACCCCTGCGCGCCATGATCCGCACCCTGTGGCGTGCGGGTGAATGGCTGACCGATCCGCAAAGCCGCACGACGGCCTGCGCATTTTTGGCCCAACGCGACTATCTTGATGTGCCCGCCGAGGTGATCGACCGCGCCCTGTCCGGTCATTTCACGATCACGCCGCGTGGTGAAAGCCGGATCGTGCCTGATTTTGTCGATTTCACCCGCTATACCCCGCAACCGGACCACGCCGCGTGGATCGGAGAGCGTCTTGCCGCGCGTTTGGGGCTGGATAGGACCACGGCGCGGGCCGCCGCTGTTGCCACCTGTCGCACCGATCTGCACCGCGATGCCTTGCTCGCGATTCCCGGCTATGTCCCGCACGAGGCTGCGATGGGCCATTCGTTTGACGGTCAAGAATTCAGCCCCGCACCGGAAGAGTGATCGAAAATGCAGCAGATTTTCGCCGCAACGCAGAAATCTGCCCCGCTATCAGGCCAAATCAGCCTTCGACATTGATTCAACCAACTGCTTCGCGGCAGAACAAACGCAGGAAGACAATGGCGTCTCCCTACTCCCAATTCCCAAAGTCCGGGTAATCCGAGCACAGCCGCTCGACCCTTCGTGCAAATGCGCGAGGCTGGTCAGCGGCTATTTTTCGTTTGTCCGGGGTGCCCTCCCGCCCCGGACCTCACAAGGGACAATTTCATGAAGAAACTTGCAACCTACCTACTGGCGACCACCCTGATTACCGGCCCGGCTTTTGCCGAGATGCTGGATCTGGAAAAAGACGAACTGACATTCGGTTTCATTAAACTGACCGATATGGCCCCGCTCGCAGTGGCCTATGAGAACGGTTATTTCCTTGATGAAGGTCTGTTTGTCACACTCGAAGCACAGGCCAACTGGAAGGTGCTGCTGGACGGCGTGATCGGCGGGCAACTGGACGGCGCGCATATGCTGGCGGGCCAACCGCTGGCTGCGACAATCGGGTACGGCACGCAAGCGCATATTATCACGCCCTTTTCGATGGACCTGAACGGCAACGGGATCACTGTGTCGAACACGGTCTGGGCAGAAATGAAGCCGAACATTCCCACCAACGCCGACGGCCTGCCACAGCATCCGATCAGTGCCAGCGCCTTGCTGCCCGTGGTCGAAAGCTACCGCGCAGAGGGCAAGCCGTTCAACATGGGCATGGTGTTCCCCGTCTCCACGCACAATTACGAACTGCGCTACTGGCTTGCAGCTGGCGGGCTGAACCCCGGTCTTTACAGCCCTGACGACACGTCGGGCCAGATTGGCGCCGATGTGTTCCTCTCCGTCACACCGCCCCCGCAGATGCCTGCAACGCTCGAGGCGGGCACAATCGACGGCTACAGCGTGGGCGAGCCGTGGAACCAGCAGGCGGTAGTCAAAGGCATCGGTGTGCCGGTGATTACCGATTACGAGCTGTGGAAGAACAACCCGGAAAAGGTCTTTGGCATCACCGCTGATTTCGCCAAAGAAAACCCCAACACGACGCTGGCCCTGACCAAGGCGCTGATACGTGCGGCCATCTGGCTGGACGAGAACGACAATGCCAACCGTGCCGAAGCGGTCGAAATTCTCAGCCGCCCTGAATATGTCGGTGCAGATGCCGCTGTAATCGCGGCCTCGATGACCGGAACCTTTGAATACGAGCCGGGAGATGTGCGCGAAGTTCCTGATTTCAATGTATTCTTTCGTTACAATGCAACCTATCCCTATTATTCCGATGCGGTCTGGTACCTGACGCAAATGCGCCGCTGGGGCCAGATTGCGCAGACCAAAGACGACGCATGGTTCGATGAAACGGCCCGTTCCGTCTATCGCCCCGACATCTACCTGAAGGCAGCGCGCTTGCTGGTAGACGACGATCTGGCCGCAGAGGCGGATTTCCCTTGGGACAGCGACGGCTACAAGGCACCAACGCCCGCTGCCGACATCATTGATGCAATCCCCTTCGATGGCAAAACGCCGAATGCCTATATCGACAGCCTGCCCATCGGATTGAAGTCCGGTGAGGTCGTTGGCGGCTGATATACCTGCGCCGCCCGACACCGTGGCGGCGCATTTTCCACCCCTTTTACAGTTCCGGAGACCGCCATGACCGTCGTCGACCCCGATCACCTCGAAGCCAAGCACAAAGAAGCACGCCGCGCCGTCTGGTTCACGCGCATCAATAAAGCCGATGCATGGTTTTCTGTTCTTGGCCTTGCATGGGTCACGCCCCTGCTCAAGGCCGCTGCGGGCGACAATCCACGCGGCCAGATGCGGGATGTGTGGCGGCTGTTGGGTGTGCCGCTGTTGTCCATCGCGATTTTCCTGATGCTGTGGGCCGCATTGGCGCCGCGTGTCGTCACATCGCTGGGCGCAATCCCCGGACCTGTTGCCGTCTGGGATCAGGCCAAAGAGTTGAACGCAGATGCCATCGACAAACGCCAGAAAGCGGCTGTTTTCTATGACCGGCTGGATCAACGCAATGCGCGCCTGATCGAGGCAGGCAGAGCTGACGAGGTCAAGCAGATCGCCTATACCGGCGCACCCAGCTACTACGACCAGATATGGACCTCGATCAAAACTGTGTTTTTCGGCTTTCTGGTCGCCTCGGTCATCGCGATCCCGCTGGGCATCGCTGCGGGCCTGTCGCCCACGGCCAATGCCGCGCTCAATCCGTTGATCCAGATCTTCAAACCGGTGTCGCCGCTGGCATGGCTCCCGATCGTTACCATGGTCGTCTCTGCCGTCTATGCAACGAATGACGGGATGTTTTCCAAATCCTTTCTTGTTTCCGCGATCACGGTGACGCTGTGTTCGCTCTGGCCGACCCTGATCAACACCGCACTTGGCGTGGCGTCCATTGACCGCGATCTGATCAGCGTCAGCCGCGTCCTGAAAATGAGCCCCTACGCCAAGATCACCAAGCTGGTTCTACCCTCTGCACTGCCGCTGATATTCACCGGACTGCGTCTGTCGCTGGGCGTGGGCTGGATGGTGTTGATCGCCGCTGAAATGCTGGCGCAGAACCCCGGCCTTGGCAAATTTGTCTGGGACGAGTTCCAGAACGGATCGTCGCAATCGCTGGCACGGATCATCGTCGCAGTGCTGACAATCGGGATCATCGGTTTCTTGCTCGACCGCGTGATGTTCGCGATGCAGTCGTTCTTTACCTTCTCGGCACAGCGGTGAACGACATGGGTATTCTCGACTTCAAAAACATAAACAAGGGGTTTGGCGAAGGCACACACCGCGCCGAAGTCCTTCAGGACATCACCCTGAGCGTGAAAGAGGGCGAATTTCTTGCCATCCTCGGATTTTCCGGCACCGGAAAGTCCACCCTGATGAACCTGGTCGCGGGACTTGAGGTGCCCGACAGCGGCACCCTGACATTCCGTGGCGCGCCCATTTCCGGACCGGGACCGGATCGGGGTCTGGTGTTCCAAAGCTATAGCCTGATGCCGTGGCTGACCGTGCGCGGAAACATCATGCTGGCCATCGAAGCCGTGCACGGAAAGATACCAAAGGCTGAAAAGACGGCCAAGGCCGATCATTATATCGCGATGGTCGGGCTTGCACATGCCGCCCACCGCCGCCCCGCAGAACTGTCTGGTGGTATGCGCCAGCGGGTTGCGGTGGCGCGTGCGCTGGCGATGGAGCCCGATCTTTTGCTGCTGGACGAACCATTGTCGGCGCTGGATGCGCTGACCCGCGCCAATCTGGCAGACGAAATTCTGGAAATCTGGGAAGCCGACAAAAAGACCTGTATCCTGATCACCAACGATGTGGACGAGGCGATATTGCTGGCGGACCGCATCATCGTGCTGAACCCCAATGGCACGCTTGCCGATCCGGTCGCGGTGAATATCCCCAGACCACGCAACCGCGATGCGATGAACCACGATACCGGTTTCAAAAAGCTGCGCGCGCAGATCACCCAATATCTGATGGATGTCGGCATCGCGGCCAAAGTGACGGAAACACGCCACCTGCCCGACGTGACGCCGATCCACCAGACGATCCCTGCCGTGGTCAAAGACGCCCGCGAAGGCATGATCGCGGAACGCTTTCTCGACTTCTCCCAGCTTCACAAAGTTTACCCGACCCCCAAGGGGCCGCTGACAGTGGTCGAAAACTTCGATCTAAAGGTGAATCAGGGCGAATTTATCAGCCTGATCGGCCACTCCGGTTGCGGCAAGTCGACAGTGCTGACCATGGCCGCCGGTTTGAACGCAATTTCCAAAGGGGCAATCAAACTGGACGGGCGCCACGTCGAAGGGGCCGACCCCGAACGTGCGGTGGTCTTTCAGTCGCCCAACCTGTTTCCGTGGCTTACCGCCAAGCAGAACGTCGCGATTGGCGTTGAAAAAGTCTATCCCAAGGCGTCGCAGGCCGAGCGGCAAGAGGTGGTGGAATACTACCTGGAACGCGTGGGACTTGGCGATGCAATGGACCGTGACGCACATTCGATGTCGAACGGCATGAAACAACGTGTCGGCATCGCGCGTGCCTTTGCCCTGTCCCCCAAACTGCTGCTGCTGGACGAGCCTTTCGGGATGCTCGACAGCCTGACACGCTGGGAATTGCAAGAAGTCCTGATGGAAGTCTGGTCGCGCACCAAGGTGACGGCAGTCTGCGTGACCCATGACGTGGACGAGGCAATCTTGCTGGCTGACCGTGTTGTCATGATGACCAACGGCCCGCAGGCCACGATCGGCAGGATCACCGAGGTGAAGCTGCCCCGTCCCCGCACCCGCAAGGCGCTTTTGGCCCACCCTGACTACTACAATTACCGGCAGGAGGTTCTTGATTTCCTGACAGAATACGAACACGGCGCGAAACCTGCGCCGAAACCCAAAAACATCGCTGCGGAGTAAGCCATGACCAGAAATCTGATCATCATCGGGGCCGGTATGGCCTCGGGCCGGATGCTGGAGCATCTGTTTGAAACCCAACCCGATGCGTGGAATGTCACGCTGTTCAACGCCGAACCCCGTGGCAACTACAACCGGTTGATGCTGTCACCCGTTCTGTCGGGCGAAAAGACCTTTGCCGACATCGTGACCCATGATGCTCAATGGTACGAAGCGAATGGCGTCACCTGCCGCTTCGGGGAAAAAGTGCTGCGGATTGACCGCGACGCGCGTCTTGTCGTCGGCGAGAATGGCGCGGTGCCCTATGACCGTCTTGTGATCGCCACCGGATCGAACCCCTTTATGATCCCGCTGCCCGGCCATGATCTGCAGGGTGTTATTCCCTACCGCGATCTGGACGACACCGAAACCATGATGGCCCTTGGCGCCACGCCCGGATCGCGGGCCATTGTCATTGGCGGCGGCCTGTTGGGGCTGGAGGCGGCGGCCGGCATGAAGGCACAAGGCATCGACGTGACGGTTGTTCACGTCATGGCCCACCTGATGGAACGCCAGTTGGACGAAGCTGCCGGCTATCTTCTGAAAAAGTCGTTGGAGGAAAAAGGCATTACTGTCCTGACTTCTGCCAACTCCAAAGAGATACTCGGCACCGACGGTCGCGTCAGCGGCCTGCGTCTGGACGACGGAACAGAGATTTCGTGCGATCTGCTGGTCATGGCGGTTGGTATCCGCCCGAACGTGGCCCTTGCAAATGATGCCGGTCTGGCCGTCGGGCGCGGTATCCACGTGGACGACGCGATGGTGACATCAGACGCCAATATCCTCGCCCTTGGCGAATGTATCGAACATCAGGGCGCGGTTTTTGGCCTTGTGGCCCCTTTGTACGATCAGGCCAAAGTGGCCGCCGATACGCTGGGGGAAAGGACCGCGGCCTTTATCCCCAAAGAGGTCGCCACAAAGCTGAAGGTGACGGGCTGTGATTTGTTCAGCGCGGGCGATTTTGCCGAAGGTGACGGACGCGACGACATCGTGTTTCGCGACCCGGCACGCGGCATCTATAAACGTCTGGTTCTGCAAGGCACCCGTCTGATCGGTGCGGTCATGTACGGTGACACGGCAGATGGCGCATGGTTTCACGGACTGATCAAAGACCGCAGCGATGTGTCGGACATGCGCGACACGCTGATATTTGGTCCGGCTTTTCAGGGAGGCACCCCCTCGGACCCGTTGGCAGCCGTTGCAGCCTTACCGGATGACGCAGAAATCTGCGGCTGCAACGGCGTTTGCAAATCAAGAATTGTCGATGTGATCAACGGCGGCGCAACCAGCCTGACCGATGTACGTGCCCAGACCAAAGCCAGCGCCTCTTGCGGATCGTGTACAGGGCTGGTCGAACAGGTCATGGCGCTGACTTTGGGCGACGGGTTCGAAGTACAGACCGTCAAGCCGATGTGCCCCTGCACGCCGCTGACCCATATGGACGTGCGCCGCCTGATCAAAAGCCGCGCGCTGAAATCAATGGCCGCCGTGATGCAGGAATGCGGGTGGACCACCTCTTGTGGCTGTGCGTCGTGCCGTCCGGCGTTGAACTACTACCTACTGTGCGATTGGCCCGGCGAATATCAGGACGACGACCAAAGCCGCTTTGTGAACGAACGGATGCACTCCAACATCCAGAAGGATGGCACATATTCGGTCGTACCGCGCATGTGGGGTGGGATCACCACATCAGACGAGCTGCGCGCGATTGCGGATGCTGCGGACAAATACGCCGTTCAGACCGTCAAGGTGACAGGCGGCCAGCGTATCGACCTGCTAGGCGTGAAAAAGCAGGATCTGCCCGACATCTGGGCCGATCTGAACGCGGCGGGCATGGTCAGTGGACAGGCCTATGCCAAGGGGCTGCGCACGGTGAAAACCTGTGTCGGCACCGATCATTGCCGCTTTGGTACGCAAGACAGCACCGGCCTTGGGATCCGAATGGAAAAGGCGCTTTGGGGGGCGTGGACACCCGCCAAGGTCAAGATGGCCGTGTCCGGCTGCCCCCGGAACTGCGCCGAAAGCACCTGCAAGGACGTGGGCGTGATCTGCGTAGACAGCGGCTATGTCTTGCACATCGGTGGCGCTGCGGGCCTGCACATTCAGGGCACCGTCGTGATGTGTACCGTCAAGACCGAGGACGAGGTTCTGGAACACACTGCCGCAGTTGTTCAGCTCTACCGCGAAGAAGCCGCCTATCTTGAGCGGATGTACAAGTGGATGGAAAACGTAGGCCTCGACCACATCGTTGCGCGCGTCGTGACAGACGCGGACAGCCGCCGCGCCTTGGCCGACCGGTTCTATTTCGCGCAGCAGTTCATGCAGCAAGATCCGTGGGCCGAGCGCACCAAACCTGCCTATCGCGCACTTTACGCGCCGCTGGCAGATCTTACGCTGGAGGCCGCAGAATGACCGACTGGACAGATATTGGTGCGCTGGAAGACATCCCCGAACGGGGGGCCCGCGTCGTGAAAACCCATCTGGGCTGCGTCGCAATCTTTCGTACAGCGGAAAACGAGGTGTTCGCCATCGACGACGCCTGCCCGCACAAGGGCGGCCCGCTAAGCGAGGGCATCGTGCATGGTCGGTCTGTCACCTGTCCGCTGCACAACATGGTGTTGCGGCTGGACACGGGACTGGCGCAGGGCGCTGATACGGGCGCAGTCAACACCTATGCCATACGTGTTCAAGGCGGGCGTATCCTGCTTGATGTCCAGAACCTGCGCCGTGGACGGGTGGCATGATGGACGGGACGCCGCACAGGGATGAAATCCGGACCACCTGCGCCTATTGTGGTGTCGGATGCGGCGTGCTTGTGCGGCCCGACGGTAACGGTGGCCTGTCGGTGCGCGGAGACCCCGACCATCCTGCCAACCACGGGCGGCTGTGTTCCAAGGGCTTTGCCTTGGGCGAGACCCTTTCGCTGGACGACCGGCTGTTGTCGCCGCGTGTCAACGGCACCGACACGGACTGGGACACGGCGCTGTCTTTGGTGGCGGACCGCTTTTCGCAGAGCATCGCCAGACATGGCCCTGATTCTGTTGCACTCTACGTCTCGGGCCAGTTGCTGACCGAGGATTACTACGTCGCCAACAAGCTTATGAAAGGCTTTATCGGCTCGGCGAACATTGATACCAACTCGCGCCTTTGCATGGCCTCTACAGTTGCAGGGCAAAAACGCGCCTTTGGCACCGACACCGTTCCGGGCACCTACGAGGATCTGGAACTGGCCGATCTGGTGGTTCTGGTCGGCAGCAACCTCGCGTGGTGTCATCCTGTGTTGTACCAGCGGCTTGCTGCGGCCAAGGCAGCGCGGCCCGCCATGAAGGTCGTCGTGATCGACCCCCGCCGGACGGCCACATGCGATCTGGCGGATATGCATCTGGCGCTTGCTCCGGGCAGTGATGTTGCCCTGTTCAACCGCCTGCTGTCAGCGATCAACGACGGCGGTGCCCTCGATACTGCCTTTTTGCGCCATGTCGATGGCTTTGACGCGGCATTGCGCGCAGCTCGGGCCCAAGACAGAAATGTCGCGGGCTTGCCTGCGGACCAGCTGGACGCATTCTGCCATCTGTGGCTGCGCACGGAAAAGGTCGTAACCGTCTTCAGTCAGGGGGTGAACCAGTCTTCTTCCGGCACGGACAAGGTCAACGCGATCATCAACTGCCACCTTGCCACGGGCCGCATCGGCAAGCCTGGCATGGGGCCGTTTTCCGTCACCGGCCAGCCCAATGCGATGGGTGGCCGCGAGGTGGGCGGGCTTGCCAATGCGCTGGCCTGTCATCTGGACATAGAAGACCCCGCGCACCGCGATCTGGTGCGCACCTTCTGGGACGCGCCAACGATGCCGCAAGCCGCCGGATTAAAGGCTGTCGATCTGTTTGAAAGGGTGCGCACCGGCCAGATCAAGGCGTTGTGGATCGTTTGCACCAACCCCGCCGTGTCGATGCCCGATGCGGATGCGGTGCGCGATGCGATCGCGGGCTGCGATTTCGTGGTGGTCAGCGACCTGACCGCCAAGACGGACACCGCGCGGTTGGCCCACGTTCTGCTGCCCGCGACAGGCTGGGGCGAAAAGAACGGCACCGTCACCAATTCCGATCGCACGATCAGCCGCCAACGCGCTGCGCTGCCCGCCCCCGGCGCGACGCGGCCCGATTGGGCGATCATGGCCGAGGTTGGCCGCAAGATGGGCTGGCACAAGGCGTTCGACTTTGCGTCCCCTGCCCAGATATTCGATGAATATGCCGCCTTGTCGGGTCTGGCGGCGGCAACCGGACGCGACTTTGACATATCCGGCCTGACCGGTTTGGGCGAAGCGGGCTATGCCGCTTTGCAACCGACGCGCTGGCCTGTCACCAAAGATGGCGGCACCGAACGGTTCTTTGCTGATGGCCGGTTCTTTACCCCCGAAGGACGCGCCCGAATGATCCCCGTCACGGCACGCCCGCCCGAGGCCCGCACCAGCCCACGCTTTCCATTCGTTCTGAACACGGGCCGCATCCGCGATCAGTGGCACACGATGACCCGCACCGCCAAGGCCCCTCGTCTGAACCAGCATCTGGGTGAACCGTTTCTGGAAATCCACCCGCAGGACGCCGCAGCCCTTGGCATCGCACCTGCAACGCTGGTCACTGCAACCAGCCCCACGGGGCGCTGTGTGCTGCGGTCGCTGATCACCGACAGGGTGCAGCGTGGTCAGGTCTTTGCCCCGATGCACTGGACCGGGGAAACCGCCCCCACGGGGCGCATCGACGCGCTGGTGCCGGGCATCGTGGACCCCGTTTCGGGCCAACCCGAAAGCAAGGCCGCTGTTGTGGCACTGGCACCCTTTGATGCCGCGTGGTTCGGCTTTGCGGCCAGTACCGACAAGCTGGCCCCCGACTGCCCTTACTGGGCGCGCAGCCGCGTTGAACACGGCTGGCGGGCCGAACTGGCAGGCAACCATGCCCCGCAGGATTGGGAGACCGACGCCCGCCGTCTGTTCGCCCTGCCCCATGCCCGTTGTCAAAGCATTGCAGACCCCGCGACCGGCACCGCCCGCATGGCGTTTCTGGACGGGGACAACCGCCTGCTGGCGGCACTCTTCGTGTCCAGAACACCGGTCGCACTGTCGCGCGATCACCTTGTGTCGCAACTCGGACAGGGTGCAACTGCGCCGCTCTCGGGACGCCCCAGCGCCGATATGCCGGACCCAGGTCCGGTCGTCTGCGCCTGTTTGGGCGTCGGGCTGAACACCATCGGTGCGGCCATCGACAGTGGACAGGCGGCGACCGTCGCACAGGTGGGCGCCTGCACCGGCGCGGGCACAAACTGCGGCTCTTGCAGGCCCGAGATTGCGGTGCTTCTGGCCGCAGCCCAGCGCGTCGAGGCGGCAGAATGACCCTTGCGCCCTATGTTGCCATCCTCGGGCGCGGTCAAGGCCGCGCGCGGTCTCTGACACAGGCCGAGGCTGAGGCCGCGATTGCGCTGATCCTGTCAGGGAACGCAGCCCCCGAAGCCATCGGCGCCCTTTTGATGCTGATGCGGATGAAGGGGGAAACCGCCGAAGAAATAGCAGGACTGACAGCCGGTGCGCGGGCGTCCCTGCCCCGTTGGGCGGGTGCGGCCCCCGCGATCGACTGGCCATCCTATGCCGCCGGACGCACCCGTGGTCAGCCGTGGTTTCTGGCGGCGGCCAAGCTGGTGGCGCAGGCGGGCCATCCGGTCCTGTTGCATGGCTGGAATTCGCATCAGGCCACAGGTGCAAGCGTGCGCGCGGCGCTGCCCGACGTCGGGATCGCACAGGTAGCTTGGACCGAAGCGCCCGACGCCTTGGCGCAGAGCGGTATCGCATATGTCCCGCTGGCGGGTATTTCACCCGCTCTGATGGATCTGCTGCGCTTGCGTGATGTGCTGGGTTTGCGATCGTGCATCAACACCGTGCTGCGTATGCTGAACCCCGGCAGCGCTCCGATTGCGGTGCAGGGTGTTTTTCACCCCTCATACCGCGAATTGCAGCGCGATGCGTCCTTGCTGCTGAACCAGCCCTGCTTGCGCGTGCTGAAGGGCGGCGGGGGCGAATTCGAACATCATCCCACCAAAGACATCACCTTGCACGGATTGCACAACGGCGCGATATGGGAGGGTCAGACCGGCACCGCGCTGACCGGCCACCTGCGCCTGTCCGAAACCGACAGCCGCTTGTCGGATGTCTGGAACGGCACCGTACAAGACGAATTTGCCACTGCGATCATCACCAGCACGGCGGCGCTCGTGCTTGGTGCCTGCGGGCGTGCCGACGCAAACCACTTGGCACTGGACCTTTGGGCCCGCCGCCACCACGCCAAAGCCGCCTAGAGGATCATCATGCACAGCTTTCCAATGTTTATCCGCACCACCAACCGCCGCGTTGTCATTGCAGGCGGCGGCGAACAGGCCGCACAAAAGGCGCGCCTGATGTTGAAAACCGACGCGCGGCTGGTGCTGCTTGCGCCTGATCTGGATGCTGAGCTGGCTGATCTGGTCGCAACAGGCGTCGCGGTACAGGATGCGGCGCCAGTTACCCCGCGCAGTTTTGCCGACGCCGCACTGGTGTTCATCGCCACGGGCTGCCCCGGACTGGATGCGGCCCTGCATGCGCTGGCCAAACAGGCGGACGCGCAGGTCAACGTCGTTGACCAGCCGTCCTTGTGCGACATGACCACACCATCACTGGTCGACCGCGATCCCGTGGTCGTGGCAATCGGCACCGAAGGAACGGCGCCCGTGCTGGCCCGCCGGATCAAGACCGAAGTCGAACAGATGCTGGACCCGCGCCTTGGCACCTTTGCCGCACTAGCGGGCCGTTTGCGCGGCGCGGTGGCCGCACAGATCCCGAAAACCGACCGCCGCGCCTTTTGGCGTTGGGCCTTTGCCGACGCCCCTTGGCAATTGCACAAAACCGGACAGGAACGCGCCGCTGCCGACCTGCTGAAGCAGACGGTTTCCACACGCGACGTGCCTGCGCAGCAAGGCCATATCGCACTGGTCGGCGCAGGCCCCGGTGCACGCGATCTGCTAACCTTGCGCGCCGTTCAACGCCTGCAAGAGGCCGACGTGATCTTTTATGATCGGCTTGTCGATCCACAGGTGCTGGAACTGGCCCGCCGCGACGCCGAGCGCGTTTTTGTCGGCAAAACCGTGGGCGCGCACCTGTGGCCGCAAGACCGGATTTGCGCGCTGATCGTTGCCGAAGCAGCCAAAGGCCGCCGCGTTGTGCGTCTGAAATCCGGTGATCCAGGCATATTCGGCCGCGCGACCGAGGAACTTAATGCCGCCCGTGTTGCACATATTCCGGTCGAAGTTGTACCGGGTGTGACTGCGGCGAGTGCAGCGGCGGCAATCATGGGTCAATCGCTGACGGAACGCAGACAGACCGATACACTGGTCCTGACCACCGGACGCCACTGCGAAGACGATGACGAAACGACAGACTGGGCGCGCCACGCTCTGCCGGGCACAACTTTGGTGTTCTACATGGGCGTGGGGGCTGCGCAGAAAATCCGACACTCTTTGCTGGCACAGGGCATCGCGCGCAGAACAAAAATCACCATCGCCGCAGATGTCAGCAAATCAAACCAGCGTATCGTGTCCACGACGCTCGCCGATCTGCCAGAGGATCTGGACCAGAGCGGTATTACCGGCAATGCGCTGGTGATGCTGCGGATTGCATCCCAGCCCGCACAGGCGATCGCTCAAATCGCATGACTGCGACAAGCGATACTGGCAACAGGGCAAGGGCGTGCAGGGCGCAACTGCGCCCCGCGACTTGCGTCAGGACATTCCCAGCGCTTCTTTGTACATCTCAAGAACCGCTTCTTCTTCGGCAATGTCGTCAGGCTCGCGCTTGCGCAGGGCGATGACCTTGCGGATCACCTTGGTGTCGTAACCGCGCCCTTTGGCTTCGGCCATCACCTCTTTTTGCTGCTCGGCAATATCTTTTTTCTCGGCGTCCAGACGTTCGATCCGCTCGATGAACTGGCGCAGTTCGTCTGCTGTTACGCGGTAGCTGTCGGGGTTGGTGGCAGTGTCGGTCATGGGGCGCGTCCTTCATTCGGGGCCAATCGGGGCTTGTCTGGCAAGACCCAACCGTTATCGTCCCGACTTGCCGCCTGCAAGACAACTTTGACGCACCACTCTGCCGCAAGGTCGTTTTCGCGTCTTGATCGGCAGCGATGCACAGGCTAAGCCACCCCTACTTTGGTTCGGCGGGGTAACCCGTCGTTAAAGGGAACGCGGTGCGGGAAACCATCCCCAAATCCGTGACTGCCCCCGCAACTGTAAGCGGTGAGCGCGACCGTCATATGCCACTGGGGGGTCACCCTCGGGAAGGCACGGCCCCGCATCGACCCGCAAGTCAGGAGACCTGCCAAAGCGATCACCCGGATACGAACGCGGGGGGCGTGCGTGTCGGCGGCCTGACCGCTTTGGTGGCGTTTCACCGGCGGAAGGCGCTTCAACCTTTCCCATTCCGACGACCAAGGGCCGCCCGCAACAGGCCCGTCCGTAAGGGGACACGACTTTTATGAAACACCTGCTTGCTTCGGCATCCGTACTGGCACTGGCCACCCTGCCACGCGCCGCAATCGCCCAAGACGATGCTTTTGATCTGGGCACCATCACGGTATCGGCCAGCCAGACGCCGGTCGAGACTTCGCGCACCGGCACCGTGGTCGAGATTGTCGATCAGGAGACGATCGAGAACAGCACAAGTATTCGCGTGGCCGATACGCTGGACACACTGCCGGGCATTTCGCTGTCAGGCAACGGCGGTTTGGGCACCGCGTCGACATTGCGCATTCGCGGGCTGCCTGCGCGCTATGTACCCGTATATATCGACGGCATCGATATGACAGACCCCTCCGGCACGCAAACCTCCTTTGGTTTCGGGCCACTCACCACTGCAGGCATCGGCAGCATCGAAGTGTTGAAAGGGTCCCAATCGGCGCTTTACGGCTCCGAAGCGATTGGCGGGGTCATCAATATCTCGACCCTGCGCGCGACGGAGAACGGCACACAGTTGCGCTACAACTTCGAGGCAGGCAGCTATAACACCTTTGCCAGCAGCTTTGGCGTGGCAACCAAATCAGATCGCGGCGAACTGGCCTTTACCATCAGCCATGTCAGCACCGACGGATTTTCAGCCGCAGATGAAAACGACGGCAATACCGAAGCAGACGGATACAAGGGCACAACGCTGATCCTGACGGGGGCCTATCAGGCGACCGAACAGGTGAAGCTGGGCTTTGCGCTGAATTATATCGACAGCGAAACCGATCAGGACGGTTTTCCGGCGCCCGCCTTTACTCTGACTGATACAGCAAATCAGGAATTTGCCACCCGCTTGGGGGCACGGATCTATGCCGAGATCGAGTCAGGTGCAGTCGATCACACCCTGTCGCTGGCCTATTCCGAGATCAACCGCGATTACCCCGTCGGTACCACCAACGCATTCAGCGGCGAACGCACCGAGCTTTCGTACAAGGGCGTCACGCAGGCGGGTGCGGTCGATCTGGCCTTTGGTGCCAGCTATTCCGAAGAAAAATTCGCAGCCGACGCAGTGACCGGCACCTACCGGATCGCCTCGGTCTTTGGCGAGGCGCAATATGCCGTGTCCAATGACATCGACCTCAGCTTTGCGCTGCGCCACGATGACCATTCGACCTTTGGCGGATTCACAACCGGCCGGCTGGCGGCGAACTGGCGCGTCTCCGCAAACACCACATTGCGTGCGGCCATCGGGACGGGTTTCCGCGCGCCATCGCTGTATGAACTGTTTGGCCCCTTCGGAAGCCCTACGCTGGAACAAGAAGAAAGCCGCAGCGCCGAATTCGGCGTCGAACACCGTTTTGTCAACAACGCCGTGGTCAAGGCAACGGTCTTTTACACCGAGATCGACAACCTGATCGATTTCGCGGGCGCCGGTTATACTCAGGTTCCGGGCACCTCGACATCCAAAGGGGTCGAACTGTCGGGCCGGGTTGCACTGGGTGCGGGGACCGATCTGTTCGGGTCCTACACCTTTACCGACGCCACAGGCGCCAACGGCGCCCAACTTGTCCGCGTGCCCAAGCATGACTTTGTTCTGGGGGTCGAGGCCGATCTGACTGACAAATTGTCGGGCCAGTTGGTGGTGAACCACGTCGCGGGTCGCGCCAATGAAAGCGATTTTAGCACATTCCCCGCAACGCCGGTCCCGATGGCTGACTACACCGTGATCAACGCCTCGGCGACCTATGATTTCAGCGACACCACCCAAGGATACATGCGTCTGGAGAACCTGACCAACGAGCAATACCAGACCTCACTCGGCTATGGCACTTCGGACCGTGCTGTGTACTTTGGCGTCCGTGCGTCGTTCTGATCTGATAACATCGGTTGCGGCGCTGCTGTTCAGCGCCGCAACCGCCTTGGCCGGCACCCCGCAACGGGTGGTGTCGATCAACCTGTGCACCGATCAACTGGCGCTGTTGCTGGCATCCCCCGGACAATTGGTGTCGGTCACGCGGCTGTCGCACGAGGATACAGATTCGGTGATGGGCGAACAGGCCCGCGCCCTGCCCGCCAACGGGTCAGGCGCCGAAGAAGTCTATCTGCTCAAACCCGATCTGGTGCTGGCGGGCACCTTTACCTCGATGGCCACGATTTCCATGCTGCGCAATCTGGGCATCGAAGTGGTGCAATTCGCCCCTGCCCGTGCGCTGTCCGATGTGCCCGAGCGTCTGGCGCAAATGGGCGAGGCCCTGGGCCGCGAAGCCGAGGCCCGCGCGATGATCAACCATTTCAATGCCGAGTTAGCGGCCCTGTCCGTGGCCCCTGCGCACCGCCCACGCGCGGCGCTGACCTATGTGAACAATTACTCCTCGGGCCGCCATTCGCTGGCCGGTGACGTGCTCTATGCCGCCGGTTTCGACAATGTCGCCGAAGAGGCAGGCCTTGGGTCGGTCGGGGTGCTGCCGCTGGAGCAACTGGTGTTGCTGGCCCCCGATGTCATTATTCAGGGCCGCAACTATCCCGGTGCCGCGCGCGCCGAAGACAATCTTGATCACCCCGCCCTGTCATCGCTGAAAGGCACCTATATGGCGGGCGAGTTGACCGACCGCGACTGGGTCTGCGGCACGCCGACCGTGCTGAACGCTGTGCGCACTATGGTGGACCTGCGCAAACAGGTCGAGGCCCGCCAATGAAGCTGACTGCCATCCTGACAACCCTGTGTACGGTGCTGTTCGTGGTCTCGCTGGTCACCGGCACCACGCCGGTGTCGGTCTGGCATTCCTTAGCCAGCCTGTTCGCCACCGACGGCAGCCCGATGAGCGTGGTGATGCAGCAAATCCGCCTGCCCCGCGCCCTGCTGGCGGTGATGATCGGCGCGTCGCTGGGCGTGTCGGGGGCCGCGATGCAGGGTTATCTGCGCAACCCGCTGGCCGAGCCGGGACTGATCGGCGTGTCGGCGGCGGCTGGACTTGGTGCGGTGCTGGCATTGCAAACCGGACTGGCGGCTGCCTTTGCGCTGGCCCTGCCGCTGTCTGCGCTGCTGGCAGCACTGATCGCGGTGGCGATGATCCTGACGCTGGCGGGGCCGCGCGGGGCGGCGCTGACGCTGATCCTTGCTGGTATCGCTATTTCGGCGCTGGCTTCGGCCTTTACCTCGCTGGTGTTGAACCTGTCGCCCAACCCCTTTGCCGCCGCCGAAATCGTGTTCTGGATGCTGGGTTCGCTGGCCGACCGGTCCTTTTCCCACGTATGGCTGGCCCTGCCGTTCATGGTGTTGGGCTGGGTGCTGCTGGGATCGCTTGGGCGCGGGCTAGATGCGCTGACGCTGGGCGAAGATGCCGCCGCCGCGATGGGCGTGCGCCTGTCGCGCTTGCGGCTGGCGCTGGTCATTGGCACTGCGGCTTGCGTCGGGGCAGGCACGGCTGTGGCAGGGTCCATCGGCTTTGTCGGCCTAGTGGTCCCGCATGTGTTGCGCCCCTTCGTGGGCGGACAACCGTCGCGGCTGCTGTGGGCCTCGGCGCTGGGTGGAGCGGCGATGGTGCTGGCGGCAGACATCGCTGTGCGTGTGGCCCTGCCCGACCGCGACCTGAAGCTGGGCGTGCTGATGGCACTGGTCGGCGCGCCGCTGTTCCTGCACCTGATCTATAAAACGCGGGGGACATTGCAATGACGCTGCTGAACCTGCAAAACCTGTCGGTCAAGCGCGGCGCCTGTCCGGTGATCGACACCGTGTCGCTGACCCTGCAGCCGGGCGAATGTGTGGGCCTGCTGGGCCCCAACGGCGCTGGTAAAACCACCCTGATGCGCGCGGCCCTTGGCCTGCTGCCACACCAGGGCACGTCGTCGCTGGCGCAAATGACCAGCATGGAGCGGGCCCGCGCCTGTGCATGGCTGCCGCAAGCCCGCGAAATCGCATGGCCCGTGAGCGTGGAAAAGCTGGTGCTTCTGGGCCGCCTGCCCCATTCCGGCACCAAGACCGAGAACGCCGCCGCCGTTGCGGACGCGCTGGTGCAGATGGGGCTGGAAAACTATGCGCAGCGCACCGCGACGCAACTGTCGGGTGGCGAACAGGCCCGCGTGCTGATCGCCCGCGCACTGGCACAGGATACGCCGCTGATGATGGCGGACGAACCCATTGCAGGCCTTGATCCGGCGGCACAGATTGCCACCATGCGGGTGTTTTCCGCGCTGGCGGCATCGGGGCGCACGGTGCTGACCTCGTTGCACGATCTTGGCCTTGCTGCGCGCCATTGCACCCGCGTGATCCTGTTGCACAATGGCGGCATCGTCGCGGATGGCCCACCCGTCGAGGTGATGACCCCCGCGAACCTCGCGCAGGTCTTCGGCATTCTTGCACACTACGAGATGACCGACCGCGGCCCCGTGTTCCAGACATTGGACACGCTGGAATGACCGCGCCGCTGATTCTCGAGCGTCCTTGGCTGCGCTTTGATCTGGGTGGCCCGCATCAGGTGCTCAGCTGGGCGCTGAACCGTCCCGGCTTTGTCACCGCCGATGCAATCTCGTGGCGCGAGGTGCGCAACGCCGATCTGACACCGGAACTGGATGTGCCGGACTGGCTGACCGACCAGCTGGCCGCGCGCGGCACCCCGCAAGACGTCTGCTTTCTGACCTCGCGCGACATCCGCGCCGTGACCGAACACACCACGACCGCAGGCACCGCCACTGCGCGTGCCGTGGCCACTGTGGGCCTGTCGAACGCCGAACATATCGGCACGCGGGCGGACCGTTCGGGCAAGGATTGGGGCACCATCAACGTCGCAGTGCAGACCGGTCTGGCGCTGGCACAGCCCGCATTGATCGAGATGATGGCAATCGCGGCCCAAGCCCGTACAGTGGCGGTTATGCAGGTCAACCACCAGCTGCCCACGGGGCGCGCCACCGGCACCGGAACCGACTGCATCGCGGTTGCGGCTCCGCGGGGCGATGTCGCCTTTGCAGGCATGCACACCGATCTGGGCGAGGCGGTGGGCCGCGCCGTCTACACCGCCGTGCTGGAGGGCGCTCAAACTTGGATGCAGACCGTGCGCAGAGCGGAGGTGCTGTGATGGCCTTTCCCTACGAACGCATCGTTTGCCTGACCGAAGAAACGGTCGAGACGCTTTATCTGCTGGGCCAATCGGACCGTATTGTTGGCGTCACCGGCTATGCCGTGCGGCCCGAACAGGTGCGCCGCGAAAAGCCGCGCGTGGGGGCGTTTACATCCGCAGATGTGCCCAAGATACTGGAATTGCAGCCCGATCTGGTGCTGACGTTTTCTGACCTGCAAGCCGACATTGCCGCCGATCTGATCCGCGCAGGCATCACGGTACACGGGTTCAACCAGCGTTCGGTCGCGGGCATTCTTGAGATGATTCGCACGCTTGGCGCGCTGACGGGCTGCGCGGCGCAGGCCGATGCACTGGCCGACAGCTATGCCGCCCGTATCGAGACCATCCGCAATACCCCGCGTCCGTCCCGACCGCGCGTCTACTTCGAAGAATGGGACGATCCGCCCATTTCCGGCATCCGCTGGGCATCCGAGCTGATCGAGATTGCGGGCGGTGTGGATGTGTTTGCCCGTCTGCAAGCCGAACAGGGCGCGCGGGCGCGTATTCTGGACCCACAACAGGTGATTGACGCCGCGCCTGATGTTATCATCGCCTCGTGGTGCGGCAAAAAGGTGCGCTCTGAGCGGATCGCAGCCCGCCCCGGCTGGGACAGCGTCCCCGCCGTGGCCCAAGGCCGCATTATCGAAATCAAATCGCCGCTGATCCTGCAACCTGGCCCAGCGGCACTGACCGACGGGCTTGATGCTATTCTGACCGCCCTGTGGGGAGATACACCATGATATTGCCGCCCTCATTGATCGCCTTTCTGGAACGCGGCGGCCCCGTGCTGTGGCTGATTGCGGCGCTGTCGGTGCTGACGATGGCGCTGATTTTGTGGAAACTGTGGCAACTGGCGCGGTTGGGTGCGTGGTCGGGTGCGGCCACAACTGCGGCATTGGAGAACTGGGCACAGGGCGATGTGGATGCGGCGCGCGCCAAGTTGCAAGGCAGGCGATCCATCCGCGCCCGTATGGCGCTGGCCGCGATGACCGCACGTCACGATCCGGCATTGACCGAGGCGCAAGCCCGCGAGGAAACCACAGCCCATGCCCGCATTGACCTGACCCGAACCCGAAGCGGTCTGCGGGCGCTGGAACTGATTGCCACCACCGCGCCGCTGCTGGGGCTGCTGGGCACCGTTGTGGGCATGATCGACGCGTTTCAGGCGCTGCAAGAGGCAGGCAGCCGCGCCGATCCCGCAGCCCTTGCCGGTGGCATCTGGGAGGCGCTGCTGACCACCGCCGCAGGGATGGCCGTAGCGATCCCCGCAGGGGTGGCACTGACATGGTTCGAAAGCATCGCCGCACGGCTTCAGGGTGACATGGAAACCGCCGCCACCCGCGTCTTTACCCGAGGACCAAAGGCACCCTGATGTTCAGCTTTGGCTCCATACGGCCCGCCCGCAGGCCAAGCCTCACGCCGATGATCGACGTGGTGTTTCTGCTGCTGGTGTTCTTTATGCTGGCCGCGCGGTTCGGCACCGACTTTGCCCTGCCGTTGCAGACGGCGGGCAGCGGTGCGGCCTATGCAGGTCCGCCGCGTCTGGTGGACATTGATGCAGGCGGCGTGGCGCTGAACGGCGTGGCAGTCAGCGATCTGGCAGCCGCCCTTGCCCCGTTGATGTCCGGCCCCGACGATGCTGTTTTGCTGCGCGCACGGGGCGCGGCCACGGTGCAGGATCTGGTGCGCATATTGGACGATCTGCGTGCTGCGGGCCTGACACGGCTGATCGTGGTGGAATGAACGCTATGGATTTCTCGCCCGCAACGCCCCCCAGACACACCGCCGAAAACATCGTGCCGATGATCAACGTGGTTTTCCTGCTGCTGATCTTTTTCCTGATGAGCGCCCAGATCGCCCCGCCCGATCCCATCGAGGTGACCGTGCCCGACAGTACCGCAGACGCGGCGCCAATGGACCCGAACGCACTTTATGTCGGGGCGGATGGCACGCTGGCCTATAGCGGCGTGACCGGCGATGCGGCACTGGCAGCGCTGTCCGGTCATGATGGCGTTTTGTCCCTGCGCGCCGATGCCACCCTGCCTGCCGCCAAGCTGACCGCACTGTTGCCACGTCTGGCGGCGGCAGGCGTTGCGGGTGTCGAACTGATTACGGGGGCAAACTGATGCGCCTGATCGAAGCCGCCGTGTTCCTGTCTGTGGCCGCCAGCGCGCATGTGGGCCTTTGGGCTGTTGTGCCTGCGCCCCATGGCGCGTCATCCGCAGGGGATCAAGGCACTGAAGCGGCAACGGTGGCACCGGCATCGGCCGCGATGGCGGCACTGGCGCAGGCGTGGGAAACACCGCCCGAGACTGTCACCGACATTGCCATGCCCCGAGTGGAAACTCCTGTCGAAACCGCCCCGCCCCGCCCGACGGCAGAGGCACCGACCATGACCGCGGCCCTGCCGAACGCCCCGCAGTTCGACATGACTGCGCCCGTCTTGCCCGCAAAACCGGACCCGACGCCACCCGTCCGGCCCCAAACCGAAGTGGCGCAACCAACGCAGCCCGAAGTCGCAGACCAAGACGCACCACACCGGCAAACAGACACGCGCCCCGCGCCAGCAGCGCCGCAGCAACTGGCTGCTGTCACCCCGCCGCCCACCCTGCCGCAGATGGACCAGACCACACCTGACAGCACATCGAAACGCCCCGTGCTGCGCCCGCGTGAACTGGCCCCGGCTGCCAAAGCAAAGCCTGCGCCAAAACCAAAGCCCAAAACCACTGCCTCGGTGCCGCAGGCCAAATCCACCGCCAAAGGCACCGCACACGCATCCGCCACCGCAGGCACCGGCGGCGCTGCGCAGACGCAAAGCGTGTCAGCCGCCCGCGCCAACGCATTGCAGGCCCAATGGGGCGCCGCGATCCAGTCCAAAGTGCGCCGCAACGCCACGTCTCCGCACGGCGCAGGCGCGGGGCGCACCAAACTGGCCCTGTCCATCGCCCCGTCTGGCGTGTTGCAATCGGTGCGCGTGGTGGCATCTTCGGGCAATGCCACACTTGATCAGGCCGCATTGTCAGCCGTCAAACGCGCCCGCCGCTTTGCCCGCGCGCCAAAGGGGCTGACCAAACCGGCCTACACCTTTACCATCGCGCTGGATTTCAACGGCTGACTTGCCCTGCGCGCGGCAATGCAGTAGCGCAGGCGCATGATAGAACAGACCTCATTCCCGATTTTCGACCTGCTCATCTGGGCCGGTGCGGCAATCTCGCTTGTCGGCCTTTTGGGGCTGGTGTGGTGCATCATCCGCGTGACGCGCGCCAAGCGGGCGAAACTGGACGACGAGGCGATGCGCGCCGTGTTGAAAAGCGTAGTGCCGATGAACCTTGGTGCGTTGTTCGTTTCGGCCTTTGGGCTGATGCTGGTGATGCTGGGTATTTTCCTCGGCTGACACCCAACGCTTGAACAACACACCGCGTTGTTCATATGCTTTCCCAATGGCTGACTGCCTTGCTTGCTGCGGGTCTGACGACACTGCTGCTGCATGTCTTCATGGGTTGAATGCAAAGGAACCACTATGGAAGTCTCTTGGCTTTGGGGCCTGTTCGGCGGGCTGATCATCGGCACGGCCGCGTCTATCCTGTTGTTGGGCAACGGGCGGATCATGGGCGCCTCGGGTATTCTGGGCGGATTGCTGGATGGCACCGCAGGACGTGGCTGGATCGAAGCCGTCGTCTTTGTCGCGGCCCTGATCGCAACGCCTGCACTGCTGCACTATCTGGGCACCGGCACCGTCAGGACCAATGCCACCGCATCGCCTGTGCTGCTGATCGCGGGCGGTCTGGCCGTGGGTCTGGGCACGCGACTGGCCAATGGCTGCACGTCGGGGCACGGGGTCTGCGGTATCTCGCGGCTGAGTGTGCGGGGCATCGTTGCCACGCTGTTCTATATCGGTGCGGGTGTGGCCACAGTGGCCTGTCTGCGCCTACTGGCCGGAGGGTTGTGACATGCGGTTGCTGATCGCGATCATCGCGGGTGGTCTGTTTGGAATTGGCCTGCATCTGTCGGGCATGACCGACACCAACCGTGTTCAGGGGTTTCTGGACATCTTCGGCGCGTGGGATCCGACGCTGGCCTTTGTCATGGGCGGCGCCATTTTCCCGATGGCCATCGCTTGGCGGCTGACGATCGGGCGCACACCGGTGGCGGGCAGCCAGTTTCCACCGCGCCCCAATCCCGCGATCACCCGCAGGCTGGTCATCGGATCGGTGCTGTTCGGTATCGGCTGGGGACTGGTCGGCCTGTGTCCGGGCCCCGCGATGGCATCGCTTGGCTATGGCGGTGTGCCGGGCGTAGTGTTTTTTGTGGCGATGCTTGTCGGCATGGCCAGTGCACCGCGCGTCAGCCTAATGCTGGACACGCGCGCGGCGTCGGCCTAAACCGACGCTATGGATATTCGTCAAATCACCCCCGACTACTTCGTGTCGCCCCAGATTGATCCGGCAGACCTGCCCGCAATCGCCGAGGCCGGTTTCACCTGCGTGATCTGCAACCGGCCCGACGGGGAAATCCCACCCAGCCATCACGCCGACGTGATGGCCCAAGCGGCCAAAGAGTCGGGGCTGGAGTTCAAGATTCTGCCGCTGACGCACCAGACCATGACGCCCGACAACGTCGCCGCGCAAATGGGTTTTGTCGCCGATGCACCGGGCAAGGTTCTGGCCTATTGCGCGTCCGGCACCCGCTGCACAGTGATCTGGGCGCTGGGTCAGGCCGGAACACAAAGCGTGGATGACATCCTCGAGACGGCCCGCAAGGGTGGCTATGATCTGGAAGGGCTGCGGCCCACCTTGTCGGCGATGGCTGGAGCCTGAAACCGTCCGGATTTTCTGTTACTGTGAAGGGCGTGGCACAGCGCCTGTCCTGATACAGGCACTTTTTTTTGCGCGCTAGGCCGATTTCAAATCCGGCAGGGCCGCCAGATCGGGCAACTTATCAAGGTCCGGCAAGCTGTTCAGATCGGGCAAGTCGTCCAGTTCCGGCAATTGCAGGTCATCAAAATCGGGAAGTGCCGCCATCGGCAGTTCAGGCGGTATGGAGGCGGGCGAATCCGGATCTCCGGACAGCCCCATGTCAATCGGCGCCACTTGGGGCATCTCGACATCAGGTTGGTCCGACTCTCGGCGCTGCGGTTGTTTGGCATGGGACGGTTCGCGGTCGATCTTGAGCGCACGCTGCCCGTCGACCTGCCCCAAAGTCCCCGTACCCAGACATTTTCCGGATTGTGCAATGATGCGGGTTTTCGGGAACGTGCCCGGCGGCAGCAACAGCGTATCGCCGGCCGAAAGCCGCGTCAGATCGGACAGGTTCATACGCACATGGCACAGTTGCACCATCAATTCCGCCTCAAGATGCATCACGACATCGGTCAGATTGCGTGGCCCGCTGTCGGCAGCACCGGTATGTTCGGCCTCGTCCAGACCGTCACCATCTGGATCGGGCACCGGCACCGACGGAACAAACAGCACCAGATCGCCCTGCCGCGCGCCCTTGGCCATATCCAGTGTCAGACGGATCACGCGGTAATCCCGCTCTTCCAGCGCCATCGCGACAAGGCGGGGCTCGTCCGCGCGCGCACCAAAGGTAAAGCCGCGCAACAGCAGCTTGTCACCCTCATCCTCGACCGCTTGGGCGGCTTTGGCGAACAGCGCGTCCAGCATCGGCGCGCACATGGCGGCGTCGGTGTCGGTCATCGGGCGGGCACTGCCCGGTTCGGGCGTTACACGACCCATAGTCTGTTGCTGGATCAGCCCGCCCACCAGTCCCGCATCAATCATCGCAGCGCCGACGCGCCCTTGCGGCCCGTCCAGCAGAACCAAAAGCGCATCGTCGGCCATCATCTCGACGCAGTCCTCTTGGCTGCGTTCTTCGACCACCAGACCAATCGCCTGCATCGCCATGTCAAAGACATCCAGCGCCACCTTGGCCACGGACAGACGCATCGCCTTGGCGACGGTGACAGACCGCGCCTGATGTTGCTGCTGCCCCGCCACCGTCTTGCGGTGCAACACGGATAAATTTGGATCACTTGCGCTCATGGCACCCCTGCCCTGCGGATGGATTGCATTGGTCCTAGCGCATTAATGGTTACCAACCGCTTTAGACGCGCGGGTTTCACCCCAAGCGTCGGGCGCGCGCCTATTGCGCTGCCAGCGCCGCGTTGCGCGGCATCTGCACCACAAAAAGGTTGCCAGAGGCTTGTGGCACATGGGAAATATCGCCACCCAGACGCGCCATGATCTCGCGGCAGATGGCCAGCCCCAGCCCCGCGCCGGACCCGTCTCCTTCGGCCACGCGGGCGAATTTTTCAAAGATCAGCGTGCGGGCTGAATCGGGAATGGGCGTGCCGTTATCGCGGAATTCAACCGCCAGCGCGTCTGCATCGGCCCGCACCGAAATCTCGAGCAGCGGCGCGTCGGCGCGGCAATATTTCTGGGCGTTGGTGATCAGGTTGATGAACACCTGCCCCAAGCGGTCCAAATCTGTGGTCAGCGACGTGTCTGCCGCAGCCGGATGGCGGAAAATCCGCAACTGCCCGTCGCCGCTGGCTTGCGCCGTGATCACCGCATGGTCCAGCACTGCATCCAGCCGCCCCGTCGCGGTGTTCAGGCTAACCTGACCATTTTCCAGCACGCTGAGGTCCAGCAGATCATCCAGCAGACGGGTCAGACGGATCGCCTCGACGTGAATGATCGAGGCGTATTTGGTCTTTTCCGCCACACTCAGCCCGTCGGCATCGCGCAAAATTTCCGAAAACGCACGGATCGAAGTCATTGGTGTACGCAATTCGTGGCTGATCTGACCCAGAAAGGCATCTTTTTGCACAGAAAGTTGCGTCAGCTTTTCATTGGCTTCGCGCAGCTGGCCGGCGGTGCGGCTCAACTCGTTTGATTTGGCTTCAAGCTGGCTGGAATACTCCAGCATCTGGGCCGATTCGTCGGCCACCGCCAACAGATCCTCGACCGAAACCGAAGCCGCACCAACCATCTGGCTGACCATCGCATGGGCCGTCGCAGTGCCAACCGAAGCGGAAAGTTCACGTTCGAGACGTTCCAGAAACGCAGGGTTCGGTTCAGGCAGGTGGCCGGTCATCCCCTGCGCAAGCGCGGCGGCGCGAAACAGCGCCTGCGCCTCGGTTGCACCCAGAATACGCTGCGCCATGATCATCAGGTCTTCCGAGGCGGCCACGGACGCGTGCCAGCCGCGCGCCTGCCCCGAATGGTCGAACACGTTGACAAATTGCGCACCCTGCAGCCGCTCCAGCGGCTTCGGGAAGCTCACCAACGAGGCGACAACAAAGCAGCCTGTGTTCAACAGCAGCGACCAGAACACCGCATGAACGGTCGGGTCCATGCCTTCGATCCCGAAGAACGCATAGGGCCGCAGCCAACCGATGCCCCAGGGTCCGACCTCGAAGAACGACGCAGGCAGCACCGCGTCCTGACCAAAGCTGGGCAGCAGCGAGGCATAGACCCAGATGGCAAACCCCAGACACAACCCAGACAGCGCGCCCACCCGCGTGGCCCCGCGCCAGAAGATGCCGCCCAGCATCGCGGGCAGGAACTGCGCCACGCCAGCAAAGGAGATCAACCCGATGGCCGCCAGCGCGCCACTGCCGCCCGACAGCACATAATAGAGATAGCCCAGCGCAATGATCAGCAGGATCGATAACCGCCGCGCCAGCAAGATCACGCTGCGCACATCACCCGACATGCTGGCCCCGCCCGGTTTCAGACTGAGATAGATCGGCATGACCACATGGTTCGACACCATCGTCGACAGCGCCAGTGTCGCCACGATCACCATCGACGTGGCCGAGGAAAACCCGCCGAGGAAGGACAACACCGCAAGACCGGTCTGGCCTTGGGCCAGCGGCACGCTGACCACGAACAGGTCGGGGTTTGATCCCGCAGGCAACAGGTTCAACCCGACCACGGCAATGGGCACCACAAACAGGCTCATCAGCATCAGGTAGACGGGAAAGGCCCAGCTTGCGATCTGCACATGGCGTTCGTCGTCGTTTTCGACCACCAGCACCTGAAACATGCGCGGCAGGCACAGGAACGCCGCCGCCGACAGCACGGTCAGCGCGGCCCAGCGGCTGCGGTCCAGTTCCCATGTGCCAAGCGCGCTGGCGTCGATGCGGGCCATCATCGGGCCAATACCACCCGCGACGCCCCACACCACAAAGATTCCCACGGCCATCAACGCCACCAGTTTTACCACCGCCTCGACGGCGATGGCGATGACCACACCATCGTGGCGTTCATTGGCGTTCAGATTGCGGGTGCCGAACAGGACGGTGAAAACGGCCAGACCTGCGGCCACCCAGAACCCTGCAGACAGCGTGTTCAGCCCCGAATTTCCGTTCACATCCGGCGGCCCGGAAAAGGTCGACAAGGCCAGCGTGACCGATTGCAATTGAAGCGCAATATAGGGCGTTACCCCGACCACCGCCATGATCGTCACCACGATCGCCAGTGTGTTCGACTTGCCATATCTGGCCGAGATCAGATCAGCCACCGAAGTGACCCGCTGGCTGCGTCCGATGCGCACCAGTTTGCGCAGCACCCACCACCAGCCGATCATCACCAGAGACGGGCCAAGATAGATGGTGACGTATTCCATCCCCGAACGTGCCGCATAGCCGACCGCGCCGTAGAACGTCCATGCCGTGCAATAGATCGACAGCGACAGCGTATAGACCAGCGGCGTGCGCAACCAGCCGCTGCGCCCGCGCACGGCGGCACGTTCGGCAGCAAAGGCCACGGCGAACAGAAATGCCACATAGACCAGACAGACGCCGACCAGCAGGTTAAGCGACGCCATCAAGGATCACCCGCCGGATCTGATGCCGTGTCTGTCGCGTCGTCCGCGCCATGCTGCACCCCGCTCCACAAAACAAAGCTGAGACCGATCAGCACGCACCACACGCCAAACACATAGCAGATCGCCGCCGACATGCTGACATGCCCCGTCTCGTCCCCCGAAGGCCACAGAACCGGCACCATCCACAGCACCATGCCCAAGACCGGCAACAACCGCTGCGCGTCCTGCATCCGGCGGCGGCGATAGCTGCGCCGTTCCAGAAATACCGGAGAGGACGGGCCGCGCGCCACGGGGCTAGACCCGCACCAGATCGCGCACCGCGTTCAGCACTTCGGTGTTGGAAAACGGTTTGGTCATGAACCGGTTGACCCCCGCCCGCTCGGCCTCTTCGCGGTCGCGCGACTGGCCGCGTGCGGTCAGCATCAGCACCGGAAGCCCCGCGAAATCAGGCAGGGCGCGCAATTCGGTCAAAATCTCGATCCCACTTTTGCCCGGCAGCATGTAATCCAGCACCACCAGATCGGGCCGCGCGTCGCGGATTGCCGACACAGCAGTGGCCCCATCCGAATGGGTGCCCACCTTCCATCCTTCGCGTTTCAGCAAAAAACTCATGGCCTCGATGATATTCACTTCGTCTTCGACCAGCAGCACATGCTTGTCCATTGGTGTCCATTCCTCCCCGAACGGTCCCCGCCGCAACTTTGTACGACGTCCCCGCGCGGCATTTCTGCGCGCGGATCTCCTCTTGATCGCAGACTATTAAGCGAAAAGCTGTGCCTGTCAAAAGCCTGCGCTCAGAATCGACGGCTCGCGGCGGCCAGCACAGGGCGTGCGCGGGCAGACACGGCAGGTTGATCCGACGGGGCGGCCGCTGGTTTGCCCCTGATCGGGGGCGCTGACCGGCAGGATCAGCATGGTCGCATGGACCAGTGGCGGGGCGTTGTATTGTGCAGGCCCCATCGGCTCGGCCACGGCAAAACAGTCGAACGTCGCCACGTTGCGGCCCAGTTGCTGGACACGCTCGCGCAGCACCTGACCGGGATGCGTCAACACCTGAAACAGTGGCCAAAGCGGACAACACGCCCCGAAACGCGGAATCGAGAAGCGCTCGACGGGGCGACGAAACACCAGACTGCCCGCGCGGTCGCAAACCACCAGCCCGCGCGGCGTGCCGGGTTGGGCCGCCAGACGGCGCAGGACGCGGGCGACCGATACGCCGAACTCTTGGGCCAGAGCCACAGGGTCGATCCCTGTGCGCCCCACTGCAGCGGCCAGCGCATCACGGCTGACAGCGCGGGCGTCGGCCTCGATCTGGATCAGAACCTGCCGCGCCAGATGCTGCGCCGCAACCGAAACCAGCTGCGGTGCCTGCGCCAGAACCTCCGCAACGGATTGGGTGCCTGCCTCCAGCCCGTCAAAGCCGTAATCATGCGCATCCAGAAACGCATCCACCTCTTCCTGAGGTGAAGCATGGGCCGTTTCTTCGGGGTTGGCATCCAGATAGGTAACCAATGCCTTGGCACTGTCGGCCAGACGGCGGCTGTCCTGATCAATGTTGGTGTGAAACCGTGCCTGCCAGTCAGGCGAGATGCTGCTGTCATCGGCCAGAATGGACGCCGTGGACCGGATGGCAGCGGCAGTGGAGAGAACTTCGTGCATCGAAGTGGCCAGTTGCGGATCGTGGGTCAGACGGTCGCTGAGTGTTTCGACCGTGCGTTCCAGCGACAACACGCGGCGATGGGCGCCTGCCAGCACCTCGGCCCAGCCGGGAAAGCGGCCTGCAAATTCCTCGACCCGTTCTACCTCGGCCACGCCCAGACCCACATCATTGGCCGCCTCGCGCAGCGACGCAATCAATGCGGCCTCGGCCCCTTCGGTCAGCGCCGAGGGTTCGACTCCCAGCACATGGGCGATGTTCAACAGCAATTTCCCGCCGATTCTGCGCCGGTTGTGTTCGATCAGATTGAGATAGCTGGCCGAGATTCCGATCTGTCGCGCCAGATCTGCCTGCTTAAGCCCCGCAATCACCCGACGTTCACGGATACGGCTGCCGGTTAACGAGTCCTTGATCATTTTCAGCCCCTATCGCTTTGTTGCGCCTTATCAATGGCTTTCTGCGGCGCGACATAAGAAACTTTACAATTACAGCCTGCGTTCTGTTCATTTGTTTACAAAATAGTTGTGAATTTCAAGGGGGTTATTGCGCAATTTTCCAAAAGCAGGCGATAACATATTTGCACTATGCACCAACAGGCGTGGTGCATGCGTTTGTGCGGACGGAGGAGTCGGCAGACGCTTTTCAACAACTGGGAGGATTTCATGTCCAATTCGAACTTCACACGCCGTGGCGTGCTCAAAACCGGCACCATTGCCGGTGCGGGCCTTGCGCTGCCGACGTATCTGAGTGCGGCCAGCCACGCGGGCTTTACCAATGCACCGACCGGCGACACGGTCACGCTGGGCTTTAACGTACCCCAATCCGGCCCCTACGCCGATGAAGGCGCCGACGAGTTGCGCGCCTTTGAACTGGCGGTCGAACACCTGAACGGCCAGGGCGACGGCGGTATGCTGAGCACCTTCTCGTCCAAAGTTCTGGACGGCACAGGTATCTTGGGCAAAAAAGTCGCATTCGTCACCGGCGACACGCAAACCAAATCGGACGCGGCGCGCGCATCGGCCAAGTCGATGATCGAAAAAGACGGCGCCGTCATGATTTCGGGCGGGTCTTCCTCGGGCGTGGCTGTGGCTGTGCAAGGTCTGTGTCAAGAAGCTGGCGTGATCTTCATGGCGGGTCTGACCCACTCGAACGACACCACCGGCAAAGACAAAAAAGCCAACGGTTTCCGCCACTTTTTTAACGCGTATATGTCCGCCGCCGCCCTCGCACCCGTGCTTGAGCAACTGTATGGTTCGGACCGCCGCGCATACCACCTGACCGCCGACTATACATGGGGCTGGACGCAAGAAGAATCGATCGCAGCCGCGACCGAAGCTTTGGGTTGGGAAACCGTCGAGAAGGTCCGCACGCCGCTGGCCTCGACCGACTTCTCGTCTTATATTGCGCCGGTTCTGAACTCGGGTGCCGATGTTCTGGTTCTGAACCACTACGGCGGGAACATGGTCAACTCGCTGACCAACGCCGTGCAGTTCGGCCTGCGTGAAAAGCAAGCCAATGGCAAGAACTTTGAAATCGTTGTGCCGCTCTACTCCGAACTGATGGCAAAAGGTGCGGGCAAAAACATTGCCGGCATCGTTGGTTCGCAAAACTGGGACTGGAAACTCGAAAACGAAAAAGGCGACCGCTATACGGGCACCAACGCTTTCGTCAAATCCTTTGGTGAAAAATACGGCTTCCCGCCCAGCCAGGCCGCTCAGACCTGCTATGCGCAAACGCTGCTGTATGCCGACGCAGTCACACGTGCCGGTTCGTTCAACCCTTGTGCCGTCGTCGAAGCCCTTGAAGGCTTTGAATTCGACGGTCTGGGCAACGGCCCGACCCTGTACCGTGCCGGCGATCACCAGTGCTTTAAGGACGTCGTTGTTGTGCGCGGCAAAGAGAATCCCGAGAACGAATACGATCTCGTGGAAATCGTCGAAGTCACGCCGACCGAACAGGTCACCTACCCCGACGATCACCCGATGTTCTCGGGCGGTGCACTGGGTTCGTGCAACCCCGGCGCCTAAAGCCGTTCTACGTGCGGGGCGGGCAACTGCCTGCCCCGCATCCCCCTGCCGCCTGCACACGCAGCTTTCCTGAAAATTAAAACGAGTGGGACGATGGATCAGATAATCCTTCAATTTCTCAACGGTTTGGACAAAGGCTCCGCTTATGCGTTGATCGCCCTTGGCCTGACCCTGATCTTTGGTACGCTGGGTGTGGTCAACTTTGCCCACGGTGCCCTGTTCATGATCGGCGCCTTTTGTGCTGTCACTGTGCAGCGCATCCTGACCCTGTCGACCGTCGTCGAGGATCCGACGAAAACCGATTTTCTGGGCAATCCCGCAAAAATCAGCACGCCCTATGTCGAAAGCTGGTTCGGCCCCGAAATGGGGGCTGCCCTGATCGACTGGTCGGTGCCGCTGGCGATCCTGTTTGCCATTCCGATCATGATTGCCATCGGTTTCATCATGGAACGCGGCCTGATCAAACATTTTTACAAACGCCCCCACGCCGACCAGATCCTTGTAACGTTCGGCCTGGCAATCGTGTTGCAAGAGGTCATCAAGGCGTTCTACGGTGCCAACCCGATCCCTACCGGCGCGCCCGAAGTGTTCCGCGGATCATTCGATTTCGGCGTGCTGATCGGTTTTGATCCCAATGCGATCATCTATCCCTACTGGCGCATGGTTTACTTTGCCTTTGCCGCCGTGATCATCGGGGCGGTTTTTGCATTCCTGCAATTCACTACCTTCGGCATGGTGGTGCGCGCAGGCATGGCCGACCGTGAAACCGTGGGCCTGCTGGGCATCAACATCGACCGCCGCTTTACCATCATGTTCGGCATCGCCGCCGCTGTGGCAGGGCTGGCAGGTGTGATGTATGCGCCCATCAACTCGCCCAACTATCACATGGGCATGGATTTTCTGGTGCTCAGCTTTGTTGTGGTCGTCGTCGGCGGCATGGGCTCTTTGCCCGGTGCGGTGCTGGCAGGCTTTTTGCTGGGGATTCTCGAAGCCTTTGCCTCCATGAACGAGATCAAGGCGATCTTCCCCGGTATCGACCAGATCATCATCTATGTGGTGGCTATCATTATCATTCTGACCCGTCCCCGTGGCCTGATGGGCCGCAAAGGCGTGATGGAGGAATAAGACATGCTCGGACTGACCAAAAAAGACTTTAACCTGTTCATGGTGGTTCTGGTGATGGTGGCGCTGGCCCCCTTCATTCTGAACCCCTTCCCCCAAGGGTCCAGCCTCGCGCAGATGTTCAACGCAGGCTATCCCGACCTGATGCAACGGTTCGTGATCTTCGGTATTCTGGTGATCGGTTTCAATATCCTGTTCGGCCTGACCGGCTATCTCAGCTTTGGTCACGCGGCCTTCTTGGGTGTCGGATCATACTCGGCCGTCTGGATGTTCAAACTGCTGGGCATGAACGTGATCCCCGGCATCCTGCTGTCGATGGTTGTGGCTGGCATCTTTGCGCTGGCCATCGGCTATGTCAGCCTGCGACGCTCGGGCATCTATTTCTCGATCCTGACGCTGGCTTTTGCGCAGATGTCATACAACCTTGCCTATTCGGTGCTGGGCAACCCGGCGTCGAACTTCAATCTGACCAACGGTGAAACCGGCCTGCAACTGCTGCTGACCGATCCGCGCGTGCTGGGGCAATCGACAACTGTCGACGGATCGCTGCCGGTGACCAACTTCTTTGGCATCGCTATGCGCGACAGCTTCGAGCTGCGTCTTGGTGACTGGCTGTTTACCTTTAATGCGGGTTACTACCTGTGCGGTATCATCATGCTGATCTCGTTCTATATCTCGATCCGCATCTTCCGCTCGCCCTTTGGCATGATGCTGCGGGCGGTGAAATCCAACCAGCAACGGATGAACTATACCGGCCTGAACACCAAGCCGTACACATTGGCCGCCTTTGTCATCTCGGGCATCTATGCCGGACTGGCGGGCGGATTGCTGTCCTCGATGGACCCGCTTGCGGGCGCCGAGCGGATGCACTGGACCGCCTCGGGCGAGATCGTGATCATGGCCATTCTGGGCGGTGTCGGCACCCTGATCGGGCCGATCCTTGGCGCAGGCTTTAACGAGTATTTCAAAAACATCCTGAGCAAGATCAACGACGGCGTGCTGCATCAATGGCTGGGTTTTCTGCCTGACGGTGTGGAAGATTTTCTTGTCACTATCATCCACCCCTTCGTTGGCAAGGGCTGGCATCTGACGCTGGGCCTGCTGTTCATGATCGTCATCATCTTCCTGCCCGGTGGTCTGGTCGAAGGCGGCAAACGTCTGGGCCGCATGATCTTTGGCCGCCCCAAACGCAACACAGCCGAAGCCGAGGCGGACGCCGCCAAACGGCGCAACCCCGCAGCCGAATAGGAGAGAGAGACGATGGGTATTCTCGAAGTTAAGAATGTCGGCAAGCGCTTTGGCGGGTTGCAGGCGCTGGGGGACGTAAATCTGAGCATTGCGGAAAACAGTGTGCACGCGATCATCGGGCCCAACGGAGCTGGGAAGTCGACGCTGCTAAACTGTCTGGTCGGCAAACTGATCCCCGACACCGGATCGGTGCTGTTCGACGGCCAGTCGGTATTGGGGCGCAAACCCTATGAAATCAACCAGATGGGCATCAGCCGCGTGTTCCAGACACCGGAAATATTTGGCGATCTGACGGTGATGGAAAACATGATGATCCCCTGCTTTGCCAAGCGGGACGGATCATTTGGGCTGAACGCGCTGACCAACATGTTGGACGACCGCGACATCGTGGAACGGGCCGAACATATGCTGGAAGAGATGAATATGTCAGACAAACGACATATGCATTCCGCATCGCTGTCGCGCGGTGACAAACGGCGGCTGGAGATCGGCATGTGCCTGTCGCAAGAACCCCGTCTGCTGCTGTTGGACGAACCCACCGCTGGCATGGCGCGGGCCGACACCAACAACACCATCGACCTGCTTAAGCAGATCAAGGATGAGCGCGACATTACAATCGCGATCATCGAGCACGACATGCATGTGGTGTTTTCGCTGGCCGAACGGATCACGGTTCTGGCACAGGGCACACCGCTGGTCGAAGACACACCCGACAAAATCAAGGGTCATCCCAAGGTGCGCGAAGCCTACCTTGGCGAAACCCAAGCAGCATAAGGACGGGCAGAATGAACACCAAACCCGACTTCTCGAAGAACGCCAACCACGCGGCGACCGCCCCCGCCTTTCTTTCGGTCTGGGACATGCACGCGTATTACGGCGAAAGCTATATCGTTCAAGGCGTCAGCTTTAACGTCCACGAGGGCGAAATTCTGGCCCTTCTGGGCCGCAACGGGGCGGGCAAGACATCCACCCTGCGGTCAATCGCGCGCATCGGGGACCCCGAGCTGCGCAAGGGCGAAATCTGGCTGGATCACAAGCCACTGCACAATATGTCCAGCCATGAAGCATCACAAGCCGGTCTTGGTCTGGTCCCCGAAGACCGGCGGATCATTCCTGGCCTGACGGTCGAGGAAAACCTGAAGTTGGCCCAGATCGCGCCCCCTGTAGGCTGGTCGATCCAGCGGCTTTATGACCTGTTCCCGCGTCTGGGCGAGCGGCGTATGCAAGAGGGCGTGACCCTGTCGGGCGGTGAACAACAGATGCTGGCGATAGCCCGCGCGCTGGCCCGCGACATCAAAGTGCTGTTGCTGGACGAACCCTATGAGGGGCTGGCCCCCGTCATCGTCGACGAGATCGAAAAGACACTGCGCATTATCAAGGATCAGGGCATCACCACAGTGATCGTCGAACAGAACGCTGTGCGCGCGCTCGAACTGGCGGATCGCGCAGTGATTCTTGACACTGGGGGCATCGTTTTTGACGGCACCGCCGCCGAAGTTCTCGAAAACAAGGAACTGCGCGAAGAGTATCTGGCGATCTAACCTTGCCTTATACAACTATAAACTGAAACCGGCCAAGTTGGCCGGTTTTGGGTGAACACTATCAGAACAACGCACGCCTGATCCAAGCCGACATGACCTTGGGTGGCAGCAGCGGTCTATAGACAACTATGGCACCCCATCGGTGGGGAAGTGCGCATGGGCGATGACAACGATTTTTACAGCGCTGTGCAGGATGGCACGAACGCCAGCAACTTCAATAACCCAACCGTCTTTGCCTCGAAGGTGCACGGCCACGACGTGTTGAACGGCCACGGTGGCGACGGTGCGTTGACCGGTGACAACTTTGTGGCGCCGGACGATGCGTTGATCACGGCCTAAGCCATTGGAATTGCGGGCTGTGTGTCAGAGCAGCGCCCGCAATTCCGTCTTCAACACCTTGCCGTAGTTGTTCTTGGGCAGGGCATCGACGTGGACATAGACTTTGGGTGCCTTGAACCGCGCGATGCGGTCGCGGCAAAGCGCGTCCAGTTCGGCTTTGGTGGCTGTGCCAACCACAAAGGCCACGACCTCCTCGCCCCAATCCGCATGTGGCCGCCCGACAACCGACACTTCGCGCACATCAGGATGGCTTTGCAGCACTTCTTCAACTTCGCGCGGATAGATGTTGCTTCCACCTGAAATAATCACATCCTTTGATCGGTCCTGAAGCGTCAGATAGCCGTGGGCGTCCAGCATTCCGATGTCGCCGGTCATCAGCCAGCCGTTACGCAGGGCGTCTGCCGTGGCGCGCGGATTGTTCCAATAGCCCAGCATAACGGGCGCGCCACGCACCATAATCTCGCCCGGTTGGCCAGCGGGCAGAAACGCCCCGTGGCTGTCGCAAATCCCCACTTCGACGCAAGACTGCGCCCGCCCCACCGAGGCCACCCGCGCCATATCATCGCCCGCCACATCCGCCCGTGACAGGGCCGTGATCGCCATCGGACATTCGCCCTGCCCATATATCTGCACGAACACATCCCCCAAAGCGGCGCGCGCGGCCAGAATATCAGCCAAATACATCGGCCCACCCGCGTAAACCACCGTGCGCAATCCTTGGCCGGACCGGGCAGATGCAGTCGCATAGGACGTCAAACGGGAGACCATCGTGGGCGCTGCGAACATATGAACGTCGCCAAAATATGCTGCCAGGTCAAGGATTTCCGCCGGATCAAAGCCACCAGAAGCGGGGCAGACATGGCGCGCGCCCACGCGCACGTGCATCAGGTTATACAAACCCGCACCGTGGCTCATTGGTGCCGCATAAAGTGCTGCATCGCTGCCTTTAACCTGATCCACATCGGCAAAGAAGCTGAGCGCCATGGCCATCAGATTGCCATGCGACAGCATAACCCCCTTGGGTTTGCCCGTGGTACCCGAGGTGTAAAACAGCCACGCCAGATCAAATTCAGCGCGGTCCACAGGGCGGATGACCGGTGTGGCTTGGGGCAGATCCTCGACAATTCGGACAGTCACCTTGGCGGCGCGCAAAGCGCCCGCCTGCGCTGTCGTGGCAAAAACCACCTTTGCGCCGGAATCCTCCAGAATGAATGCCGCCTCGCGCCCGTGCAGCTTGGCGTTAACCGGCACAACACAAACGCCCGCGTACCAACAGCCCCACATAACCACAAGGAAATCGGGCACATTCGCCATGAATATGGCCACCCGGTCACCGGGCACCACACCCTGTGCGCCCAACCAACCTGCCAGTTCGCGCGCCAGCCGATCGAATGTGCCATAATCGGCCACCGCTTCGGTGCCCAGATACAACGCCTGCGCACGCGGGTCTGCTGCCGCCGACCGCTCAAGCCATGTTGCCAGATTCATCCCCTGCCCCCCGCACGCCTATTGCCCGCATTATGGCTTGGGCAGGCACCTGCTTCAATCTGCCAAAGCCATGCTTTCCAATGCAGCACTTCTGGCCTATAACCTGACCCCAGAACAGGGGGCGTTCAACGCCCCTGACAAGAGGTCGAGGACGACAATGACAAAGAACAAACACGACGACGACGTGGCCTTTATCAAGGCGCTGGCCGAGCTGCTGCGCGAAAACGATCTGACAGAGCTTCAGGTCAAACGCGACTATGCCGAAGATGACAGTCTGAACGTGCGCGTCACACGCGAACACCCGCCCGTGGCCGGCTATGCCCCCGCCCCGGCCCAGACTTCCGCAGCCCCTGCCGCTGCTGCCCCTTCCGCCGCCGCCGTTGCGGCACCCGCTGCAAACGAAGACCCCGCAGACCATCCCGGTGCAGTGACCTCGCCGATGGTTGGCACCGTTTACATGCAAGCCGAGCCCGGTGCGCCCTCGTTCATCTCGGTCGGGACCACCGTTACCGAAGGCGACACGCTGCTGATCGTCGAAGCGATGAAAACCATGAACCACATTCCAGCCCCGCGTGCTGGCACCGTCAAGCGTATCCTTGTGGATGATGGCGCGGCGGTCGAATTTGGCGCTCCGCTTGTGATCCTGGAATAAGGATCTGACAATGTTTAATAAAATCCTGATTGCCAACCGTGGAGAGATTGCCCTGCGCGTCATCCGCGCGGCCCGCGAAATGGGAATCGGCAGTGTTGCGGTCCATTCGACCGCCGATAGTGATGCAATGCACGTGCGCATGGCAGACGAAAGCGTCTGCATCGGCCCGCCCGCATCCGCACAGTCCTATCTGTCGATCCCATCGATCATCGCAGCCTGCGAAATCACTGGAGCCGAGGCGATTCACCCCGGCTATGGTTTCCTGTCCGAAAATGCCAGCTTTGTGCAGATTATTCAGGATCATGACCTGACCTTTATCGGCCCGACCGCCGACCACATCCGAGTCATGGGCGACAAGATCACTGCCAAGGATACGATGAAAAAGCTGGGCGTGCCCTGTGTGCCCGGATCCGATGGCGGCGTGGACACGCTGGAAGACGCCAAGCGTATTGGCGTCGAAATGGGCTATCCCGTCATCATCAAGGCAACGGCCGGTGGTGGGGGCAAGGGCATGAAAGTCGCCCAATCCGCCGCCGAGATGGAAAAGGCGTTTATGACCGCCCGCGCCGAGGGCAAATCGAACTTCGGCAACGACGAAGTCTATATCGAGAAATATCTAACCACGCCGCGCCACATCGAAATTCAGGTCTTTGGCGACGGCAAGGGCAACGCGGTGCATCTGGGCGAGCGGGACTGTTCGCTGCAACGGCGTCACCAGAAAGTGTTCGAAGAGGCACCCGGCCCCACGATCACCCAAGAAGAACGCGACCGCATTGGCAAAATCTGCGCCGACGCCTGCGCCAACATCAACTATATCGGTGCGGGCACGATCGAATTTCTGTATGAAAACGGCGAGTTCTATTTTATCGAAATGAACACCCGTCTTCAGGTGGAGCACCCTGTAACCGAAGGGGTTTTCGGCGTCGATCTGGTGCGTGAACAAATCCGTGTGGCCGCTGGCCTGCCGATGTCGTTCACGCAGGACGATCTGAAGATCAACGGCCACGCTATCGAAGTCCGCATCAACGCCGAGCGTTTGCCCAATTTTGCGCCCTGCCCCGGCCGGATCACGCAATATCATGCGCCTGGCGGTCTGGGCGTTCGGATGGATTCAGCCCTCTATGACGGCTATTCGATCCCGCCCTATTACGACAGCCTGATCGGCAAGCTGATCGTTCATGGTCGTGACCGGCCCGAAGCACTGGCGCGTCTGCACCGTGCCTTGGGCGAACTGATCGTGGACGGGGTGGACACCACCATCCCGCTGTTTGATGCGCTGCTGCAAGAGCCTGACATCCATTCGGGCAACTACAACATTCACTGGCTGGAACACTGGCTGGAGACGCATCTGCAGCCTGCATAATGGATCTCACGCCAGAGATTCTGCTGCACGGCTACAGCATCGGGATTTTCCCGATGGCAGAACACCGCGACGATCCGGAAATTTTCTGGGTCGATCCGCGCAGGCGCGGGGTCATGCCGCTGGACGGGTTCCACATGTCCCGCAGCCTTGCCCGCGCCATGCGGCGCAGTACTTGGCGGGTGGCGATCAACGCAGACTTCGACGGCACCGTCGAAGCCTGTGCCGACCGCGCCGAAACCTGGATCAATGCCGAGATTCGCAGCCTTTACAATGCCCTGCACAATCTGGGACACGCTCATTCCTTCGAGATTCACGAAGGGCGGGAACTGGTAGGCGGAGTTTACGGGGTGACCTTGGGCACTGCGTTCTTTGGCGAAAGCATGTTTTCACGGCGCACAAATGCATCCAAAATGGCACTGGGGGCCTGTGTTGATCATCTGCGACGTTGCGGTTTTACCCTGTTCGACACGCAGTTTCTGACCGACCATCTGGCATCGCTGGGTGGTATCGAAGTGTCACGCGCGGCCTATCACAAGATGTTGGAGCGTGCGTTAAACGGCAAGGCCAGCTTTACCACGCTGCCCCCCGCCACCCTTCAGGAGGTGGTGCAGCGCAGCACCCAAACGTCGTAGCGCGGGTGTTCCATAGCACTTAGCGCCGGAGACGAGGCGATCATCCAGCCGGAAAAAATCACCCCTTCACGGCCCTGCTGACTAACTTCAATCGAAGCAAATGCATCGCCCGCAGGGTTGCCCGCAGGATAGCGGCATTCGCGCAGCACGATGTTCAGATGTCCGAACTTAAAGCTTTGGCCTGCAGCAATTTCCATATCGGTGACGTGGCCGTTGAACGTGTCCAACCCACGCAAAACCGCGCCGTCCGCAGTTGCGGTTTCTTGCGCGGCCACAGGCACCGCAAGGGCCATCAGCCCCAAAGCCATCAAAAGGCGTTTCACTGTGCCGCCTCTTCACTGCCGCCGCTGACGAATTTCAACAACAGTGAAATCAGGGACACGGCCCCTTGGGTGTCGGCGATCACATCGCCCGGCTCGAAGTAAAAGGGCGATCCACCGGGGAATATCTCGACAAAATTGCCGCCCAGCAACCCTTCGGAGCTGATCACGATGGCGCTGTCGTCAGGAATTTCGATAGATTTGGACACCGCCACAGTGGTATCTGCGCGAAAAGTTTCAGGGTTCAGCGAAACACCAGACACGGTGCCCACCTTGACGCCCGCCAACCGCACATCGGTGCCGACGCTTACACCCTCAAGGCTGCGAAAGCTGGCTTGCAACGGGTAGCTGTCACCGCCTGTTTTCAGACCTGCCACTTGTGCCGCATAGATGCCAAAGGCCACAGCAGCAGCCAGCACAACACCGCCCACCAAAACTTCTGTTGTGTTTTCAGACATTTACTCGGGGCTCCACGCCTCGTAATCGGTGCGGTCCGCAGGCTGCACGCGGCGGATCGAACCCGCAGGCGCATAGGCCGACGGGGTGCCGGTCAGGTTTTCCTGATGCGGTTTTTCCCACGGCTTATGAACCAACGGCTTGTCCGTGGGCGGCTCGTCCCATGTGTGGTGCAGCCAGCCGTGCCAGTTGGGATCAACGCGCGTTGCTTCCGCCTCGCCGTTGAAGATCACCCAGCGTTTACTGTCGTCGGCATTGCGGTAGAAAATATTGCCCTCGGCATCTTCGCCCACTTTGTTGCCCTTGCGCCATGTGAACAGTTGGGTGTTCAGGGTTTGCCCGTTCCACCACGTCACCGCGCGCAACATTGATTTGAGAATACCCATTTCGGCCTCCGAAAGCTTTGTCATGTCTATGCCGCATACCGCGCCCAAGGTCCAGTGGACAGGTGCGCACGGACGGCTATTCGGGCGGTTACGCGCCCGCCAGCGCCGTCACTTCGATCTCGATCAGGTATTTGGGGTCGATCAGACCACATTCGATCATCGTGGCAACGGGCGGGTTGGCGCCAAATGTCTCTTGCAGCTTGGGCCAACAGGCTTCGAAATCGGCCGCGTTGGGCAGCATATAGGTCACGCGCACTGCGTTTTCGAATCCGCTGCCTGCCTCGGTCAGCACCTTGCCAATGATCGCCAGAGCATCGGCACATTGCGCCTCGACGGTGTCGCCCTGCCCCACGGTGCCCGCCACATGGACAAAGCCGCCCGCAACCACGGCGCGGCAATAGCCAATCTTGGCCTCGAATGCGCCGCCTGAGTGTATCCGTTTGATTGTCATGTCGTATTTCCACTGTTGCCACGAAAAAGGCGGCGCTTGCGCACCGCCTTTGTCACATTATCCAAGGCAGCCGCCTTAGCCCGCTGTAGCAGGTGTTTTTTCCGCATCGGCGTGGATCATCAGCGGGGCGGCGTCAGAATTGACCGCCTCTTCGTTGACAACCACTTCGGTTACGCTGTCCAGGCCGGGCAGTTCGAACATGGTGTCCAGAAGAATATCTTCCAGAATCGACCGCAGGCCCCGCGCACCGGTTTTGCGTTGGATCGCGCGTTTTGCAATCGCGGTCAGCGCATCATCGGTAAAGGTCAGCGCCGTATCTTCCAGCTCGAACAGACGCTGATATTGTTTGACCAGCGCGTTCTTGGGCTGGGTCAGGATCGTGACCAGCGCATCTTCATCCAGATCTTCAAGCGTTGCCAGAACCGGCAGACGTCCGACAAATTCAGGAATCAAACCGAATTTCAACAGATCCTCGGGCTCGAGATCGGTAAATATCTCGCCCACGCCGCGTTCGTCATTGTCGCGCACATCGGCACCAAAGCCCATAGCCGACCCTTTGCCGCGCGCTGCGATGATCCGGTCAAGACCCGCAAAAGCCCCGCCGCAGATGAACAGGATGTTCGTGGTATCCACTTGCAGGAATTCCTGCTGCGGATGCTTGCGCCCGCCCTGCGGTGGCACAGATGCCACTGTGCCCTCCATTAGCTTCAACAGCGCCTGCTGCACGCCCTCGCCCGAGACATCGCGGGTGATCGACGGGTTTTCCGACTTGCGGGTGATCTTGTCGACTTCGTCGATATAGACGATGCCGCGTTGCGCACGTTCAACGTTGTATTCGCTGGATTGCAACAGCTTGAGGATGATGTTCTCGACATCCTCGCCCACATAACCGGCTTCGGTCAGCGTGGTGGCATCTGCCATCGTGAACGGCACATCCAGAATTCGCGCCAGCGTTTGCGCAAGCAGCGTCTTGCCGCAGCCGGTGGGGCCGATCAGCAGGATGTTCGATTTCGAAAGTTCGATATCCCCGCCCTTTTGGGCGTGGTTCAACCGTTTATAGTGGTTGTGCACGGCCACCGAAAGCACACGCTTGGCCATCGCCTGACCGATCACATAATCGTCGAGCACGCCGCAGATGTCCTTGGGCGTCGGCACACCGTCGGTCGACTTCAGCCCGCTGGCCTTGGTCTCTTCGCGGATGATGTCCATGCACAGCTCGACGCATTCATCACAGATGAACACCGTGGGCCCTGCAATCAGCTTGCGGACCTCGTGCTGGCTTTTGCCGCAAAAACTGCAATAAAGCGTATTTTTGCTGTCGCCGCCTGAATTGTTCGCCATGTCCACCCTTTCAGGTTTTGCCGTTTATCACTGCCACGCCCGATGCCGCAGCAGCCTGTTTCGCGGATGTCGGGGCCAGTTTAGGCCAGCCCCAGACCGTCCACAATGTCAAAATGCCCGATCGCCCAATGACGTCACACGGACATTGCGCCCTTTACTTGGCGTCGTCTTTGGCCTCTTCGGCCTTGCTGCGGTTCTCGACGATCTCGTCGATCAGGCCCCAGTCCTTGGCCTCGTCGGGCGACATGAAATTATCACGCTCCAGCGCTGCTTCGACTTTTTCCAAAGTCTGGCCGGTGTGACGCACATAAATCTCGTTCAGGCGCGTTTTCAGCTTTTGCGTTTCCTGCGCGTGAATCATGATGTCGGTTGCCTGACCCTGATAACCACCAGAGGGCTGGTGCACCATCACACGGCTGTTGGGCAGCGAGAAACGCATACCTTCTGCGCCCGCCGTCAACAACAACGATCCCATCGAAGCCGCCTGCCCGATGACCAGCGTGCTGACCTTGGGTTTGATGTATTGCATCGTGTCGTAGATCGACAAACCAGATGTCACAACGCCGCCGGGGCTGTTGATATACATGCTGATTTCCTTGCTGGGATTTTCCGCCTCGAGGTGCAGCAACTGTGCCACGATCAGCGATGACATGCCGTCATGCACCGGACCGGAAAGGAAAATGATCCGCTCTTTCAGCAGACGCGAGAAAATATCATAGGCGCGTTCGCCGCGGCTTGTCTGCTCCACAACCATTGGGACCAGTGTGTTCATATATGTGTCGATGGGATCGTGCATGGGTTCCTGCCTCGTCAGCCTCTGCCGGACCATACCTGCAAAGGTGTTACCTGAGTCTTAGTATCGCCATTTCCGACCTGCAACCCCGCGACCGGCCGAAACCTGCACCAATCCACCCCGCTACGGCACCACGGTCCCCTGAAAAATTCGGATACGCTCCCCGAAATTCCATCCAGTGCGTCCTGTCGTCACGTCGTCGTCACACTTTTGCGGCATCCGGTGGGCACTTCGCCATGCCCCTGTGAGGACACACCCAAATGAATCGCCGCAGCATCATCAACGCCCCCGACATCGGTAACAAAGCAGAAGCCTACGAGGCCTTCGACGACATCCCCACCAACCCCAACCTCGGCCGCACCATCGGCGACGTGATCGCTGCGCGCTATTCGCGCCGCGATATCCTGCGCGGCACATTGGGTGTGACCGCGACCACAGCCCTGTTTGGCACCGCCGCCATGATCGCGACGCCGCCCGCCCACGCCACCACCACCTCGCGCTATGCTTTTGACGAACTGTCATGGGGCAACGACACCACCCACCACATCGCCGAAGGCTATGACGCGGACATATTGCTGCGCTGGGGTGACCCGATCACCGCCGAAGCGCCCGAGTTCGACGTGATGAACCAGACCGCCGCCGCCCAGTTGCAGCAATTCGGCTACAACAATGACTATGTCGGCTTTACCCCGCTGGACGGCAATCCCGATCGCGGGCTGCTTTGCATCAACCATGAATACACCAACGAAGAAGTCATGTTTCCCGGCCTTGGCCGTCAGGACGCAGTTGATTTTGCAGGCATGACAGCCGAATTGATCGACATCGAAATGGCCGCCCACGGCGGCACTGTGGTCGAGATCGCCCGCAACGCGGATGGTAAATGGGAACTGGTTCGTGACAGCCCGTACAACCGCCGCATCACGCCGCTGAACACGCAAATGACCTTGGCCGGTCCTGCCGCCGGTCATCCGCGGATGCAAACCAATGCCGATCCCGCAGGGATGACCGTGATGGGCACCGTCAACAACTGCGCTGGCGGTATAACCCCTTGGGGCACCTACCTGATGGCCGAGGAAAACTTCCACGGCTACTTCTGGTCCGACAAGCTGGACGCAGACGGCAACCCCGACATTTCGGCCCATCCCGAACCCAAGCAGATGAAACGCTATGGCGTGCCTGGCCGCTGGTACGCGTGGGGCAAATTCCACGACCATTGGAACATCGACCTCGAACCGCAAGAGCCGAACCGCTGGGGCTGGATTGTCGAAGTTGACCCGCGCAACCCCGATGCGACCCCGATCAAACACACCGCTCTGGGCCGCTTCCGCCACGAGGGTGCGGAAACCTGCGTGTCGGCAGATGGTAAACTGGTGATCTATTCCGGCGACGACAACCGCTTTGATTATCAATACAAATATGTCTCGAACGGCACTGTGACAGGTGATGAAACCTTCGGCTCCTCTCTGTTGACCGATGGCACGCTCTACGTTGCGCGCTTTGACGAAGACGGCACCGTGACATGGCTGCCGCTGGTCTATGGCACCGGCCCGCTGACGGCGGAAAACGGTTTTGCCAGCCAGGCCGACGTGTTGATCGACACCCGCCTTGCCGCCGATGCGGTGGGTGCCACGCCGATGGACCGCCCCGAAGACGCGCAACCGCGCGGCGACGGTACCGCCTACATCATGCTGACCAACAACACCAAACGCAAACCCGACCAGACCGACGCCGCCAACCCGCGCGCCGACAGCAGCTTTGGCCACATCATCGAGATCAAGGAAGACGGCGGCCAGCATTCAGCCACCAAAGGCACGTGGTCTATTCTGGTCAAATGCGGCGATCCCACAGTGACCGAAGTGGGCGCACAGTGGAACCCCGACACCTCGGAGAACGGCTGGTTCGGCTCGCCCGACAACGCCGCCATCGACGCAGATGGCCGTCTGTGGATCTCGACCGACCAAGGCTCGGGCTGGGCGAAAACCGGCAAGTCCGACGGGCTGTATGCGCTGGAAACCGAAGGCGAAGCGCGCGGCACGTCCAAACTGTTCTTTCGTTGCCCCGTCGGCGGCGAACTGTGCGGACCCTATTTCACCGAGCAAATGGACACGCTGTTTCTGGCCGTCCAGCACCCCGGCACCGATGGCACCAAGAACTATCCGGGCTTCGAGCGGAACTCGACTTTTGAAGACCCGGCCACCCGCTGGCCCGATTTCAGCCCGACCATGCCGCCGCGCCCCTCGGTGCTGGTGGTTACCAAAAAAGGCGGCGGTAAAATCGCCACCTGACTGATTTATAACCAGTCTTTTTCAGCATTTTCCAGATCTCGCCCCTTACAGGGCGGGGTCTTTTTCATTTCCGGCTTCATCTTGCCAGATAAACTCCGGGGGAGGCGCGCAGCGCCGGGGGCAGCGCCCCCAGTCCTCGTATCACTCTTGCAGACAGGCCGCCAAAGATGTGGCCAACCCACGCAACACATCCGCATAAAGCGCAGGTCCGGATTCAAAGGACGCGCCCAACGGATCGGCCACGCCGGTATGCGCAGCCCCCACAGCCGCCACCAGTCCCGGATTGAACTGCGGTTCCGACATCACGCAAGTGGCACCCGCAGCACTGATCATATCGCGAATCTCGGCCACCCGTGCAGCCCCTGCAGGCTGTGCGTCCCCGCCGCTGAGCGCGCCGGTCGCGGGCATGGCAAAGCTGTGCTCGAAATACTGGTAAGCATCGTGGTAAACCACAAAGGGACGCCCGCGCACGGGCTCTAGGATGGAATTGATGTCAGCCGTCAGCGCCGCCAGTCCGGCGGCTCCTTCACGCGCATTCGCCTCATAGGTCAGCGCATTGTCTGGATCAAGCGCCCCCAACACCACCGAGATTTCCAACATCCAGAGGGCGGCATTTTCGGGTGCAAGCCATGCGTGCGGATCAAGCGTGTGATCGTCATGCGTCATGTGCTCTGCGTGATCGTCATGCCCCTCATGATCCGCGTGGCCTTCGTGATCCGCGTGATCGTCATGACCCGCATGATCATCGTGCCCCTCGTGATCCCCGTGATCCTCTTCCCCATGATGGTGCCCCAAGAACCCGCCGCCTTCGCGTACTTGCAACTTCAGCACCTGCGGCACGTCCAGCAACACCAGTTGCGATGCATCGCTTGCAAGCGCGTCCAGCGGGCCATCCAGCCAGGGCGTCAGATCGGGGCCGACCCAAACCACCGCATCCGCCTCGGACAGGCTGCGCGATTGCGACGGGCGCATCGCATAGCCGTGCGGCGACGCCCCCGGCGGTACGATCAGTTCGGGCGTGCCCACCCCCTTCATCACCTGCGCCACCAGCGCATGGACGGGCGCGATGTCTACCGCCACGCGCGGGGCCTCGGCCGCCGCAGCGGTTGCGCTGCAGATAAGCGCCAATCCTAGATGTCTGATCATGATATTCTCTCCGGTGTGAATTTCGCGGTCTTGCTAATTGTTATGCTATAACATATCAACCCACAAAACACGGAGAGCTTTCACATGCCTGCCATCGGCTTTCACCGCCATGATCACGCCGCCTGCATCGACGCCTCGATCGCAGCAGCCGAGCGCCATTGCGCCGATCACAAGCTGAAACTGACGCCGGTGCGCCGCCGCGCATTGGAAATCCTGCTGCGCGAACACCGCGCACTCGGGGCCTATGACCTGCTCAGCCTTCTGGCCGACGACGGGCTGGGGTCGCAACCCCCCGTCGCCTACCGTGCGCTTGATTTTCTGACCTCTGCAGGCTTCGCCCACAAGATCGAGCGTCTGAATGCCTATGTCGCCTGCGCCCATCTGGGGTCCGAGCACGCGCCCGCCTTTTTGATCTGTCGCGCCTGCAAGTCCGTGGCCGAGGCAGACACCGAAATGGCACGTGGCCGTCTGGGCGACGCTGCACGCGACACAGGATTCAAGATCGAACGCACCGTCATCGAAGCAGAAGGCCTGTGCCCCAGTTGTCAGGGCAGCACTGTATGAACCCGCTGATCCAGACCAAGGCCATGACGCTGGCGCAGGGCGGCGCCCCGGTGCTACGCGACGTGGACTTTTACATTAACGCAGGCGAGATTGTCACCATTGTCGGCCCCAATGGCTCGGGAAAGTCTACGCTTCTCAAGGGGTTGATCGGCGCCCTGAAACCAGTGTCCGGCAGCATCGCCCGCACGCCCGACCTGTCCATCGGCTATGTCCCGCAAAGCCTGCACATCGACCCGACACTGCCCCTGACGGTGCAGCGGTTCATGAACCTGCCCCGCCGCAGTAAACCGCAGGCCCTGGCAGAGGCGCTGCGCCATGCGGGGCTGCCCGATCTGGGCCGCGCGCAGATGTCCGAGCTGTCGGGCGGCCAGTTCCAGCGCGTGTTGCTGGCCCGCGCATTGTTGATGCGGCCCAATTTGCTGATCCTTGACGAAGCGACCCAAGGTCTCGACCAGCCCGGATCGGCCGCTTTTTACCGCCAGATCGAAGAGGTTCGGGCCGAATTGGGCTGTGCTGTGCTGATGGTCAGCCATGATTTGCATGTGGTTATGGCGGCCTCGGATCGGGTTCTGTGCGTCAACGGCCATATCTGCTGCGAAGGAACCCCCGACGTGGTGCGCGACGCCCCCGAATACCGCGCGCTGTTCGGCTCTGGCACCCAAGGCGCGCTGGCGCTGTACCGGCACGAACATAACCACGATCATGCGCATGATCACGACCACGATCACAAAGGCCACTCCCATGCTCGATGATTTCGCCCTGCGCGCCGCTCTTGCCGGCATCGGTGTCGCACTGGCCGCTGCCCCTTTGGGGTGTTTTGTTGTCTGGCGGCGCATGGCCTATTTCGGCGATGCGACGTCCCATGCCGCCCTGCTGGGCGTGGCGCTGGCGCTGACCTTTCAGGGGCCGGTCTTGCTGGGTGTTCTGGTGGTTGCGCTGCTGATGGCACTGGCTGTCAGCACCCTGTCGGGTCGCGGTCTGGCCGAAGACACGCTGCTGGGTGTGATGGCACATGCAGCACTGGCGCTGGGGCTGGTGGCGGTGTCCCTGTTGCACGGGGTGCGTGTGGACCTGATGGCCTATCTTTTTGGCGATATTCTGGCTGTGACCAAAGGCGATCTGGCACTGATCTGGGGCGGAGCGGCCTTGGTCATCGCCATGCTGGTCTGGCGCTGGACGGCGCTGTTGTCGGCGACGCTGAACCCCGATCTGGCACAGGCCAGCGGCATCAACCCGCGCCGCGAACAGCTGGTTCTGACCCTGACGCTGGCCATCACTGTGGCCTGTGCGATCAAAGTGGTCGGCGCACTGCTGATTGCCGCGCTGCTGATCATTCCGGCGGCCGCATCACGCCCGCTGGCCCGCACACCCGAGGCGATGGCCGCGATCGCCGCTGCCATCGGCGCACTGGCCGCATTGGGTGGTTTGGCCGCGTCGTTCCAATGGGATACCCCCACCGGTCCCAGCATCGTCAGCGTGGCAGCAGGTGCCTTTGTGCTGACATCGGTGCTGCGCAGCCTTACCCGATCTCGGCGGTAGCTTCGATTTCCAACAGGGCTTCGTCCTCGACCAATGCGTCGATCACGACCATTGTCATCGCCGGAAAGTTGCGGCCCAACACGTCGCGATAGGCGGCGCCAACCTCGGCCTGATGCGCCAGATAGTCGGCCTTGTCGGTGACATACCACGTCAGCCGCACGATGTCGGCGCAGGTGCCCCCCGCCGCCTCGACCACAGTGCGGATATTGGACAGAGCCTGACGCATCTGGCCGATAAAATCATGCACTTCGAACACCTGATCGGCAGTCCAGCCGATCTGCCCGCCCACATAAAGCGTGCCGGATTTGGTCAGAACTCCGTTGGCGTAGCCCCTGGCGGGTTTCCAGCCGTCGGGTTGAATAATACGATGGGCCATAAGCCACCTCCTGTTACGGGGACGTCAGACGCCCAAGAATTTATCTGCAATATCGCGATCCAGCGCCGCCATATCGCCACGCCACACCGATGTGCCGCGTTCCAGAATAACGGCGCGGTCCGCGATCTGGCGCAGTTCGGCCAGCGATTTGTCAACCACCAACAGCGCCAGCCCGGTTTCGGATTTCAGCGTGCGCACCGCAGCCCAGATTTCCTGACGCACCACGGGGGCCAGACCTTCGGTGGCCTCGTCCAGCATCAGCAGGCGCGGGTTGGTCATCAGCGCGCGGCCAATGGCCAGCATCTGTTGCTCGCCTCCCGACAGCGACGCCGAAAGCTGCTCTTGCCGCTCTTGTAGCCGCGGGAACAACGCAGTGACCCGCGCCATGTCCCAATGCCCGGACCGCGCTGCCGCAATCAGGTTTTCGCGCACTGTCAGGTTGCGAAAACACCGCCGCCCCTCGGGCACGAGCCCCAGACCAGCCTGCGCCGCTTTGTGCGGTGGCAAACCACCAATGTCGCGTCCGTCCAGTATCACGCTGCCGGATTTATGCTTTAACAGGCGGCTGATCACCTTGATGGTCGACGATTTACCCATACCGTTGCGGCCCATCAGGGCGACCACCTCGCCCTCGGCCACTTCCAGATCAACACCGAACAGCGCCTGCGACGGGCCGTAGGACGCCTGAACCTGTTCCAGTTTCAACAAGCTCATGCCGCGTCCTCCTCGCCCAGATAGGCGGTGCGCACCTGCGGGTCGGCGCGAATTTCGTCGGCTGTGCCGGTGGCGATGATCTTGCCGTAGACCAGCACGCTGATCCGGTCGGCCAGCGCAAAGACCGCGTCCATGTCGTGTTCGACCAGCAGGATCGGTGCCTCGCGGCGCAGCCCGTCAAGGAAGGTGGTCATCCGCTTGGACCCCGACGCGCCAAGGCCCGCCATCGGTTCGTCCATGACAAAGGCGTGCGGTTTCAACGTCAGGGCAACAGCCACCTCAAGCAACCGCCGCTGGCCGTGGCTGAGTTCCGCCGTGCGGGTGCTGGCGTGATCCGTCAGGCCGACCCGCGCCAATGCCGCCTGCGCCTGCTCCACCAGTTCCGCATCGCGCATCACCGGACGCAGGAAGCGCCAGACCGATCCGGCCCGGCCCATCGCGCCTAGTACGGCATTTTGCAGCACCGTCGCCTCCATCGCCAGCGACGATATCTGGAACGTGCGCCCCAGCCCGGCCCGCGCGCGCGCCTGAGTGCTCAGCGCGGTGACATCGCGCCCTTCAAACCACACGCGCCCCGCGTCGGGGGCCAGCCCACCCGCGATCTGTTTGATCAGCGTTGATTTACCGGCCCCGTTCGGCCCGATCAGCGCGTGAATTTCGCCCGCGCGCAGCGTCAGTGACACCCCGTCCGTGGCCTGCAACGCCCCAAAGGCTTTGTGCAGCCCGTCCACATGCAACAGCGGTTCAGTCATGAGCCACCTCCCGTCCGGCCAGTGACCCGATCAGACCGCCGCGTGCGAACAAAACCACCAGCAACAGGATCACACCCACATAGATCAGCCAGAAATCCGACACCGGCGACAGCAGGTGTTCCAGCAGCACAAACAGCATGGCCCCCGCCACCGGCCCGAACAGACGGCCCACACCGCCCAGCACAATAAACACGATAAATTCGCCCGACATCTGCCAGCTGAACATTGTCGGGCTGACAAAGCGGTTAAGGTCGGCAAACAGCGCCCCCGCCAGCCCGGTTACAGCGCCCGAAATCACGAAGGCCACCAGCCGCAACCGGAACGGCCCAAGGCCCACGGTCTCGACCCGCTCGGCGTTCTGGCGGGCCGCACTCAGCGCAAGACCAAAGGGCGCGCGGGCCAGACGGCCCATCCACCACAGCACCGCCGACAGGATCGCAAAAACCAGCGCAAAGAACTGCATCGGGTCCAGCGTGTTCAGCCCCGGAAAATCATTGCGCACATAGATGCTGAGGCCGTCCTCACCGCCATAGGCAGGCCACGAGATCGCGAAGTAATAGAACATCTGCCCGAAGGCGAGCGTGATCATGATGAAATAGACGCCCGAGGTGCGCAGCGACAGCGCCCCGATTGCCAAAGCCGCCAGTGCAGAGCTGACAATCGCCACCAGCCAGATCACCGGCATCGACTTGGTGCCCTCAAGCACGAACCATGTGTCCATGATCGGCGTAAAGGTCTGCGCATGATGCGCAAGAATACCCATCGCATATCCGCCAATACCAAAGAACGCCGCATGTCCAAGGCTGACAAGACCGCCCAAGCCCAAGGCAAGGTTCAACCCCACAGCCGCCAGCGCAAAGATCGCCGCACGGGTGATGAGGGTGATCAGAAACGGCTCGTCCAGCGCAAAGGCCAGACCGGCGGCCACGGGCATCGCCAGATAAAGCAGTGTATTCAGTATCGTTTCGCGCCGCATCTTACGCCCCTCCGTACAGGCCGGTGGGCCGGAACAGCAGAACCAGCGCCATCAGGATATAGATCGACATCGACGCCAGCGCCGACCCGATGGTTGTCGCACTCGACGGGTCCATGAACAGACCAAACAGCAACGGCAACAGCACGCCGCCCAGCGTGTCGGTCATCCCCACCAAAAGGGCGCCGACCAGCGCGCCCTTGATCGAGCCGATGCCACCGATCACGATGACCACGAATGCAAGGATCAACACAGGCTCGCCCATGCCGACCTGCACCGACTGGATCGCGCCCACCAATGCGCCCGCCAGTCCGGCCAGCGCCGCACCCAGCGCGAACACGATGGTATAAAGACGGCTGATGTCCACGCCCAAGGCGCCGATCATCTCGCGGTCACTTTCACCCGCGCGGATCTGGATGCCGATCCGCGTGCGCGCGATCAGCTGGAACAGCCCCACGGCGATCAGCAGCCCGATCACGATGATCAGCAAACGATAGGACGGATAAAGGATGCCACCGGGCAAAGTCACCGGACCGGACAGCGCCGCAGGCACATCCAGATACAGCGGAAATGATCCGAACAGCCACCGCGTGCCTTCGGAAAAGATCAGGATCAGCGCAAAGGTCGCAAGAACCTGATCCAGATGGTCACGGTCATACAGCCTGCGGATCACAACCATTTCGATCACACAGCCCGCCGCGGCCGCCGCAGCCAGCGCCGCCCCCAAGGCCAGCACGAACGATCCGGTCCAGCCCGCCACAGCCGCTGCCGCAAAGGCACCGATCATATAAAGCGAGCCGTGGGCGAGATTGATCAGCCCCATAACCCCGAAAATCAGCGTCAAACCGGCGGCCATCAGGAACAACATAATCCCCGATTGCAGCCCGTTCAGCACCTGTTCGATCAACAACAATGGTGTCATCTGCCAACCCTGCCCTGCGCGACGCAGCGACAAGCCTTTGAAATTTATTATGCTTCAGGAACGGGCTCTGGCAGCGGACCTGCCAGAGCCATTGATCTTACATCTTGCAGTCAGCACCGTAGACATCTGTGTGATCGGTCGCGGCAACGCCGATGATCTTGTTGGTCACGACGTCACCCTCCTTGACCACTTCGCGCATATAGATGTCGTGGATCGGGTGGTGATTTTCCGCAAACGAGAACTTGCCGCGCACCGACTGGAAATCAGCCTCTTCCAGCGCGGCCTGAAACGCCTCGGCGTCGTTCACATCTGCTTTGCCCATTGCCGACATCAGCAAAAGCGCGGTGTCATAGCCTTGAGCCGCATAAAGCGACGGCAGACGACCGTATTCGTCCTGAAACGCCTGCACAAATTCGGCGTTGCCCGGAACATCCAGATCCTTGGACCAATGCGAAGTGTTCTTGACGCCCAATGCGGCCTCGCCAATCGCGCCCAAAATGCCCTGATCAAAACTGAAGGCAGGGCCCATCACGGCCTTGTCCACACCCGAACCCGCCCATTGCTTCATGAACGAGATGCCCATGCCACCCGGCAGGAAAAAATAGACCGTATCGGCGTCAGACGCGCGGATCTGCGCAATTTCGGCAGCGTAATCGGTCTGGCCGAGCTTGGTGTAAACCTCGTTCACGACCTCGCCTTTGAAGGTGCGCTTAAAGCCCGTCATGCCGTCGATGCCCGCCGGATAGTTGGGTGCCATCAGGAACACCTTGCTGATCCCGTTGTCGTTGGCCCAAAGCCCACTCGCCTCGTAGAAGGCGTCGTTCTGCCATGCGACGTTGAAATAGAGCGGGCTACAGCCCTTGCCTGCCAGCGCCGATGGACCGGCATTGGGCGACAGGTAGAATTTGCCCTGCGCCGTCGCCGACGGAACCACGGCCATCGCAAGGTTTGACCAGATGATGCCGGTCAGAACGTCGACATTTTCAGACTGGATCATTTTATCGACCAGTTGCACCGCGATATCGGGCTTTTGCTGGTCGTCTTCGATGATCAGTTCGAGCATGTCGTTGCCCTTGGCCGCCAGCATAAAGCCGTCGCGCACGTCGATGCCCAGTCCGGCACCGCCGCCCGAAAGCGTGGTGATCATGCCAACCTTGACCTTGCCGCCGTGCCCGTCGGCCTGTGCCGCCGTGCCTGCCAGCGCCATGCAGGCTGCTGCTACCAGTGATTTCATCTTCATGTTTGTCTTCTCCCTTGGTGATGGGGTCATTGCGCCCCTTTTATTGTCGTTTGTCGCAGGGTGTCCCATCTTCAGGTCACCCTGCTGCGAGTCCGATATTGCGGATCATCCCACAATTTGTCACGCATCACTGTCTCGATATGTTCCACAGCGGCCATCACGTCGGCCTCGTCGATGTAAAGCGGCGTAAAACCAAAACGCATGATGTCGGGCGCACGGAAATCACCGATCACCCCGCGTGCGATCAGAGCCTGCATCGCGGCATACCCTTGTTCGAACTTGAACGAGACCTGACTGCCACGCTGCGCCGCATCGCGCGGGCTGGCCAGCGTCAGGGCGGGCACGCGCGCCTCGACTTCCCTGATGAAAACCTCTTGCAAGGCGACAGAGGCCTTGCGCACATCGGCCATGTCGACGCCCTCCCAGACCTCCATCGCGGCCTCAAGCGCGGCCAGCTGGATGATCGGCGGCGTGCCCACGCGCATCCGCTCGATCCCGCCAGCGGGGCGGTAATCGGGGTCAAAATCAAACGGCGCATCGTGGCCCAGCCATCCGGCCAGCGCGGGCTGAACATCACCGGCCAGATCGGGCCGCACATAGATGAACGCAGGTGCGCCGGGCCCGCCGTTAAGGTATTTATACGTGCAACCCACCGCCATTTCGCAATTGCTGGCCGCCAGATCGACAGGCACGGCACCGGTGGAATGGGCCAGATCCCAGATCATCACCGCACCGTTGGCATGGGCAATCTCGGTAATCGCCTTCATGTCGTGCTTGCGACCCGTGCGGTAATCCACTTCGGTCAGCATCACGGCGGCAATCTGGTCGTCGATGGCATCCCCCACATCTTCGGGGGCAACGGTTTTCAATTCGAACCCCTGATCCAGCGTGTTGATCAGCCCCTGCACCATATAAAGATCAGTGGGGAAGTTGCCGGTATCACTCAGAATAACCTTGCGGCCGGGCCGCATTTTCAGGGCCGAGGCAACCGCCTGATAGACCTTGATCGACAGCGTGTCGCCCATCACAACCGACCCTTCGGGCGCACCGATCAGGCGGCCAACCTTGTCGCCGATCCGTGCGGGCTGTGCCATCCATCCGGCATCGTTCCAGCCACGGATCAGCATCTGGCCCCATTCGTCGGCAATCATGCCAGACACCCGCGCTTGTGCAGCTTTTGGCAACGGCCCCAACGAGTTACCGTCAAGGTACAAG